>JAZNBP010000080.1:0-3737 GCA_045587085.1 Acutalibacteraceae bacterium | reverse complement strand
ATCGAAAACGGTAAAGTTAACGGAGTAACTGCAAGCGATGTGCAAAAAATATTAAATCTTAAACACGCTTGGGAGTTTATTTTAGATAAAGACGTGTTACAGGTTAAAAGCGATTATTCTATCCTTTGTCATATTGCAAAGCTTGTAAATGAAGGATTTTTTGCAAGTGGCGGTAGAATTCGTGGTATACCTGTAACTATTGGTGGAACTTCTTATATACCGTCCTTGCCGATAGAAACCGTTGTTATAGAAAACATTTTAGAAATCATAAATCGCGAAGACGAAGCAATAAACATTGCAATAGAGCTTTGCCTTTACTGTATGAAAACACAGATTTTCAATGATGGTAATAAACGAGCATCGGTTATATTTGCAAATCACTATTTAATTTCAAAGGCGGGAGGATTGTTAGTCATCCCCGAAAATCATGTGCCTGAATTTAAGAAATTACTCATTGGATATTACGAAGATAAAGATAATGGTGAAATAAAAGAATTTCTAAAACAAAACTGTCATAGAAACTTTAGATAACAGACAAGCGAGGTGAAATCACCTCGCTTTTGCTATGTATATTCTTGGTATTTTTATAACTCAAGCTTCTATTCTACGAACAATACCTGTTGCTTTCATATATAAAAACTCCTTATCACATTTTGTAGGGGCGACCAGTGGTCGCCCGTTTTGCGTATTATGCGACCTTATCGGGCGAACAATGTTCGCCCCTACAAAAAATTTTTCAAATTGTGATACTATTATCTGTAAAACAAGGAGATTTATTATTTTATTATTTCAAAGAATCAATATAAACATTTAAAAGTTTTAATGCTGTTTCTTTTTCGGTGTTTGAACAATCTTTAATGGTTTCTGCAATATCCTGTTCGGTAATTTCTATATCGTTATCAATAACTAATATATCATTTGGAGTGATATTTAATGCAGTGCATATTTTCAATAGCGAATCAATACGCATTGTAACACTTCCGCGTTCAATATCGGCATAGGTGCGATCAGAAAGTTCTGCTTTTTCAGCGACTTCCGCCTGAGTTAATCCTTTGTTTTTTCGAACCTTATACAAATTATTCCCAATAATACTCAAATCAAAAACAAGCATTCCAGTTCCTCCAATTTATCTTTATATAAGAATTATACTTCCTAAATAACTTGACAAATAGGAACTATATATGTATAATTATAGGAAAATTAGTTCTTAACCACGGAGGTTTTAAAATGCTTGATTATTTATATGAAAATATAGGCGTTAAAATTAAAGGTTTGGCAAAAGCAATATTTATTCTCGGAGCAGTAGCATCAATAATCACAGGATTAACTCTTGCAACTGACGGGGGACTTCTATTGACCATAGGTCTGCTTGTGATTATACTTGGTCCTATCATCTCTTTTGTTTTTTCTTGGGTTTTATATGCTTTCGGTGAGCTTGTCGATGATATACATAACCTAAATAATGATTGTATCCTTTAAATAATTATAATTAAACCGAATATAATCATAGACATTCTGCCGTCAGATTTTTTGATGTGCTTCCTGTTCTTTTATATATAATTTCCCCTTAAATTACAAATTGTCTTTTCATTATCTGCATTTTTAGAATACTTATACTAAAAAGCTTTACTTTTTCAAATCGGCTATATATAATCATTATTATAAAAGACTATAAAAAGGCGGGTTATATAATGAAAAACAACATTATGATTTTTGGGGATAGCTATTCAACCTTTAAAGGCTTTGTGCCTGATGATTTTGCGGTATATTACTCCGAAAATGTGAGAGATGAGACCGACGTAACAAATGTAAACGATACTTGGTGGTATCAGGTCATTAAGGAAAAAAACCTGACGCTTGTTCAAAACAACAGTTGGTCCGGCTCGACTATTGGATATACAGGCTATGACAATGTAGATTGTTCAACATCGTCCTCTTTTATATACAGATTAAGACAGCTAATTTCTGCTGGTTTTTTCCTTAAAAACAAAATTGATAAGGTTTTTGTTTTTGGCGGAACAAATGATAGTTGGTCAAATGCTCCATTAGGTGAAGCTAAATATGATAATTTCAAGGAGAGCGATTTATATTTCGTATTGCCTGCAATATGCTATTTCCTAAGTCTCTTAAAGGAAACCTTACCGCAAGCAGACATTTACTGCCTGATTAACACCGATATCAAGCCTGAAATTGCTTTATGTATGAAAGAAGCCTGCAAAAAATATAATCTAACACCCATAACCTTTGATACAATCGATAAAAAATGCGGTCATCCCACAATTAAGGGTATGAAAAGTATTAAAGACAGCGTTTTAAGTGTTATAAAGTAAGAACATAATAATATTTATGCTCTCAAAAAGTTTAAAAAGGGCGATGACAGATTTGTCATCGCCCTTCAAGTTTATGGCATATTAATTTTTTAAAAAGCTTTATTTACTTTGTTTTTTTCTTCTTCAAAACAATAAATACAAATGCTCCTGCTGCAGCAAGTATAACTACACCGCCAAGAATAATCCAGATAATTATACCGCTATTCTTGTCGTCATTTTCCTTTTCCTGTTCAACATTTACATCAGTTTCCTGAGATTCGCTACCGGTCTTATCGGCGTCAGCGGACGTATCGTTATCAGGATTAGGGGTTGTGGGTTTAGTCTCAGGAGTAACTACTGTCTCGGCATTCTTCGGCATAGCATAACCACAAGTATCACACTTATTATCCTTGTTTTGATCCTTATGTGTCTCTTTGGCTACTGTGATAGTGCCGCAAGCGGTATCAGTACATACCTTCCAATGATTATCTTTATCGGTTTTCCAATCGGAATCTGTATGCTTATGTTCTTTACTGAGTGCAGTAAGTTTTACCGAAACATTGAGGCTACCATCGTCAAATGTTTCAACTGTTGCAGTTTTGCCATTAATTTTAGCGGTTACAGATGCCCCAAACTTATATCCATCTTTTGGAGTCAATGCTATTTTAACGGTGTATTCGGTTCCGCCTTTAAAAGTCTCGGTGGTTCCGGGGCTTATGTAAGATGATGCGGACTTAAACCAAGCAATACCGTTCTTGTAAATCTTGGTAGACGTACCGTTTATACCGTTGTCACTGTAATAACCAATGCCGTCTATTTTATCAAAAGATGGCTTTGCACCATCTGCAGGAGCTGTGACGGATAAATTTAGTTGACTGATTTCTTCTTCCTTTTTTGCCGAAGTCAGGGTTGCCACTACGAGTATACTTCCGTCATCATAGGTTTCAACGGTTGCAGTTTTGCCGTTTATCGTTGCTGTAATGTTTGTGCCAAACTCAAAGTTTCCCTTGGGCAACAGATTTATCTTAACGGTATATTCTGTATTGCCTTCAAAGGTACCGCTGGTGCCCGGGCTGAAATAGGACGAAGCACTCTTAAACCAAGCAATACCATTTTTGAATATACGAGTAGAAGTGCCCTGCAGTCCGTTATCGCTGTAATAGCCACGTCCATCAATTTTATCGTAAGATGGCTTTGCACCCTCCTTGGGAGCCGTAACCGTTAAAGCAAGTTGATCGATGCTTTCCTCCTTAGCCGCAAAGACATTCATTGAAAACATACCAAATATGAATATCAACGACAGTACAATAGCAAGTATTCTTTTCATAACAATTCTCTCCTTTTCACAAACCTTTTAGGTAACCTTGACCGGTTTTCGGATTTGTGATATAATTAAAATATACGGGGCGGACTCTGTATTCGTTGGCA
>JAZNBP010000079.1:0-6456 GCA_045587085.1 Acutalibacteraceae bacterium | reverse complement strand
ATATAGGATAATGGGTTCAGTATGGAATAATCAAAAAGGAGTGGTTTTGTTTTCAACCCAAAAGAATACTCAGCTCTTGTAAAAAGACTTTCACCGCCGTCACCAAAAATTAAAGATTTCGCATTTGCTTACTTAATAGGCGGTTTAATTTGCGCCATAGGTCAGCTTTTTAAGGAGTTATATCTATATCTTGATATCCCGGATGATACCGTAAAGGTTTTATTGCCCGTAACGTTAATTTTTATTGCGGCACTTCTGACAGCTTTAAAGCTTTTTGATAAAATAGCAAAACACGCCGGTGCCGGAACATTAGTGCCAATTACAGGCTTTGCAAATGCTGTCGTCTCCCCTGCTATCGAATTTAAGGCAGAAGGGTTTGTTCTCGGCGTTGGTGCCAAAATGTTCTCCATAGCAGGCCCCGTTATCGTATACGGCACAGTTGCGAGTGTGATTTATGGAGTTATTTATTGGATTACAACATTATTCTAGCTACGATAAAATTTGAGCGTGTAGGGGTCGATGCCCACATCGACCCCTAACATAAAAGGCTTGACCAATCGGTCAAGCCTGTTCCGTTAGTTTTTATATAATTTTGCAAGTCCGCCTTCGGAGGTTTCTCTATACAGATGAGATAAATCCTTACCCGTTTGATACATAGTTTCAACAACCACGTCAAAGGATACTTTTCTACTACTGTAAAGGAAATTAGCAAGGCTTAATGCATTTATAGCACGCATAGCAGCTACCGCATTTCTCTCTATGCACGGAATTTGAACAAGACCGCAAACAGGGTCGCAGGTAAGCCCTAAATGATGCTCCATAGCAACTTCGGCAGCATATTCAATTTGGTCAATACCCATAAAGAATAATTCACAAAGTGCCGCAGCCGCCATACTGCAAGCCGTACCAACCTCTGCCTGACAACCACATTCTGCACCGCTTATAGATGCGTTTGTAGCAACAATATTACCTACAAGACCTGCAACTGCCAATGCCCTTATAATATCATCATCCGAAAAATTATTCTTTTCCTGCATATATTTAAGTACCGCAGGAAGCACTCCGCACGAACCACATGTTGGAGCAGTTACTATAATACCGCAATCGGCATTCTGCTCACTTACCGCAAATGCATAAGAGCACACTAGTCTGTTTTCCCTTGTCTGAGGGCTCTCATCAATATGCCTTTGATTAAACAAAAACTGTGCTTTTCTTTGAACCGATAATCCGCCCGGCAAAATACCATTTTTGGATAATCCCTCGTTAATCGCATTTTGCATAGTTTGCCAAACTGCCATAAGATATGTTTTAAGTTCCTCTCCCTCGTTTTCAAAAACATAGTCGGAAAGCCTTATATTTCTTGATTTGCAGTATTTTGCAATTTCCTCAAACTTATTTTCTTTATAAACCTGCTTTTCAGAATTTTGAAGCTTTTCATCGCTCTCGATTTCACCGCCACCGATACTGTAATAACGCTTTTTTCCAAGCTCTTTATTTTCTTTAAAAGCGGTAAATTCCAAGGTATTTGGATGAACATCGGTTTTACTCTCATAATCAAAAACTATTTCGTGCTGAACGCTTGCAAGCGTCTCGCTGATAGCCCTGTCAGTGCCGTGACCTTTTCCTGTTTTAGCAAGCGAGCCGAACAAAACTACTTTTACAAAATCAGCTTGTGGGTACAGTTTAAGAAAATCAACCGTTGCGTAAGAAGGTCCCATTGTATGAGAGCTTGACGGTCCGTATCCTATTTTATATATAGATTTTATAGATTTCATTACTAATCCCGCTTTACTTTTTTAATGTTTCGGTTAAAACCGTATTACCGAGGCTATCGGTGAATGCAACCTCAATTTCATCATCATTTATTACAAATCCGCAACCGATAAATCTGTCTTTTAAAGGTTCAGCACCTATTACAACTGTGCAAGGCTGACCGAGATTATCCTCGTCACATCCTATAGGATATATAGCCTTTTTGTGAGTATGACCGCATATTAAAAGGTCCGGCTTTATATATTCTTTCAAAAGCGATGCCCATTCGCGATATATATCTGCTTCAATATCAAACGGTGGCTCTAGCTGATAGGTAAACGGATTATGTGCTATTACAAGACGTGTTTTTATATCCGGCTGAGCATACTCGTTTTCCGCATTTTTAATAACAGATTTTATATATTCGGTCTGCCTTTCCCTGAAAGTGTGACAAGCTACAGTATAGCCGTATTCAGCATTTGAGTCATCCTTATCCTCACCGCAGTCGAGAAGCAATCCCCAAATACTGCCTACTTTAAATGAATAATAAGTATTTTTATTCTGACTAGGAGTGTAATCAGCAAACTTTTCGGCAAAGTTGCCACGCATATCGTGATTTCCGCGAGAGAATACTACAGGAATACCGCCATTTGTTATCTCTGAACAAATTTCATAAATATTAGAAAACTTTTCGGGATTACCGCTATGGTCAATAATATCACCGTTAAGTATAAGCAAATCCATATTTCCAAAGGCCTTTGCCGCATTTACAGGAGCTTCAATCCGATTGTGTGTGTCAGCAAGATGATAAGCACGAATATTCTTTTCAGGAACGGGAGTAAATTTAAAATTATACTCAAGTGGTGCCTTGGTTTCGGTAAAATAAGGCTTACGCTCAACAATCGGTCGGACGAAAACCGTATATTCTTTAGCTTCATCAAGAGCCTTCATAGGTACAGCTACACGGTGAATAGGCAATAGTGAATTCATAATACCGTTAGTTTCATCGTAATAGGTCTTGTCCCCTACTTTAACGCTCATAAGAGACTCATTTTTTACTTCAACCATAATTTGATAGTCATTTCCGACCGCAAATACCGCAGGTGCAGTTTTAAGCATAATTTAACACTCCGTCTTATAAATATATCACTTAATATTGTAAATTGTAGCATACCGAATTTTTAAAGTCAAGACATTAAAGACTTGTAAGACTATTTATATATATTGTAGTAATTTTTCACCGAAAATTACCAATACTAATCTGGGTGATTTTTTTGATAACTACTATTTTGCGTACATTTATTTTATATTTCTTTGTAATACTTGCTGTCAGGCTTATGGGTAAGCGTCAGATTGGCGATTTGCAACCAAGCGAGCTTGTAATTACTCTGCTTATTTCGGAAATAGCAGCAATACCGCTTCAGGATACCTCACAACCGATACTCAATGGTATCACATCTATTTTCGTGCTGGTAATCCTTGAAATTTCGGTTTCTTTGCTAACCCTTAAAAGTCAGAAAATCCGTCAGCTTTTAAGCGGTAAGTCGGTAATTGTAATTAAAAACGGAGTTATCGACCAAAAGGCTATGAAAAGTGTAAGAATGACTGTACTCGATTTAATAGAACTGTTAAGAACGCAAAATGTATTCGATATTGAAAAGGTGGCTTTTGCGGTACTTGAAGTAAACGGTGAGCTAAGTGTATTACTAAAATCCAAAGAGCAAACTGTTACCTTAAATGATTTAAATATAAAAAAGCAAAAGGAATATTTGCGATTGCCTGTAATTAGCGACGGCGTTATAATGACCGAATCGCTTAAAAATCTTAATATTACCTATCAAGACCTAAAGGAAATTTTAAAGGGTATACCCGTAAGTGATATTTTTCTTATGACGCTTGACCGCAAAGGCAATAAAAATATCATCAGAAGGAGTAAGCAGTAATGAAACGCTCTATTGCCGCAATTGTACTTTTAGTATTTATAATATTTGCATATATTTTTAATTACACGTATATTAATAAAACCTGTGACAAAGCAAACGAAAAATTGCAAAACTGTATAGAGGTTTACAAAAGCGGTTCAGATGCTACCAAAGAAGCCCGCGAATTAGAACGCTTTTGGTCAGAGAAAGAACCTTTTTTATCCGTTTTTGCCAACCATACAATGATTGATGAAATCGAGCTTGCAATTTCATCGCTTACCATATATACAGATACCAAAAACAACGCAATTTTCTATGAATATTCAGGAACCGTTAAAACACTTTTACACCAAATGCTCGAGGATACACGTCCTTCTATGCACAGTATTTTTTAAAAAACCTGCATATTTTCGTATATATGCAGATGTATTTGCATATTATTCAATATTTTTTTAAATTTTTCGCATATTTATGCAAAAAACTGTTGACAAACCGAAAAAATGATGTTATAATTCTACTCGTAAAATAAAAAGTCCCATAGGGCAAATAATTTTTAGGAGAGATTTATAATGAAAAGCTTAAAGAAAATTTTGGCAATCGTTTTAGCACTCTGCTTGATGTTCTGCTTTGCAGCCTGCGGCGAGAAGGAAGACGACAAGCTTATTATGGCAACCAACGCAGCATTCCCCCCTTACGAGTATGTTGAGGACGGCGACTATGTTGGTATTGACATTGAAATTGCTGAGCTTATTGCAAAAGAGCTTGGTAAAGAACTTGTTATCAAGGATGTTGAGTTTGGTTCTATCATCGGTGGTGTACAGTCCGGCAAATATGATATCGGTATGGCTGGTCTTACCGTTACTCCCGACCGTAAGAAGAACGTAAACTTCTCTACCTCTTATGCTAACGGTATCCAATCTGTAATAGTTAAAGCAGATGCAGATTTTGAATCTTATGAAGATTTCTACACCGGCTTTGATAAGGACGGTAATCCCAAGGCTGTAAAAGAAGGTATCAAAATAGGTGTTCAGCAGGATACAACCGGTGATATTTACTGTTCATCTAAGCCTGCCGAGTGGGGCTTTGGTGAAGAAAACGTAGTTCGTTACAAGACAGGTGCTGATGCTGTTCAAGCTCTTATCGAAGGCAAAGTTACCGCAGTTATCATTGATAACGAACCTGCTAAAGCATTTGTTTCAACAAACGAAGGTCTTAAAATTCAGGAAACTGAATTCACCAACGAAGATTATGCAATTGCTGTTAATAAAAAGGATGAGCAGTTACTTAAGGATATAAACAAAGCTCTTAAGAAGCTTACTGATGAAGGCAAAATTCAAGAAATCATCGATAAATACATTAAGTAATTCATAACTAATTAATTTTTCTTAACTCATTCGGTTCGCCGAATGAGTTAAGTTTTGTAAATAAGGAGAAACTGATGAAAGAATGGTTTCAAAATTTTTCTGACGAATTTGTTCTTAATTTTATTAAGGACAACCGTTGGGAATGGATAGTTGAAGGTCTTAAAAACACCTTAATAATCACATTTTTCGCAACACTTATCGGTATTGCGATAGGTATTGTTATTGCGATAGTTCGCTCTACATACGACAAAAACAGTGAAGCAATGAAAAAGCATAAAAACTTTGGGTTTTATGTTTTATCATTGTTTAATGCTATTTGTAAGGTTTATTTAACAGTAATTCGCGGAACTCCTGTTGTGGTACAGTTACTTATTATGTACTTTATAATCTTTGCAACATCTAATTCCGAAGTTACTATTGCAATTATAACCTTTGGTATAAATTCAGGTGCATACGTAGCCGAAATTTTCCGTTCGGGCGTTATGTCCATAGACAAAGGTCAGTTTGAAGCCGGCAGAAGCCTTGGTTTTAATTACTTGCAAACAATGATTTATATCATTGTTCCGCAGATGTTTAAAATTGTCCTTCCTACCCTTTGCAATGAATTTATAGTTCTATTAAAGGAAACCTCTATTGCAGGTTATGTTGGAATTGTTGACCTTACAAAAGCAGGCGACCTTATCCGTGGCAGAACTTTCTCTGCGTTTATGCCACTTATTGCTATTGCGATAATTTATTTGGTGCTTGTAATGCTCTTTACTTGGCTTGTAGGAAAGCTCGAAAGGAGGTTGCGTAACAGTGACCACTAATAAGACATTAATTAAGGTTGAAAATCTCGAAAAATCGTTTGGTAAGATTGAGGTTTTAAAAGGAATTAGCACCGAAATCAAAAAAGGTGAGGTTATATGTATTATCGGTCCTTCGGGCTCGGGAAAATCCACCTTTTTACGTTGCTTAAATCTTTTGGAAGAGCCGACAGGCGGTCACATTTATTTTGACGGAACAGATATTACCGATCCTAAAACAAACATAAATCTTCACCGCCAAAAAATGGGAATGGTTTTCCAACAGTTTAACCTGTTCCCACATATGACTGTATTTAAAAATATGACCATTTCCCCTATCAAGGTTTTGGGGCTTTCCAAGGCAGAAGCCACAGAACGTGCAATGAAATTGCTTGAACGTGTCGGTCTTGCTGACAGAGCTAATTCTTACCCCTCTCAGCTTTCAGGCGGTCAGAAACAGCGTGTAGCTATCGTGCGTGCTCTGTGTATGCAGCCTGAAGTTATGTTGTTTGACGAGCCTACCTCTGCACTTGACCCCGAAATGGTTGGCGAAGTTCTTGATGTTATGAAGACCTTGGCAAATGAGGGTATGACAATGGCAGTGGTAACACACGAAATGGGATTTGCCCGTGA
>JAZNBP010000078.1:0-4783 GCA_045587085.1 Acutalibacteraceae bacterium | reverse complement strand
AAGCTTGTGCTTCATAATATTGATGTGTATGCACACCCTGGTCAAAAGGTGGCTTTTGTTGGTGCTACGGGTGCCGGAAAAACTACAATTACAAACCTTATAAACCGCTTTTACGATATTGCAGACGGTAAGATAAGATATGACGGTATTAATATTAATAAAATAAAGAAAAGCGATTTAAGACGCTCACTCGGTATTGTTTTGCAGGAAACAAATCTGTTTACGGGTACTGTTATGGAAAATATCCGTTACGGCAAGCTTGAAGCTACCGACGAGGAGTGTATTGAGGCGGCAAGGCTTTCAGGTGCAGATGATTTTATTACAAGACTTCCGAACGGATATAACACCGCACTTACCAATAACGGTGCTAATTTGTCTCAAGGACAGCGTCAGCTTATAGCTATTGCACGTGCGGCAGTAGCTGATCCTCCTGTTATGATACTTGACGAGGCAACATCGAGCATAGATACCCGTACTGAAGCTATTGTATCAAGAGGTATGGATAGATTAATGCAGGGCAGAACGGTATTTGTAATAGCTCACCGACTTTCTACTGTCAGAAATTCTGACGTTATAATGGTGCTTGATAAGGGTAGAATTATCGAGCGTGGCTCACACGATGAGCTTATTGCTCAAAAAGGCAAGTATTATCAGCTTTATACAGGTGCTTTTGAGCTTGAATAAAATGTAAGAATAATCCTCTCTTAGTGTGAATATTATTTATTAGTAATTTCGCAAAGAGAGGATTTTTTTATGGAAAAATTTTTAAAAAGCAATGTATATTATAACGATACTGTAATAAGCGATACCGCCGAGGTGCCGGTAGATGTCGATTTTACATTACCTGATTACTGTCCCGATATTGCTAAAATTTTTAAGCTTATGACAACACCGTATATCTCCTCAAAGAGTATAAACGGTAATACTTTGCTGTTAGAGGGCAGTCTTGAGCTTAATTTGCTTTATGCCGACAAGGACGGAGAGCTTTGCTCCTTTACGTATCAGTACCCGTTTTCAAAGAGTATTGAGTGTGAGCAGGATATGTCGGGAGTTAAGATATCTGCAACCATTAAATGCGACTACATAAACTGCCGTGCAGTAAGTCCACGCAAGGTAGATATTCACGGTGCTTGTGCGGTTAGTATTAAGGTTGAAAAACGCAAATGCTGTGATATTATATCGGATTACGATGACAGCAATGTAGAGCTTAAAAAGGGGATTACTCCGGCTACTGTGCCTATGGGCTGTACCGAAAAGTATATACTGATTGAGGATGAAATACACTTAGGTGATAATCAACCGCAAATCAAAAATGTTTTAAGGAACAATGCTGCGGTTATGGTTAAGGAAACTAAAATCATTAACGGAAAAGCGGTTGTAAAGGGTGAAATGTCGGTATCAGTTCTTTATTGTGCAGAGGCTCTCAGGTCGCCGCAAACCCTTAAAACAGTTATTCCTTTTAGTCAGATACTTGAAATAGAGGGAATTAATGAGGACTGCGAATGTGAAACAAAAGCCTCATTGGCTTTTTGCGAGATTAAACCTAAATCTACACTTCAAGGCGAGTGCAAGGCTTTTTCTCTGACTGCCAAAATACTTCTGTGTGCCAATGCCTTTTGCGGTAATGATGTTGCCGTTATAGAGGATGCGTTTTCAAGAAAGTATACCGCAGAAATTAAAAAAGATAAAATCTGCTTTGAAAAAATATTCCAAACAATAACCGAAAGCGAAAGCTTTAAGAATACAGTAAAAATTGAAGAGAGCATATCCTCGGTAATAGATGTATGGGGAAGTATTACCTCGTCTTCGACAAAATTTGAGGACGATTGTATGCAGATAACCGCTGTTCTTAATTGCGGAATAGTTTTAATGGATGAAAACGAGAACAGTATATATCTTGAAAAACCTTTAGAGCTTCAAATGAAATACCCGATAAAAGGAAACGGTTTTAAGGCTTATTGTGAACCGCAAATAGAGGTTGAGAGCATAGGTTACACCATACTTTCGGCTGACTGTATAGAGATAAGGTGCGATTTATCGGTAAATGCTTCTGTTTATGAGTGTAGGGAAATGTCGGTTATAACTGAGCTTTCAGTTGACGAAAGCCGACCTATTGCAAGAAGTGGCAGAAAAGCAATGACTATCTATTTCCCGCATCAGGATGAATGTATATGGGATATTGCACGTACCTATAACGCAAGTGTAGAGGAAATAATGCGTATAAACGAGCTTGAGGATGAAAAGCTAAAAATTGGTAAAATGCTCTTAGTACCTATTATGTAAAAAATAAAAGCTTCGGATTTTTCCGAAGCTTTTTGATATAAATTGGTATTATTCTAAAATTTTAATAGATTCGATTACCGGCTGATAATCCTTTAAAACTGTTCCGTTATTGTCTACAACACGAGTGTATGCGGCAATCTTATCGACTACCTCCATACCGCTTACAACATAGCCGAAGGCGGCATACTGTCCGTCAAGGCTTGCATTGTCCTTATGCATTATAAAGAATTGACAGGAAGCCGAGTCGTAGCTGTAGCTGCCCCTTGCCATAGAAATAACACCGCGCTTGTGTAATATTTCGTTATTAAATCCGTTTACTGCAAATTCGCCTTTTATGGTTTCGTCGCTGTTGCCTGTACCGTCAGCCTTAGGGTCACCGCCTTGAATCATAAATCCGTTAATTATTCGGTGGAAGGTAAGCCCGTCATAAAAGCCTTCGTTTGCAAGTTTAACAAAGTTTGCAACGGTAATAGGTGCCTTGGTTTCATCTAAAACAAGCTTGATTTCTCCAAAATCCTCTACGGTGATAACTGCAGTATGCGTACCCTCAAAATCATAGGGCAAAACATATTCCAAAACAACCGAATCATCATCATTTTTACTGTCACTGTTTTCGTTATCGGGCTTTTCTCCACAACCGACAAATACAAAAATTAAGGATAGTGCAAGAATAAGACATAGAATTTTATTTTTCATGTGAATTTTCTCCTTTTTCCTTGTAGGGTATATATTTAACCTTTCGCCTTTTTAGTTTAGAAATATTAAGTCTTATACAAAGTATAATAAATATTACAATAATTAAAATAATGGCTATTACAATAACCTTCATAAAGGTAGAAGTAAAAAATGCTTTTAAATGCTTTACAAAAACTAAAATTCCGCTAGGCTTTATGCTCTCGCCTGCAACCAAGTCAACCTTACCTATAAGCTTTTCGGCATAATATATTTCGGCAAAGCCTAACACCTGTCCTTTTTTAACGGGAGCCTCATGCGATTTCTTGTTAAGTGTGGTTTTAACAACTATTGTAGAATCGTCTGCCTCTTTTGGCAGAATTGTAACAAAAGGCTCTTTAAAATAAAGGGATACGTAATCGGTGTCTAGCGACAGTTCTATGGGCATTTCACAGACAGGCTCATCAGAGTCAGCAATCTTTTTAAAAGCGAAATTATTGAACGCCCACCTGTAAAGCTCGGCACTTTCGTAAAATTCATAACGCTTATTGGCTTTATTCGGACAGCCCATAAGTATACACATATAATTATAACCGTCATAGGAAGCGGTGCTTACAAGACATCTGCCTGCCTCGTCAGTAAAGCCCGTTTTTATACCGCGTGCATACTGATAAAAATAATTTGTGTTTTTATCCTGCAATCTGTTTGTGGTAGTAAGCGTTCTCTCTCCCGACATATTTGTCGCAGGGACAGTATACCTTGATGAAGAGCAAACCTCCATAAACAACTCGTTCTGCATTGCATACGAGGCAAGGGTGTATATGTCACGGACTGTTGTGTAGTTGCTTTCGTGATGAAGTCCGACAGGGTTTTCATAGCAGGTAGAGTTAAGTCCCAATTCGTAAGCTTTTTTATTCATAAGCTTAACAAAGTTTTCAACACTGCCACCGTAATATTCGGCAACTAAGTAGGCACAGTCACCTGCCGAGGACATAAGCAGGTAATAAAGCAAATCCTTTTGGGTGATTTCCTCGCCTGCACGCAAATTCGAAACAACACTGCCGGTTCCTAGCACTAATTTTAGTGCAGACTCGGTCATTGCAATTTTTGCGTCGGGATTGAATTTTTCACTCTCAAGCATAACGGTTGCGGTCATTATTTTAGTAATAGATGCAGGGTAGAGCTTTTGGTCGATATTGTTTTCGTACAAAAATTCACCCGTATCAAGAGATATTAGTGCACCGGCTTTTGCGGTAATTTCAAATTCAGTCACCTCATAAGCAGAGGCGGAAACCACAGGCAAAAACATCAAACAAATTATAAGTATTGAAAAAAATACAGAAAAAATTTTTTTAAGCATAGCAATATCCTTTAAGATGTGATATACTATATATTAACACAAACTGCTAAAAAAATAAAGTATTATTTAGGAGAAATTATGGTATACGTTACTGGAGATATGCACGGTTGCCTTGAAAGACTTTACGATAAAAGCTTTAGAAAGCTAAAAAGCGGAGATGTTCTTATAGTCTGTGGCGACTTCGGTTTTATATTTGACGGCTCCAAAACTGAAAAGCAGGTAATTGATTTTTTAGCAACCAGACGCTTTGTTACAGCTTTTATTGACGGCACGCACGATAATATGACAAAAATTAATAGAGGTCGTGTAACCTATTGGCACGGCGGTATGGTTCATAGAATATCGGGCAACTTAATTCACCTTATGCGTGGTCAGCTTTTTGAGATAGAGGGGAACACCTTTTTTACCTTTGGCGGTGGAGAAAGCACCGATAAAGATATGAGACTTCCTTCAGGTAATTGGTGGCCG
>JAZNBP010000077.1:0-2754 GCA_045587085.1 Acutalibacteraceae bacterium | reverse complement strand
ATATGACTGGACGGACGATAAGTTTGTATTCGGCTCACAGCAAAAAATCTGGGAATTACAGATTCCTTATACAGCTGCAACTATGTACAATGTAATAGAAACAGATGAAGAAACTTCAGCTATTTATGTAACAAGAGACGGCTTTGTAGACGGAAAGCTTTCTGAGGAGAATGCTGATTGGGTTAACCTTGGTTCTGCAAAAATCATCAAGATATCAGATAACGGCCAAGAAGTTTTAGCTGATGATGAAGGCACAGAATTTGGTATTTTAGACCTCGCAGAAGCAAAAATCGTTGGAGATAAGTGCAGTAAGATTGCAGTAATTAGACAAGGCAGTGAAAAAGCAAGCCTTATCGTTATTTATGAATAATTCAAAACCTAAAGGGTGTTGTTAATACAACACCCTTTTTTCTATAAATTCAGGATATATCTTCTAATACACTAAGACGGCTCACGAATCGTCCTGATTTTAAAACCCAGTCAACATCTTCTTTTTCTGCTGTTTTTCTTTTCTCAAAAGCTAATTTTGAAGAAAGAAGCCCCAATATTTTCACACTGTCGCGTCCGTTTTTTGTGAAAGAGGCGATGTATTTTAAAAGCCGTGGAGAAATATTAATATCAAGCTTTCCGACAGCATTTGAAAGTATTTTTTCGATATCTGAAACGGATAAAGGATTAAAATATATCTCAATACACCGCGAACGCAAGGCTTCGGGAATTGCAGAGGGAGGCTTTGTTGTCGCACCGATCAAACGAAAATCTGCAGGTATACCGTGTTTGAATATATTATGAATATGAATAGGTATATTCTTATTTGATTTTGAATAGTATGCACTCTCAAACTTAACATTTCTGTCTTCTAAAACCTTTAAAAGTCTGTTTAACTGCATCTCGGGAAGTTCTCCTATTTCATCAATGAAAAGAATTCCACCGTGGGCACGGCTTACAGCTCCTTCTTTAATTTGAGGAACACCGGGTGAGCCGTATGCTCCTGCTCCTTGATAAATAGGGTCGTGAACAGATCCCAAAAGAGGGTCTGCAATGCATCGCTCATCAAAATGCATTATGGTTGCATCAACTTCTATAAAAGGGGAATCTAATGTAAAAGGAGAATCTGTACTTTTCTTAACATAATCTAATGCAACTCTCGCCGCTGCAGTTTTTCCGACACCGGGAGGCCCGTATATTATAATATGCTGTGGATTTTTTCCTCCTAAGGCAATTGCGAGGGCGCGAACTCCGTCTTCCTGACCTATTATTTCATTTAAGTTTTTCGGTCTTGTCTGCTCGGTTAATGGCGGAGTGAGGGTGTTTTTTCGCATTAAGTTTAAGCGTTCTAACTCCTCTTTAGAATCATTTTTTATTGATTGATGGTCGTTTTTTTGTGAAGTTAGCTGTGTAAGAAAAAATATACCAATAATAATCGTAAAACAAAATTCTGTAATGCTCATAAAAGTTGTCATTTTCATACCTTCTTTCTTCTTTTAGTATTGACATACAAAAATTAAAAATGTATGGAAAAAGAATGTATTATCCTGATATTTTTATTATTAAAAAAATACGGCTATGCTGTATTAACCAACATAACCGTACGTATTTTTTTCTATTCATTTTCTTTGTTTTTCTTTCTTAAATGCTCAATAATTCCGTAAACGAGCTTAATATCCTCATCAGTTAATCCTTGAGTAGAGAGACTTTCATTTTGACTCATATCGAGCAAAAAATCTGTTGAAATTTTAAATATATTGGCAAGCTCTACAAGGTACTGTGTTGATGGTGTAGATATCCCAAGCTCCCACGCATTAACACTTGAACGGGTAACCCCCAATTTCTTTGCAAGCTCCGTTTGTGTCATATTTTTTTCTTCTCTTAAGAATTTAATTTTATCAGCTATCACAAAATATCACCTCTTGTTTATTTTAAACCTTTCTTTGTGATATTGCATTATCACAAAGATATTTTAACTTGACAATAGTATAATTTTATGATATAATGTTAAATGTTATTATTTATAATATCGGAAATTTTACTATTTTTTTGTAAACTATAGCAAATTTGCGCATATCCCTTGCTGCGACAGGGTTTGGGTCATTGACAAAAAGTGGCTTTAGTGATAGAATATAAAGTAAAAAGGGATACTATAATTTTCTATAGGGGGACATAGAAATGAAAGGCACTTTAAGAAACCTAAAAAAAATAATATCGTTATTAGTATCAGTTTTAATGCTCTTAAATATGAGTATAACAGGAGCTTTAGCTGAAACTATTGACGCAAATTTATATTGGTCAGACGATTTTTCAAAAGAGACTTGGACTGATGTTAAAACTTCGGGAGCAATTTTTGATATTTCGGCATTTGAGCCTGGAGATGAGGCGGTAAGATATTTAAAAATTGAAAATTCAGGGGATTTAGCCCTGTCTTATAATCTTAATCTTGCAGGAGAAAGCTTAGAAGAGCTTTCAAATGCTGTAGATGTTTATACGCTCTCAGATATAGGGGCAAATACTGTGGTTTCCGAAATGAGCTTTATTGGAACGTTAGCTGATGTTATAGAGAAAAAAACCATTCTTTCGGAAGGAAAAATACTTCCAAACGGATTGATGGGCGAAGGTTTTTATACGAATGAAAGATATGTTGCTCTTGGCGTTAAGTTAAGAGACAATTTGGGTGCAGAATATATGGACAAATCAACAGGCACCTTTTCGGTAGAGCTTAATATATCGGAGGCGGATTATGAGAGCACTGATAAGTTC
>JAZNBP010000076.1:0-9999 GCA_045587085.1 Acutalibacteraceae bacterium | reverse complement strand
AACACAACCTTAATACAGCGTTCGCCTTTTGTACCTATCGTTTTACCTCCCTACTTTCTTAGAAAAATAGGTTCAAAATTCATTCGCGGATATCGTTCGATAAGAAAATCGTATACCCTTCGGCTTACTATATAATTTGGTATATACATTTCAAATTTTTCGAATGTCTCATTTATGTCGTGTAAATCATCTAATGCTTCTTTGCTTATAAAATAATATGGCGCCCCATTTTCATTTAAAAATTCTTTTATTCTATATTGAATTGAACCGCATTTTTTACAAGGCTTTAACTGCTTAATACGATTAACATTCCCAATGGGTAACATAGTATGTCGAGGCGTAATTTGATAAAAGACTATATCACCCATCTTATTTTTTATAGGTCTGAAATCTTCTTGAGTTATATCGAAATTTTCAATTAGTAAATCATGAATTTCTATACTAACACCATATTTGTATATATCTAAAATAGCACAATCCTTTTTTTGACATTCTGATTTTTGGGCAAGAAAATCAGATATTTGAACTGTCAATCCACAGCGTGAACATTTTCTGTTTTCTATTTCATCCCAAGCTACATTTCCATAAGTGCATATAACGGGCGAAAAAGCAATATTAAATGCTACTGCATCATTTATGTTTGGATATCTTTTTTCATTAATATTTGGCATTAAAAATCTCCTTGAAATTATTTTTTCCAGCTTTTCTCGAACCATTTTAATGTTTCTTCTAACAATTGTGGCATATCTTTATAGACCTCTTTAATTGCTTTTTTCATTTGAGACTTAGTTATCTTTTTGTAATTTGTCCCATAAGGAAAGATTTTTCGCCATCGTTTTGTAATAATTTGGTGTAAATCCTTAGTAATCGGAATTGATAAATAATCATCTGTTTTTTTAACTTTTTTAAATAAATTATGAAATCGCTTCTCAACCAAATGATGAACCTCTACATTTTTAACACCTTTAACAACTTTTTTTAGCTTTTTATAGGAACCGGTTAAAAATTTTGTTCCGCGCTTAAAATCATCTGTCTTACTGGCTATTTTAAGTACAAATTTCCCACCTTTTGCTATATAGGAGCCCGGAACAAAAGGTATCAACGCAGAGGCTACATCCCAAATAAAATAGCCTAAATTAAGCCACGATGGTTTAGCAATTAAATCAATCAAACTCCAAATCGCACTGCCTACATCCAATACCGTCTCTATAATGTAACCAGAACGATCTGCATATATCATTGGATTATTGTAACAGTAATTAAAAAGGTTATTGCTACTATTACTTTTATCAGATAATAATATCGTACTCGGTTCGTCCGCATTAATAAACCTGCAAAATTCAGGGTTGTAGTAACGGCTTTGCAGGTAGTAGTATCCTGTTTCGGTGTCGAAATAGTAATCCCTGTAACGCATAGGATTAATTACACCTATTGTTTTTGCTTTACTGCCGGTTACGGTGAGTGTTTTTCCCCACGCATCATAGGTATATCGTACTATCGGTGTACCGTTTTGGTCAAGTATTCCCTCTATATCACCTTGTACATTTTTAAGATAGGTATACTCTGCTCCGTTAAGGTTGAAGCCTATAAGCGAATTTTCAGCATTGTAGCGGAAATAAATTGTATTCGTTCCGTCATACTGCCCTGTAATTCTGCCGTCAACCGTGGTGTAATATGTGGTTACGCCGTTTACTGTTTTTTGTGTACGGATACCGTTATCGTCATACTTATAGCTATAGGTATTTTCACCGTTTGTAATTTGTGCTAAATGTCTGCCTGCTTCCCAAGTGTAGGTATAGCCTTTATAGGTAAGCATATTGCCAAGTGAATCATAAGTAATATCGTTTCCGTTATAGCTTGCAAGCAAATCTGACCAATTAGTATCGCTATATGAATATGTAACGGTTGCGGTGGGTGTTATATTTACTACTTCCCCCACAGTATACGGATATGTCTTAACCGATGTTATATTTCCGCTTGTACCGTTATACTCATAAACCACAGTTTTATTGATTTCTTGGTCATCAACGCGGATTAGCTGACCTAAATTATCATAATAATACTGTTTTTTGTAAACCGCATCCGTAATAAACCCGTCTTTGTAGCCTGTAGGTGGCAGTTCCGAAGGCCCTGGCTCATAAATAATACCTACAGTTTTGGTTACCGACTGAATATTACCCTTTTCGTCATAGGTGTAATCATATATATTTTTAACATCCCAATAGTAGAATAATGTAAGTCTCGAGGGTAAGCCGTTTTCGTTATACTCGTATGACGAATTTAACAGCATTTCACTGTCTTTTTTGATTTCTGTTTCGGTTATGATATCCTCATCATTTTTAGTAGTGCTATATGACAGTGCACCGTACTTAACCGAATTTTCAGAATATTCGGTGACAAAGGTTTGGTTATTAAATTTTTCTGTTATCTTTTCAAGGTCAGGCTCCTCGTCATCTGTAGCAGGAACGAAATCATTGTCGGTTTCTGCTTCTACGAGCTTTTCTCTGCCGTAAGAATAAATTTCTGTAAAAGTACCGTCACTATTAATTTTGCTTACGGTTATATTGTTCTTAGTATAATCTGTACGGATACTTTCAGTTAAATTAATCTTTGATGTAAGAGTCCCCTCGGTATCATAGGTATAAGTATATGCAGGTGTATTGCCGTAATAAAGGGATACAACATTACCGTTTGTATCATAATTATAAGATATACTTTGACCGTTAGCATAATCTATTTTAGACAACAGCTCCTTAGCGTCGGTTGTATAGTCATACTGCGCTAACATAGTATTTCCGGCTATGACACCTGTCACCTTTTGATTTGCATCGGTATTAACAGTATAACAGCTTGCCTTTATTTGTGCAAGCTTTCCGTTATCCCCGTAGTAATAACGAACACCCACAGGAACCTCAGCTGAATTATTTAAATAATCATCTATCGGCTGTTGTGTAGAGAGCAAGTCATAAGCCGAATTATATTCCGCCTCGCTTATCTGTTGCTTTATTCTGCCGTAATTATCATAAACCGTTCTGTTTACAACGATATTATTTTTTGTTTCCCTTAATGTGTCTCCGCCAAGATTATATTTATAACTAACCGTTGTTTCTGCTTCTGTTTCGGTTTCAAGCCAGCCTATAGCATTATAAATATATGTTTTTTCTCGACCTGAGGTATCAATTTCACTGCTTAGATATCCGTTATTATCATAAGAGTAAGTGGTAGTAACACCCTCTGTTATGGTGGTATGTACTAAACCGTTATCTTTATAGGTATACTCGGTGGTTTCACTAACTTCACCGTCGGTTTTAGTGAGTGACAAAACATTGCCTTTATCATCGTAGGTATATACTGTTTTTTCACTTTCTGTAGAAGTAGATAACAAATTACCGCAAGAATCGTATATATTATTCTCGGTTACCGCTTCACCGTCTGAAACAGTAATAATTTTAATGGGATTTCCGCTTTCATCATAAGCATATTTTACAATGCTTTCGTCCGCATTTTCTGCTACCGCAACATCGCCATAGGAATTAGCGTAAAATTTTCGCTGTATACCTTCCTCAGTATTCATAACGGTAAGAAGGTTGTATCTGTTGTAAATACACTCCTCTATTACTTTATCATTTTGCAAAAGCGTGACAGAATTATAATCCGCGTTATAAACATAATCCGTTGTAAGCGAATCACTATCCGTAACAGATGAAACTACACCGCTATTTTCTTGATATGTAATTTGACTTAAAGTGTTGCCAAAAGCATCTGCTACCTTTGCAAGCTTATTGTTTAAATTATAACTGTATTGCTCTGTAACAGTTCCCAAAACACCCGTTACGCTTGACAGTCTGTTCCCAGAATCATAAGAAAAGCTTACTGTTCTACCTATACAGTCGGTAATGCTTGCAAGTAATCCGTTTTCATTATAGGTGTAGTTATACTCTCTGCCTACACTGTCGGTAACTTTTTGTATTTTACCGTTTGGATTTACTTCTATATTGACAGTATTTCCATTTTTATCCGTTATCAAAACAAGATATCCGTTTTGATTAAAGGTATAGGTTAAACCGTCCTCAGCAATAAATACAAAACCGCTATCCGTCTCTGTCAATTTAGCCCTGCTGTACTCACATACATATTTGCCATTAGCAAGTTTAAACGCAATCGGTGCCGAGCTATACAGTTTTACAATCGCACCGTTATCGGTTACAGTACAGCTTCCCTCAAAGCTAATACTCCAACCCTCGCTCAGCATATTACAGCTTTCATTATTTGAATCATAGTATCGATTAAACGTCAGGTCAATATCATTTGAAGCTACCGAAAAATCCTCAAAAACTTCCTCATATCCGTAAACCGAATATGGAACTTCGATATTATTTAACCACTTAAATCTTGTGGAATAAGAAGCCATTCTTTTCTGCTCGATTTTTGAAAGATCTAACTGTTGCTTTTTAAGTCTTATTAAATCAAAAATATTATATTGACCGTCCGCATTTATATCGGCAACCGTATCGTCAAACGGCTCCCGAATATTTAACAATATCTGCTTTATGTTAACCAAATCGGTAGCATTTATATTACCGTCGCAGTTGGCGTCCCCATAAATACGAACCTTATATACTTCACTAATAACATCATTTTCAGAAACTGTAATTGTTGCACCATTGCAAACATAATCGTTATTTGAAAGCTCATACCCTTCGGTATCATATATCTGCACTTCTTCAGTATCGGAACAGATTATATCATCTCTCAAATCGCCGATTATTGTTTGTGGCTCTATTTCATCTATCGTGATATACGCATATCCCGATAGATCGGGCATCGTTGGGACTCCCTCATCTGCAGAAGCTATTGGTGCGAATACAGTTACAACCAACGCACAAATAAGGGTTAGTGCTATTATTCCTCTTGCTTTCATTTTTCTTAACATTATAATCCACCCTCAATGTATATAACTATGGCACACCTCATAAGAAGTGTGCCATATCAATAATTTTTAAAGTATATCTTTTACTACTTTTCGTCCTTTATAATCCCGATTGAAAGGTCCAAAAGCTGGGTTTCGTCTACTTCGGCGGGAGCACCCGACATAAGCTCGCTTGAATTTGAAACCTTGGGGAATGCGATTACATCACGTAAGGTTTCCCTTCCGCACATAAGCATTACAAGTCTATCAAGACCGATACCCATACCGCCGTGCGGTGGTGCACCATACTTAAATGCGTCGGTTAAGAAGCCGAACTTCTCGTGTGCTTCCTCATCAGAAAGTCCTAACGCTTTAAACATCTTGCCCTGAAGCACAGGGTCGGTAATACGAATAGAACCACTTGATAATTCAACACCGTTTAGCACCAAGTCATAAGCCTTGGCAAATACCTTTTCGGGTGCGGTTTCAAGGAATTCAACGCACTCGTCAAGCGGAGAAGTAAAGGGATGATGCATAGCATCCCAATTACCTGTTTCCTCATTATACTCAAAGAACGGAAACTCGGTAATCCAAAGGAAGTTATACTTATCGGGTATAATATCAAGCTTTTTAGCAACGGTCAAACGCAAAGCACCCAGGACAGACAGTGCAATATTCTTTCTATCTGCAACTATAAGCACAACGTCGCCCTTTTCGGCACCTGTTCTCTCATAAATTGCCTGCATTTCGTCCTCGGTCATAAATTTAGCGAATGAGCAGTTAGGTACATCCTCACTCCAACGGATAAAGGCAAGTCCTTTTGCTCCTATACCCTTTGCTTCCTCAGTAAGCTTATCGATTTCTTTTCTTGTGTAGGTAGCTGCAGCATTCTTAGCATTAATAGCCCTTACTGTACCGCCGTTTTTTACGGTATCTGCAAAAACGGAGAAACCGCAATTCTCAACTATATCGGACAAATCCTTGATTTTCATATCAAAGCGGGTGTCAGGCTTGTCCGAACCGTAATCATTCATAGCATCTACATACTTTAAGCGAGGTAGCGGAGTTACGATATCCTCGTTTAAAACCTCTTTAAAAAGACGCTTGATATACCCTTCCGCAATGCTGTAAACATCCTCAGGCTCAACAAAAGACATTTCAAGGTCAATCTGTGTAAACTCAGGCTGACGGTCGGCACGCAAATCCTCATCACGGTAGCAACGTGCAATCTGCATATATCTGTCAAAGCCCGAAAGCATAAGCAACTGCTTATAAAGCTGAGGTGACTGCGGAAGTGCAAAAAAGCTTCCCTTTTTCACACGTGACGGCACCAAATAGTCCCTTGCACCCTCGGGTGTAGATTTAATAAGGGTTGGAGTTTCAATCTCGATAAATCCATTATCATCAAAATAGTCACGGGTAACCTTAACTATTTTATGACGCATTAAAATATTATTCTGTATATCAGGACGACGCAAATCAAGATATCTGTAACGAAGTCTTAGCTCCTCGTTAGCGTTAGAGTCGTTAAGAATTTCAAAAGGCGGTGTTTCGGAAACGCCTAAAATCTTAAGCTCGGTTACCTCTATTTCGATTTCGCCTGTCGGTATTTCGTGATTTATTGCAGAACGAATTCTGACAAGACCTGTTGCCATAACAACATATTCACTGCGAAGTGCCGATGCCTTCAGGAAAACTGCTTTTTCTGTTTCATCACCAAAAGCCAACTGCACAATACCGGTTCTGTCACGCAAATCTACGAAAATAAGACCGCCTAAATCACGCTGACGCTGAACCCAGCCACATACAGTTACAGTTTTTCCTACAAATTCTTTTGTTAAGGTACCGCAATAATCGGTACGCTTAACGCCGTTCATTCTATCAAGTAGCATTTAAACTTAAAACCTCTTTTTTTACATAATTTCAGCAATGTTTTTAAAGATTTTTACCCTGATTGCCTCGCCGAGTTCTTCGACGATTTCATCAATATTAATTACGGTTTCAGTGCCTTCTTCCATATCCTTAAGGGAAGCCTTACCGCTTTCAAGCTCGCTATCGCCGATTACAACAGAGAATTTAGCACCGATTTTATTTGCATATTTCATCTGTGCCTTTAAGCCCCTACCGCAAATATCGGTTTCAGCCTTTAAACCTTCTGCACGAAGCATAGCACAAAGCTCGGTAGCCTTGATTCCCGCATTTTCGCCCATTGTAGCAATATAAATATCGGTTTTTGAAGCCTCGGGCAGTTCTGTTTTTTGATTTTCAAGCACAAGCATTAATCTTTCTATGCCCATACCAAAGCCGAGTGACGGAACAGAAGGACCGCCCATTTGAGAAACAAGACCGTCGTATCTGCCGCCGCCGCACACGGTTGACTGAGCACCTATATCACCCGAAACAAACTCAAAAACTGTACGGGTGTAATAATCAAGACCTCTTACAATATGCGGATTTACAGTAAACTCTATATTCTGAGCTTTAAGGTGAGCCTTTACGCTTTCAAAATGTTTGCGACAATCATCACAAAGGAAATCAAGCACAATAGGTGCCTGCTTTGCAATTTCTGAGCAAACAGGTGATTTGCAATCAAGAATTCGCATCGGGTTGCGGTCAAGCCTTTCAAGACAAGTTCCGCAAAGCTCATCACTCTTAGAACTAAAATATTCCTTTAATGCCTTATGATATTCTTTTCTGCATTCAGGACAGCCAATAGAATTAATTTCAAGTGAAATTTTTTCAATGCCTACAGAATTCAAAACCTGACGTGCAAGAGCAATAACCTCTGCATCGGCGTTAGGAGCCGCTGCACCTATACACTCAACACCGAACTGATGAAATTCTCTAAGTCTGCCGGCTTGGGGTTTTTCATATCTGTAGCAACCACCAATATAGCAAACCTTTGCAGGCAATGCAGAATTTACAAGTCCCTTTTCAATAGCACTTCTTATAACGCCTGCGGTAAGCTCAGGTCTAAGTGTTATTGAACGTCCGCCCTTATCCTCAAAGGTGTACATTTCCTTTTGTACAACATCGGTAGTATCCCCGACACTGCGTAAAAACACCTCCGTATGCTCGAAAACCGGCACACGAATTTCTTTAAAGCCGTAAAGTGCGGCTGTTTCTAACATCTTGCCCTCAACAAACTGCCATTTGTGGCTGTCAGAGGGTAAAATATCGTTAGTGCCTTTTACGGCACGGTTAATCTCTGCCATTATAAAACTCCTAAAATATTGTTATCCTTTCAGAATATCTCGCCAATCAAGGTCGCCACGCTCAAGACCGTGAATAAGTACCTCTGCGGTTGCTATGTTTGTAGCAACAGGAATGTTATGAACATCGCATAAACGCAGAAGTGCGTTTTCGTCAGGGTCATTGGGTTTGGGATTTAGAGGGTCTCTGAACATAAGCAAAAGGTCAATTTCATCACAGCCAATGCGTGAAGCAATTTGCTGTGCACCGCCCTGACTACCGCTTAAAAACTTTACAATTTCAAGTCCGGTAGCTTCGGATACTATCTTACCTGTAGAGCCGGTAGCAATAATATTATGTCTTGATAATATTCCGCAATAAGCAATGCAGAATTGTACCATTAGTTCCTTTTTTGCGTCGTGTGCGATTAATGCGATTGTCATTTCCTGTTTCCTTTCATATCTTTTTTATTTTTGGTAATAGCTCCGCTTCACCCGAAAGTCTTTTTGCTATTCTTGTGAAAGCCTTTGCAGCACGGCATTTTTTCGGCAGCCTATGTGTTAATGAAAAAATGCTGATTTCATCGCTTTCAGGCACAATACCAACAAGCCTCAAGTAAGCAGAATCTATTATATCATCAATATTCTTAAATCTTAATTTCCTTTTAATTTTATACTTAAAGCGGTTTATAATAAGCCTTGCCATCTGCGAGCTTTCAGTTAAAGCCTGACTTATTGCCGCCGCGTCCCTTACAGATACGGGGTCAGGCACCGCAACAGTCAAGAAAAGTGTATCCTTTGGCAAAGCCTTGTAAAGCTCTGTGTCAATGCCTGCAGCAAAATCGAAAATCACAATATCATATATATCCGATACCGATTTTGCAAACTGCTCAAGCTGTTCTGGTTTAATTACATCGGTTTTATCAGGAGCCGGGATAAGCTTTAGATTGTCATCAAACACCGAGGTGTAAACCGCAGCTTCAATTTCCTTGCCCGAAAGCACGTCCGACAAATCGAAAACTGTTTGACTTTCAATACCTAAAAGCAGGTCAAGGCACCTTAGTCCCTCATCCATATCCACAAGTAAAACGCTGTTACCTTTTTGGGCAAAAGCCAAGCCTAGTCCTACAGATATTGTAGATTTTCCTACACCGCCCTTGCCTGAAACTATACCAAACACTTTTCCCATAAGCATTTCCCTTCAAAAAAGAATAGCTTTCTATCCAAGTTATTTTATCACAACAGCCATTTAATGTCAATTAAGTAAAGCTATATTTTTAAAAAAACAATGCTACTGTGCCATAAGTAATAAAAGACACAATAACCGCCGCTATAAGAATGCCTGTAAGAACGCAAACGAAGGCTCTTTTAGGGGGCATATCAATCATAGCAGCAACCAAAGCACCCGTCCAGCCACCTGTTCCCGGAAGCGGAATAGCCACAAAAAGCACAAGTCCCCAAAAGGCATATCTCATAACCTTTTCTTTGTTCTTTTCTGCCTTTGCCTCCATTTTATCTACAACTTTATTAAGCTTCTCGCTTTTTTTACGCATCCAAGCGAAAATCTTTTTTATAAACAGCAAAATAAATGGTATCGGCAAAAGATTTCCAACTATTGCAAGCACTACAGTAAGCCAAGGCTCTACTCCAACAATAGCACCTATGGGGATTGCTCCCCTAAGCTCGACTATAGGTAGCATAGAAACTAGCAAAATAGCGAGTATTTTTGCAAAATAAGGTAAATCCCCAATAAAATCAGCTAAAATTTCTTGCATAATTTCCTCCAAAAAGCAGATGTATTAAAACCTTTAAGCTTTGATAAGCTTTATGCTCTTGCTTATAAATTTTCTGTTGATAACCAAAAACAACAAAACGCAAAGAGCCTGCCATAAAATCCAA
>JAZNBP010000075.1:0-1928 GCA_045587085.1 Acutalibacteraceae bacterium | reverse complement strand
AATATTGACGTAACTCACAGGTTTTATGCTCAGTATAACGACAGAGCAAGAAAAGAAATTATGAGAAATTTAAACATATCAGAGGCAGAAGTTTAAAAAGGAAAGGATATGAAAAATGCAGTATAATGAACGTCCGATAGGCGTGTTCGGTTCAGGAGTCGGCGGAATAAGTGTTTTAGCTGAGCTTTGCTCGGTTTTGCCGAATGAGGATTTTTTGTACCTCGGCGACTCAAAAAATGCACCCTACGGCACAAAAACAGCTTCCGAAATCTTAGAGCTTTGTGAAAACTGTGCAAAAACCCTCATAGATATGGGTGCAAAAGCAATAGTTATCGCCTGTAACACAGCAACCTCTGTTGCGGCAGATTTTTTAAGAAAAAAATACAAAGATATCCCCGTTATAGGAATAGAGCCTGCTGTAAAACCTGCTTCAGAATATAAAGAAAACTCTAAGATTTTAGTTATGGCAACTCCCGTGACTTTAAAAAAAGAAAAATTTATAAATTTAATAGAAAATGTAAACGGCAATAATACAATCATTCCTCTCCCGTGTGCGGGACTCGTTGAATTAATAGAACAGGGAAAGACTGATTGTCGTGAGATGGAAGTGTTTTTAAAAGAACTTCTTTCACCGTTTTTGGAAGAAAAAATTGACTCCGTTGTTTTAGGCTGTACACATTATCCGTTTGTAAAAGAACAAATCAAAAAATCTTTTCCGTATGAAGTCAAAATTTTCGACGGAGGATACGGAACAGCCTGCGAAACAAAGAGAAGAATAGAAAAAAACAACCCCGACCATAAAGGAGAGGTGAAGTTTTTAAACAGCGACGAGGATACCAAAAAAATAGAACTTTCCAAATTGCTTTTTGAAAGCTATAAAAAATGAATTTTTCAACACCTTAGGTATCATAATGGTTCCTTTTTTCATAAAATATATTGACATTAGGTATAATATATGTTATAATAAGTGCGTGAAAGGAGTGATATTATGGCACAAGCAACATTCAGTGTTCGTATGGAAGACGGTTTAAAAAAGGAATTCGATAATTTATGTTCAGATTTTGGAATGAGTATGTCAACGGCAATTACTGTGTTTGCAAAAGCAGTTGTTCGTGAACGCAAAATCCCATTTGAAATTTCAGCATTAGACCCCTTTTTCTCTGAAAAAAACCAACAGTATCTTATGGCTTCCATAGATGCATACAAAAAAGGTAATCTTACACAGCACAAGCTAATTGAGGTGGAAGATGAATAAGTTATGGACTGATGACGCTTGGAATGACTATATATATTGGTCTACACAGGATAAAAAAATATTAAAAAGAATAAATCAGCTATTAAAAGACATTGATCGCAATCAGTATGACGGCATTGGAAAGCCAGAACCTCTAAAGCATAATCTTCAAGGTTTTTGGAGCAGGAGAATTGACGAAACCAACAGATTAGTATACAAAGTGGAAAATAATAGCATAATAATTGTTCATTGTCGAGGACATTATGAATAAAAATAAAATTGCAGAAGATTTTTAAATATCTTCTGCAATTTTTCATTATCTTGTAATATGCTTTGGCAAACCGTTTTCTGTTATGATTTCGGGATTTCCCAAAATTAAAGGTCTGCAATATTCCATAAACTTATCGGTAACGTCATTTGAAGCTTCGTTTATAAACTCATCAGGTACTTTTCTTTCCTTGTTTGCAATGTCTGAAGCATTGTTTTCAACAATTTCACAAGCATAATCACCTGTTCTCTTAAAGCCCATAACTATACCGCGTTTTCCCTCATCTGCACATTTTGCAGCTTGGTATCCGATTTCGCGTGATTCGTTAAGGTCAGTAAGAGATGTGAAATGACCTGCACATCTTTGAAGAACGTTTAACTCGATAGAACGCATTTTATATCCGAATTCTTCTTTTAAAAATTCTTC
>JAZNBP010000074.1:0-8913 GCA_045587085.1 Acutalibacteraceae bacterium | reverse complement strand
TCATCAGAACCGCGTTTTGTAAGCTCGCGGTCTTCTTCTGTAAAGTTATCCTTAATCTCGGTTGATGTGTGGCTTCTTTCAAATTTTGTTATTTGGAAAGGGTCACGGCCGTCATTTTGAAGGTCTGTAAGCTTATCGCGTCTTATTTGCAAAAGCTGGGACAGCTCTTGTACATTTTCAATATTATTCTCGTTGTTTGACATTTTAAACATTTTCCTTTCGCGTGGGTATAATATTACATAATAAAAGTATTATACACTAAAATACAGCTATTTACAAGAGTATTTGCTAAAAAAAGTTAAAAATTTTCCAAAAAATATTGTCCGCTAAAAAAAGCGGACAATATCTTTAAACTGTTGGAATCAAAAGCGTCATTCCCTCACAAAGAGGAGTTGTGTCGTCTAAATTATTAACAGAAAGTATATCGTTTTGTGAAACATAATATCTTTTTGCTATATCCCACAGAGTATCGTTTTTCTGAACGAAATAAAGGACAATGCCTTTTCTTTGTTCTTTGGAGAGCGGTAACACCTCCAAGTCATCAATAAGTTCTAAGGTGTTATTGACAGAAACTTTTGCACAAACTGATAATATACAGCGTATTTCAGCCTCCCCTGAGGGATTTAGGTTGTAGCTTGTATGTAAAATTTTAGCATCAACAAAACAGTCCATACCGCTCTTGCTTTTAGGTGTATCTATCATACACGAGAACGGGATAGTTTTCTTCATACTGTAAACAGGAGTTTCTTCGCTGTCTGCTATGTATAAAACAAAACAGGAGATATTACCTGAAACGGATACTGAGTTATCCAAAACCTCTGATTTCTCAATAGACGGCGTTGCAAAAACGTTATAAATTCCTTTAAGATTAGGACAGGAAACATCAGGAGAAACAATCTCACGAAGAGTTGTCTGATAAAAGCCTGATGAAATGATTTTTTCGAGGTCTTTTGAATTTTTTGTTATAACGGTTTCGTTTCCCGGACAGAAGCAGTCAATTAGTAAATCGGTATTAACCTTTTTTGTGGCTTCTATTTTTATGCCGATTATAGCGTCTAATGCTAAAATCTTCATATCTCCGTCAGAATCGGCTTCAGGCGCGCAAACGATATCTTTAACGCAGAATGAAATATCGCATACGGTATCCTCATCAGCATCTGAAACGTCAAAAATTTCAGTAAACGGAGCTTCAAAATCACAGCTTTTAATACAGCAGTCAGTATCAAGATATAAACAGTTTAAATTAATTATACCTTTTACCACTGCACGTCCTGTAACTATTTTATAGTCAGTATCACAGATTGTAATGTCTGTTTTTAGTATTTCTTCAATTGCGGTATGCCCTGGTGGAAGCTCAAAGCTTTCCCTGACGCCAAAATCAGAATGTTTTAAATCCACTAAGCTCATAATCTCAATAGGGGTGATACAAACCTCGCTGTTTTCGTCATCTAAACCTGTCGCAAGATCAATGGAAGCTTGTTCGCTGATTTTATATGCAATTCCGACTGTCGTTTTAATACGAAGCTTACGGCAGTTTAATACCTGAAAATCAATTTTCTCGACTTCTGCTTCTACACAGGCCTGCATATCGGGCATTATATCGCTTTTATCAATTCTTGTTGAAAAGTCAAATGAGGTTTCGATGCATTTAATTTTTTCATCATCTCTGTCGGGAACATAGAGAATGTTTACATTAACTCTGCCTGAGACTATAAGACGTCCCTCTGAAAGCTCGGTTTCGGTGACTACTGCTTTTCCGTCTGCCTGCAAAATTTTTAAAATATCGGGTTTTATGTCGGGGACTATAACGTCGCCGTCTACTCCGATTTGCGTGTTACCGCATTTTACGGGTCGGTTTATTATGATATTTTTTTTGATAATTTCCAAAATTAATTCCTCCTTTAAAGTATATCCTGTTAAAGTGTATGAACTAAATTTTTGGCATATGCAGGTAAAACAAAAAAATATAAAAAAATTCATAAAAACCCTTGACAAACTAAAAAAATATGGTATAATGATTAAGTGTTCAAAAGGGGCATCACATAATATGCAGTTGTGGCGGAATCGGCAGACGCGCTACTTTGAGGGGGTAGTGAGAGTACTCTCGTATGGGTTCAAGTCCCATCAACTGCACTTGTAGCGGCTTAAAACAAAGGTTTTAAGCCGTTTTTTCTTAACAAGACAAATTATGGAGGATACATATGCAGAATTTTATAAATACGGCAGTAGAGTTTCTGTCAGCTGTGGGATATGTGATATACACAGTATGTTATTTTATTTTTACAACTGTTGGAAGCTGGATAAAAAAGGTAGTAGATGAGCTTGCAATCCCAATGCTTCCGTCACGCTCAAAAATTTTAAATTCAAAATATGTGAGCGGAACTTTGTTTTTATTGTTTTTGGCATATGTTATTTATATAAATATAAAAACATATTCACTCTTTTTAAGAGATAAGCAAAATGCAGTTGAAAGAAAATACCGCGTGAGTGAGGCAAAGCTTTTGAGCTGTTGTTTTTTAGGCGGTGCTTTTGGCGGATTTTTAGGAATGAAAAAGGCGAGGCATAAGACCCGAAAACCTGTATTTTTAGTATCTGTGTGGATTATGCTGATAGTTCAAATTTCAATTTTTAGCTTTGTCTGCGGATTTTTTGGATTTTGGATATATATGTCTTAAAAAAATTATGATTAATTTAATCCCATTACTTAATTTTTTCGTGGAAAAAGTTTATTTGTTGAAATCTCGCAACGGAATTGAATTGACTTGCTCTATTTTGGGCTAAAGTTGGCAGTGTAAATTGTTTTTTGCAATTTACAAAAAATGTTTAATCTTTTATAATTGATGTCGAAACTTTTATAAACAAAGTGTAATCTTATAAAAGCTCTAGACAAAAAAATACAGCCAGCCATTTTACTGACTGACTGTATTTTTAATTTTGAGACTTAAAATCAGATTCAATTTTAACCAATTCCTTAACTACATCCAAGATTTCAATGAATTCTACAACACCACAATGTGGCTCATTGCAAGATTCTATTTCTACACCTTTGTTATACAAAGACTTTAATAATGAAATTAAGTCAGGAACAGATTTCTCCATTAAATTTGACATAGTACCAATTACAATCTTATCACCATGCTCAACAGTATCCAAAAGTAATCTGAGCATTTTTTTCTCACCTTTACAATCTATATATTGCAAATCTTTTTGAATTTCCATACCCATATTAGAATATCTGCTGATTATAGTTCCTAAGTAACCAATACTACCATCCCAAACACCATAAGCAAATATTGTTGCCATAACTAATTTTTAGCCTTCTTATTTGCTTTTGCCAAACCCATTGCATCTGCAACAACTAATTCAAGTTCAACAAGAGTATCATCTATTACTTTATACTTGGTGATAAAATCGAGATGATAATCTGCTATTACTTTAAGAACGGCAGCAGTTGCCTTATCAACTTCTGCTGTCATTTTCAAAGGACCACCATTAATACTATAACGAACTTTATCTGTTTTATCCATAGAAGGTTTCCTCCTCTCTATATTAAATTTTGGTAAGTAAAAATCTTAAAAACGCAGAGAAAACTTGTTTTCAATTTTCTAGCTTACATTTCATATTATTTTTTTATGTCCAAGCAAAAGTTAAACTGTCCATATCTTTTTTTGTAAATTTAAAAAACAGGAGCGGCTTGTTTGCAACTCCTGCTTGTGCTTATTCGATTTTAACTCTCATACCAACTTACTGCATAAAGCTGACAAGATAATTGTTTAATAAACCTGAAAATAGGGTTCTATCATTCCACAAAATTAAAGCTTTTGAAAAAGAACAGGTTTGTCAAGGGAGAGCGTAGCTCGTGCATCTACCATTGACTTGCCTGTTCTTTTTTATTATCTAAAAATATTTTATGCTGTTTTAATTTTTATTGAGCCTTGATATAAACAATCTAATCCATCGTTCATTTCAATCAAGACATCAGTAACAGATGTAATGGTAAACATAGCTTTTAATGCTACTCCGGCGGGACCAGCTAATGCCTCAAATGTTCCCTCTGCAATACCAATACCGCAATTTGCTGCTGTTGAAATCATAAGTTCAGTAAGTTCTCCATTAGCAAATTCATCCAAATTCTTTGAAACAGTATCTAAAAATCCTCCTACACTTTCGGAGTTCATATATAGTTCCTCACCTACACCTTTCCAAAGTTTTTCGGTGAATTTTTCAGGTGTTTTTATAGCTTCAGTAAATGCAGTTTCATTTATCAGCTTTAATGATAACTCATATACAAAATCTTTACTTGTCTCGCTATTGAAACCACTTAAAGTTGAAAATGTACTTTTTGCAGCAAATACCATATCGGATAAATTAATTGCACTTGCTATAAATGATTCGTTCATATCATTTGTGATTTTAATATATCCGCCTTTTGGAATATCAATATTTATTGATGTCTTTTTTGAATATCCGCTTTCCTGTCTATATGTTAACGCCGTACCATTCCATATATCCCTAATCAAACTGCCCGTATCGTCAATCAGTACACCTTTTATGCTTGTGGAATTTGACATTTTATCAATGATAGCTACATCTGTTAAATCGCCACTCGCATTATAGATTTCTACAAGACCATAAATATATTGTGTATTATAAACATCAAATTTTACATTTTCTGTACCATTGCTATTTGTACTATGTGTGAACGAGTCAATATACATTCCATTAAAATCCGCAAAATTAGCATTATAGCCATCATACGTGATTTGCGGCACTGAATTTACACTATATGCATTTCCTTTAGTTGTAATATAAACTGTTTGAGTATCTCCGTCCCAATCAACATCTGCACCAAATGCTTCTGCAACAGCTCTTGCCGGTACCATAGTATAACCATTTATTAATTGAGCAGGGACATCCAAGGCTACGGCTGTACCATTTTTATATAAGAGATTACTTCCAATTGTTAATTGAATTGTTGTAGAGTTTAATGTGCTTGTTACTGTTTTTGTGTCATTATTCCAATCAACGGTAGCGCCCATCCCTTCAAATATTGCTCGTAATGGTACAAGAGTTCTTCCATTAACTATAATAGGTGGCTGATTAAATAGAACGTTTTTACCATTGATTAAAACTCTTATGTATTCGTTATAGTGAATTGTCGCTTTGTCTATGGAATCATTTCCGTAATCTATATTTGTAATATTCCAAGAATTAGTTATTTTACCCCAGTCCTCTGCTGTTCCTTCATAATAAATGTTTTTCAGGTTATTACAATCTAAAAATGCCTGATTTTTAAAACAAGTCACTCCTAACGGTATGGATATAGTCTTTAAATTACTACACCAAGCAAATGTTGCATACTCAATAATACTAATATTGGGAGGAATAATTATATTAAATATACCTGTTGATTGGAAAGCATTACTTCCTATTTGCTCAAGAGCGTCAGGCAGAGCAATATTTGTTAAATTAGCACAATTCATAAATGCTCCGTACCCAATTTCTTCTAAACTATCAGGAAGTGATACACTTGATAGATTTGAACAGTTGTAAAAAGCATAATCACATATGCTTGTTATCCCTTCTTCAATTATAACACTTTTTATGTTTGAATGTGTATAATACCAAGGTAACTTATGTACACTAAGCCCATATCCTTTTGTTTTTCCTGTTCCGCTTATTGTTAGTGTTCCATTATCATCAAGTGTCCAAGTTGCATTATCACCACATGCACCGCTATCCGCTGCACTAGCAACTAGAGGTAACGAAATACCCAAACTAGTAATTATACATATTATTAAAATTAAGCTTATAAATTTTCTCATTTTATAAAATCTCCTTTTCTTCAATACAAGATTCATAAACGCCCATCATCATTCGTACTCTATACTTCATACATCGTTTTGAACGTTTGTAATATATGATTGTCGAAATAATTATATATATAGGTGTTACTACTAATCTAACAATACAAATAATATCAGTTACACTCGTAACTGTCGGTATATAACAGAATAGCCACACAAGGAATAAAATCAACATGCTACAAAACAAAGACTTTGACATTCCATATAAGGCTCGCATTTTTTCAAATTTCTTGCTTCTGTTTTTATGCTCAATATAATACTCAATATAACTATATATGTATTCGTTTTGGTCTGATGTCAAAGTCTCAGAAATTTCAAATCCCTTGTTTGCTAATATTTCTTTTGCATATTTACGATACTGTTCTAGTTTTACATTATTATCAATAATCTCATTATTTATCAAAAAATTTCTTGTAATCTTTTTCTTCAAAAATGTAATTTTATTATTGTTTTTTTGTCTTATTGTGTATTCATCTAGAAAAGCACCTAATTCTTGAAAAATTAATCCTAATAAATAAGCTAAAACAAACAAACCAGTAAATTTTATTGTGCTATCTTTTATCCATACATCATATGACGACAGCAGGTCGGGAAATAAAAATACTATATGTATTATGAATATCGCTCCTACACTTATAACATTAAAGAAATCATAAAGTCCCAATTTTTCTGATACATTTTCCATAATAAAAACTCCTTTACAAGCAAAAATGCGTGACCCTATACAGAGCCACGCACGAAAAACACACAGCCCTGACGTTTAAGGTTGCTACACACTTAAATTACTTTTGGTTACAAAGCTTGTCAGTTCGTATGCTTTTACCAAAATAGCATACGCTTTGTAACCGAAAATTATAATAACCCTATTATAATTTAAGTATGTAGCATATCAATTGTATCATAAAAAGTTAAATTTTACAATGGGTAAAAAGAAATTTCTGTAATTTTAGCAAAAATAAGGCTATCTTGATTAAAGACAACCTTATTATAAATTTAAATTGTAATTCCGGTAATCGGAATACAAAACCAACACTTTTGACTATTTTGGCTAAATCAGCCTTGTATATTTTTCAAAAAACACCTATTTTGAGGCTGAAAATTAAAAAAAATAGGGGTTCGGAAAAAGTTCGGCATTTTTTCGACACTTTTAAATGACACTTTTGGGATTTTCGGAAAATACCGCTGTCAACGGAATTGGTTGCCCTGTCCTTCTTCTCGCAATAATTCCACCACTCGGTCTGTAAGCGGTGCATTGACTGTGTCTGCCATTAAAAGCCGTACAAAAATCTCATTGACTTCTGGTAATGCACATATCATTGCTGCAAGTCTATCCATACTTTTTGTTGTTGTATAATCTTTGACTTTGTACTCTTTGCAGATTGTTCTCAGTTGTGTTAAGGTTGCTGTGCGGAAATATATTCGCTTGTTAAAATGTGTCAGTTTATCATTCCCGTCAAAAACAAAACCTCTTTTATTTGACAATTCTCTTGCCATTTCTGTAAATGTGTTTAGTCTTGTAATCTGCTGTGTGGTTGTTCTCTTCATAGCAAGTATATCTCTATTTTTCCAATTTGAAGATTGAATAAATTTGCCGTTTGCCCCAATAAGTTCAGCATATAGCATTTCAGCATCTGCAAAAGAAGTTAAAGGGGTTTTGTGGTCTATCTTCCAATTATGCTTGAAAACATAAAGGGATATATACAAATGCAAGTAGACTGCCGAAACTCCTGCCATATTTTTGTTAATATGCCTTTTAAGTTGCCTATGAAAATCGTCTATGTTATCAAGAGTAAGCCGTTTTTTTGATTTCAGTTCTTCAAACTCCGCTTGTGTAAGTTTGCCATAGTTCTCTATGCGGTCAAGTTCCTGCTTGTCATACTTGTTTTTCTTTATATCCTCTTTGCTGATTTTCTCGCCGTTGTGAGTTTCCGCCCATTCCCGTTCCTCTTTTCGGATTTCTTTCCGCATATCGGAGGGTTGTATATAGTGTGGTATTGCATAGTCTTCACAGTATTTGTGATATGCTGAAAAGCCGTCGCTACACAAAAAACTAATATCCCCAAGATAGTCCCCGAAATAGCTTTCAAAATCCAATGCACTAATCCTTGACAAGCCTGTTACAACTGCGGCAATATGACCTTTATTGTCAATGGCGGTCACGCAACACATAAACTCATTAGAATTTATACCAAGTTTCGCTGGCACTTTCTTGTCTCTTGTTCTCGCCACTCTTTCCTCAAGTGCAGTGGGTATAGTATTAACAAGGGCTTTTACACCCTTTTGACCTTCTCTAAAAAAGCATTCGTCAACCTTGATAACACCCGACAATTTCGGCATAGCAAAGCGATGTTCAATAGCAGCAAGGATTTTATGTCTATTACTGATAATTGACCCCTGTGTCAGTTCTATCCCGTAATCGGTTCTGAGGTTTTGCTGAATATCTGTAAGGGAAAAGTTATTGATAATATAGTAAACAAGGGCTATTTGAACATTAAGGGGTAGGTGTGACCCCTGTGCAATAGTGCCGACAAAGGGGTTAAATGTATGACCGCAATCCACACATAGGCGGCGTGGTTTACCATTTTCCAAAGCGTGCATATAGGTTTGAACACAGCCACACTTGTCACATACTGCTCTTATCCCGTGCTTTTCCATAAACAGTTCCCACTCTGTGGGTTGCCTTTTCTTCGGCTCTTTCTTCACATAGTCACGCAGTACAAACTCCCTGTCAGTTTCGGACAAGGTTTTGATTTTCTTTTCAATGTTTTTGAGTTCTGCCCGTAATTCCTTAACTTCTTTACTTATTCTGGGCTTGTCTTTCATAATATCCTTTAATCTCACTATTACACCCCCTTTTTTTCGGTACTTATATTATATAAAGTTTGCTAAATCTTGTCAATTCTGCATTTTCAACAGTTTTTATAAAAGGATTGTTATGTTTCATAAAAAAGGTACAGCCTTTTATAAAACTGTACCGATGTTTTATAAAACTTTCCGCACTTTTTATAAAAGTTTGAAATAGATTTATAAAATATTTAACTTTATT
>JAZNBP010000073.1:0-2276 GCA_045587085.1 Acutalibacteraceae bacterium | reverse complement strand
ATCCGACTTCTCTTAAAAGGTCAATATAGTTAAGCTTTAGTAGCCAATCTGCGTTATTTACCATTTGAGCCTTACCCTCACCGAATTCGATAAAACGGCTCATTTGCTTTTTAAAACATTCGCAGTTGTGCTGAATCTGCTCTGCGGTCATCATAGAACGCATATCGGTTCTGCCTGAAGGGTCACCAATATGACCTGTACCGCCACCGATTAAAGCAATAGGCTTATTTCCTGCCATTTGAAGTCTTTTCATAAGGCAAAGTGCCATAAAATGGCCAACGTGCAAGGAATCGGCTGTGGGGTCAAAGCCAATATAAAAGGTAGCCTTACCGCTGTTTACTAATTCTCTAATTTCATCCTCGTCGGTTACCTGAGCTATAAGACCGCGTGCAACCAATTCATCATAAATTTTCATTCTTACTACTCCTATCTAATAATTCCTTTGCGGAATTGTATAAGCTTTCTGTAATTTCGCTGCCCGACATAATACGGGCAATTTCGGCAATTTTTCCCTCATAATCAAGCGGGATAACGTTTGTAAACGTACGCTCATTATCGACAGATTTTAAAATTTGCAAATGAAGGTCTGCCTTTGCTGCAATCTGTGCTAAATGTGTAACACAAATAACCTGACGGGCATTCGATACGGTTTTTAACTGATTTGCAACCTTCTCAGCGGCAAATCCGCTTATACCTGAGTCAATCTCATCAAATATCATTGTGTCAATGTTATCCTTATCAAGCAGTACACTTTTAATAGCAAGCATAGTTCTTGAAAGCTCGCCGCCCGAAGCGATTTTTGAAAGGGGTTTTAACTCCTCACCCTTGTTAGCAGAAATTAAAAACTCTACATTATCGCATCCGTTTTTTGTGTATCTTCCCTGCTCGATTTTTACCTTAAATCGAACATTCGGCATATTAAGGTATTCTAGAACAGCAGAAACCTCTTTTTCAAAAATCTCTGCCGCTTTTATACGGGAATTTGTCAGTGCCTCACCCTTTTTAACAAGCGACAATTTCGATTTTTCGAGCATATCCGACAGCTCGTCATACCTCTTATCGGCGTATTTGATACTATCAAGCTCGTCCATAGCTTTTTGTGCAAAGGATAAGATTTCCTGTTCGCTATTGCCGTATTTTAACATAAGGCGGTGTATTAAGTCAAGCCTTGCATTAATAAAATCAAGATTAAGGTCTGTATTTTCAGCATTATCCAAATAATCGGCAACATTTGTCTGTAAATCAGAAAGTGTTTCTATCGCATTGTTAAGTGCTGAAATATAGCTATCAAAATCCTTATTATTTAAACTTATAATTGTTTTTAAGGAAGTCTTTAAAGTCGAAATGATACCGTTTACATCGTCCGAACCACTAAGCTGACTATTTAATAAAGAAAGTATCTTTGAGATGTTTTCAAAATTCTCTGCAATACTAAGCTTTGCCTTTAATTTTTCATACTCGCCCTCTTTTAAATTGGCTTCCTCGATTTCATTTATTTGGTATTTTAAAAGCTCCGAGCGACGTTGTTTTTCGTCATCATCAGTTTCAAGCGACAAAAGCTCTTTCCTGATTGAATTAAGGTTACGAAATTCATCTATATAGTTAGCTAAAATCTGCTTATTATCGGCTAGCAAATCAACAAAGCCACAATGAAGTTCAGGCTTTAAAAGTGCCTGATTATCATGCTGACCGTGAATATTAATTAAATTTGCGGCAATTTCTTTCAGTTCTCCCACAGTAAAAGGTACAGAATTAATTTTAATCATACCCTTGCCGTTAAGGGCGAGCTTTCGGGTAATAAGCACATTTCCGTCCTCATCAGGATAAACCGAATGAAGTGCTAAAGCTTCCCTTACAGTATCTGTAAGGTCGCCGAACAGTGCAGAAACAACAGCTTCTGGACAGCCCTTACGTATTAAATCCTTAGATGTACGTTCGCCCAAAACAGCATTAATAGCATCAATTACTATGGATTTGCCGGCACCCGTTTCACCGGTTAAAACGTTAAAGCCTTTGGCAAATTCAATATTTGTTTGTTCGATTACAGCAATATTTTCGATATGTAAATATTTAAGCATAATCAACCGCCAAATTTATAAAAGATTTTTTAATTTTTCTGTTAAAAGCTTGGACTGATGTTCACCCGAGGTAACAATAATAATCGTATCGTCACCAGCGAGCGAGCCCAGCATCATATCGCCAAACAATTCATCTACCGCAACGCAGGCACTCATAGCCATACCGTTATCACATTTAATAACAACATTATTTAGTGA
>JAZNBP010000072.1:0-16726 GCA_045587085.1 Acutalibacteraceae bacterium | reverse complement strand
TTTAGGCATTGCAGGTACTGATTATAAAACTCCCGTTCAAAGCGGTTCTTACAACTACAAGGGAACTTCCGATACATATTCTGTAATTGTTAAGTTTGGTTGGGAAGCAAACGTAACAAACGATATTGACTGGAAAATAGCGCTTGATACATATTGGAATGCTAACTGTATGGTTTGGTTCAGACCGGATGCGATTTATTTCTGCCCCGGTCAGGGTACTTTTAACGGATTGCACGCCAAATTAGATCCCGTTACAAGCGGTAAACACGATGTAGAATTTGGACGACTTCGTGTAACAGCCGGTCCTAACTATGGAATGGACTATGTATTCCTTAAAATAGACGGTCAAGAGCTTGTAGGTAAATACACTAAACACTATCAAACTCCCGGCGGATATGACGCTTACGACGGAAATATATTCCCCCGTGCATACACTGTTCATTTTGTTAATGAAGGTGTTGCAAAACAGGGCTTTTCGGGTTTTGCTAAGCCTGACGAATATGTTAAGGATATCGACTATATAAACATTGGCGATATTGTAGAGGGCGGAGTTGTTAAGGATACTATACACGGTGATTTCTTAGGCTACAATTACCCCGTTACGTTAACCTCTCCCACAAAGTCAACCGTTGTTAAATATGTGATTAAAACGGGCGATTTTAAAGAGGGTGCACTTGACGGTTCGGTTATGGTTGTAGATATCGGCGGTAACTGTGGTTTCTGCCGTGCGTACATACCTTCGGGCGCAAAGACTCAGATTATGTTCGGTTGGGAAATCGAGGGTTGCACAAGCAGTACAAAAAGCTATAAGTTCGAAAGCAATACTTGGTATGCTGTAGAGCAGGGCAGAGTGCGTGTAGCTTCCGGTGTAAATGCGGGCAAAGATTATGTTTATCTTAAGATAGACGGTCAGATTGTAAGCTCCTTCTACGGAAACCCTGTATCCCGTCCTTTAGGCGGTCAGCAAATTTATGTTGAAGCTACAGAGGAAATCGAGATTGTAGGCTATAACGAGCTTAGAGCTAAATATTATGTAGGCGATGAGCTTTACCTTGACCAGATGGCTCAAAAGGGCTTTAAGGTTAAAATGCCTGAAAATCCGACCAAAAACGGTGAATATTTCGTTGGTTGGTATACCGCAAAAACAGGCGGCAAGTTATTTGATTTTAAAAACACAAAATTAACTGAAAATATAAATCTTTATGCACGTTTTACCACAGAAACAGTTAAGGCTACCTTTAAAAACGCTAACGGCGGCACAGTTTCCAATGTGACTACAGGTAAAAACTGCCTTATTACACCACCTAGTGCACCTTCTTATTCAGGTGGCGGATATGAATATAGCTTTATTGGTTGGAAAAATGAAAGCACCGGCAAAATTTTTGATTTTGAAATAGACAGAATAACCGCAGATACAACCTTTACAGCACAGTACAAGGAAAAGGAATATTTTGTATCTTATTATGCAAACGGAAAACTCGTTAAAAAGGTTCCGTTTTTCCTCAGTAATCCTACAGTAGCAGGCAAGGAGCCCGCGGTTCCCGCAATTCCTAATGCTACAGGTGCTTGGGAAACACACGCGGTTACAGGATTAACCCAAAACTTTACAGTTAATGCGGTTTACACAGTAAAGGTTCCTGCCGCCAATTCGGCACTTAAGCTTACAGAGCAGGAAAAAATTTACCTTAACACCGATATGATACACGACTATCTATCGACCGAGACTTCAAAGCAGACTGCATTTGTAAGAGAGTATTATTCCTCTGTAGGTCGTCAGTATCAAGACTATCAGAATACTACATTTAAGTGGTCAGATAGTGGTAAAAATAACAGCTACACCGTTTATTTTGCCGACAATAAGGAATTTAAAAACGCATTTATTGTTACAACAAGCGGTAAGTCACTTGTAAATGAAGTTGGTATATTTGTTCCCGGTAAGACCTATTATTGGTTTGTTAGTGGCAACGATACCGGAAAGAGCAGTGCGGTTGACAGTTTCTCTGTTGTAAGCACTCCTGTTCGTTACATTACTGCCGGCAATGTTATCAATATGCGTGACCTTGGCGGTCAGGTAAATGCAAACGGCGACAAGGTTAAGTATGAGCTTATTTACCGCGGTGCCGCACTTGATGAGCATACCTCTCACCTTGATGATGATGCTCGCTATGTATTTGAGTATCTCGGTATGAAATCCGAAATCGAGCTTCGTGGCGGTATGGATCACGATTACACTCCTTGGGATGAGAACAATCCTAATGTTCATTATGTACAGGGAGCAGCTTATCAGGAAATATTCACAATGGGCTCCAATCAGATAAGCCACTACAAGGCTATGTTTGAGGCATTGGCAGACGAAAGCAATTATCCTTTCTATTTCCACTGCTCGGCAGGTGCTGACAGAACAGGTACATTAGCATTCTTGCTCTACGGACTTTTAGGTGTTCCTTATGACGATATTCGTCCCGAGTATGAGCTTACTACATTCAGTGCAATAGGACTCAGAGCAGCCGATGATTACTATCAGGGCTTAGCTCTCGATAAAACATACAATCTTATGCTTGAACAGTATGGCGGCTCTAGCGGTAATCTGCAAGTGGCGGTTACAAATTTCCTTACAAATTATGTTGGTGTTTCTTCTAATACATTAGATTCTATTAAGAATATATTGCTTGATAAAAATGCAACCGAAAATGAAAAACCCAATATTATTACTGTTGATGTTTTAGGTAAGAAGTATACATACCAGTCATTTGACGGCGTATACTTTATGCCTGAAACTCCCAAGGCTATGGGTAAGCTTTTTGTAGGCTTCTATAACGGAAGCACCAAATACAACGGCTATACAAACAACGATATAAACTTGGTTGCAAAGTTTGACGATATCAAGTACGAAGACTTTGATACCATTTCACTTAAGGATTTAGGTATAAAGGAAAGCAAGATTTTAAATCAGACAAACTCAGTATATACCTATGAAAAGACCGCAAAGTCAGGCGGACGTTTACTGCAGTTTATTCTTGAGCCGGTTGGCAATATGAACAACGGCGACGGACCACAGTTAGCACTGACAAACGATTGGTCTAAAAACAGCTTTGCTCGAGTTTGGTTCCAGACAAACACAATGTCCCACGTTTATTACGGCGGTCGTATGGATGCAGGTCCTGACCTTTCAAAAATGTTGTCCTTGGAAGCAGGCAAGCAGTACGATATTGAATTTGCCGTTCGCGTAATGCAGAACAAGGGCTATGAAGGTAAAAAGATACTTGAAATTACCGTAAACGGCGAATTATTGCTCCAATATATCGGTTGCGAAGCTGAACTCGACGAAAATATGATATACTTCCACGGCGGAACAGGCTCAGCATACCTTATTAACAAGCCGGTTTATAAAACCGTTAAGTTCTATAACGGAAATACACTTCTTGGTTCTTATAAGGTTGAACGTTGCGGTCTTATCCCCAAGGTGAAGGAGCCCTCTGCTAAAAACGGAGTTCCTTTTGCAGGCTGGTATACAGAAAAGAAAGACGGTACACATTGGGACGAAAATGCCGATGTTGTATTAAACGATATGAGCTTGTACGCATATTTTGCCAATGTTAAGGTGATTAAGGCTAACGTTGAAGGTAAAACTCTTACCTACAGAGTAGAAGTGGGCAAAACACTTGAAGCCTTGCCTAAGCCCCAAAAAGCAGGCCACGTATTTATGGGTTGGGCTGTAAACGGAAAGGCGTTTACAGGCAAAGTAGCTTCTAATATGAATGTTACCGCACTTTTTGAGGCTTACAGCTTTGACGATTGGGACGAAATCAGTTTAAGAGACCTTGGTATTTACGGCGATTTTGAGGTTTCAAAGGTAAGTGAAACAAATACTAAGAATTACACCTACCGCAAAGCGGCAAAAACAGGTGGCAGGGTATTTAAGGCTATTTATATCCCGACCGAGAATATGTTAAATGGTCCGCAGATTAGCTTCTCACCCAAATGGGATGAAAACTACTTTGCAAAACTCTATTTCACCAAGTTTGATACACTTTATGTATACTCAAGCGGTGTAGACGGCGGCTTGCCAACAATGACACTTAATACTGATATTATAGGCGGAAAAGAGTATCTCTTTGAAATTGGTGTACGTGTTCTTAATAACAAGGGTTATAAGGGCGTGAAGGTACTGACAGTTTATCTTAACGGCGAGCTAATCTTTGAAGAATTCGATAACAGAGCCAATATCGAAGGCTCGGATGTATTCTTCCAGGGTATGCCTAATACCGGTGTTTTACGTGGCGTTGACATCTATAAAACAGTATCTTTCTATGATGGTGATAAGAAGCTGTCTTCAACCAAGGTTTTGCGTGGCGAAAGGGTTAAATCCTATGGTAATCTCGCTGACAGAGGTGATCAGCTCTTTATGGGTTGGATTACAGAGCTTGGCGAAAAATGGAATTTTGATACCGATGGTGTTTACCTTGATACTGTCTTTAAGGCTAATTTCCAGAAACGCACATATCCCATTTTGTTAATGGTAGACGGTGTTCTCTACAAGCGTATTGACGCATTTGCAGGGGAAAGCACTCAAATATTTGATGTACCCACTAAGGAAGGCTACGAATTTGATAGATGGCTGACTGTAGACGGTGAAGAATATGATATGGAAACCTTGGTTAATGCTCCAATCACGTTGGTTGCAAGCTTTAAGGAAACAGCACAGGCAGACGATACACCGCAAAGCGGTAATGTAAGTATTACAGAAAATCAAAAGCAGAAATCTTTTGATTTTAAATTAATACTATTCAGTATTATCGGTCTTGTAGTTGCCGGTATCGAAGCAGTTGCTATAATTATAATCAATAAAAAGCGTTCAAAGAAATAATTTTTTGAGGTGGTCAGCCGAATCCAAGTAAAGGGTACGGCTGACTTTTCTGGCAATGTAGCCAAAACATTAAACTTTCTAAAAGTCGAAAAAAGTGGTGTAATTTAATCAGATTAATAAATTTAGGGGGGTAATTTTTTGGAAATTTACACTCAAAAAACCGTTGATAAGGTAAAAAAGCTTTTTTGGGAATACAGGAGGTTTTTATATAACAAGGTGTCACAGCTAAGTTGTGAGATATCCTGCATAACAGCTCCTGAAAACACTCCTGAAGCACGCTCTCACTTTAAGGCACAAATGCCAGCTGAGGGTTGGGAAAGCCTTAATTCAGGTGATAAATGGGGAGAGGAATTCGGCTATGCTTGGATTCGCTCAAAATATACTGTACCTAAGGAATTAGACGGTAAAAAATTGCTTATTAAACCTGACACAGGTCTTGTTGAGGGACTTTTGTTTTTAAACGGCAAGCCCTCGGGAATTTTTGACGTTTGCCCCGATATACCCTCTGATTTTCGACTTCACGAGGTTCAGCCTTTAACGCTTGACGCTAAAGGCGGAGAAACCTTTGAAATTGCTATTGAATGTTACGCAGGCCATAAGGTGCTAGGCACTGCACCTCACCAAAACGGCGAGGTAGATAAATGGAGCTTTTATCCTAGCAACTTTGTTCGCACATTTAACTCTATTGATATAGTTGAATGTGATGAAATTATTGCGGAATTTTTAAATCTACATAGAGTGGTAACACAAATTTTAGACTGCTATGAAGAAAGCACAGCTACTCACGCATCGGCTGTGAATGCCTTTTTGGAAATTTCACGCATTTTGCCACAGCACCCGCTAGAGGCTTCTGTTGATTTGCATCCGCTGATTGAAAAAGCAAATGCGATATTAAGAAGCGTTACCGACAGAAAGTCTTGTGAGGGCGAGGAGCTCGGCTATATCGGTCTTATCGGTCACAGTCACCTTGATACAGCTTGGTTATGGCCTGTTCGTGAGACACTTCATAAAGCGGCAAGAACATTTTCGAATGCTTTAAGACTAATGGAAATATATCCTGATTATCACTTTATTCAAAGCTCGGTTGTATATATTGATTGGATGAAAAAGTACTATCCCGATATTTATGAGGGTATAAAAAAGCGAACCGCTGAGGGACGCTGGGAGCCAAACGGCGGTGCTTGGGTAGAATGTGATAATAATATTCCTGCAGGCGAGTACATAATAAGACAATTCCTGCTTGGACAAAGATATTTAAAGGAAAATTTAGGCTATAAGGCAGATTGCTTCTGGCAGCCGGATACCTTTGGCTATTCTGCGGCAATCCCTCAAATTTTAAAGGGTTGCGGTATTGATTATTTCTTAACCACAAAGCTTTCTTGGAATGAGGCAAACACCTTCCCGCACGATTCGTTTATCTGGAAGGGTATTGACGGCAGCGAGGTGCTTACTCACTTTAACATTACCCACGCCTGGCCTGATGTTAAGGATATTAAAAATAATGCGTTAAGGTCTATAAAACACCGCGAGGTTTCTGATATGAAACTCTTATCCTACGGATTTGGCGATGGCGGTGGCGGACCAAGCTATTCTATGCTTGAAGCTGAAAAAATAGTAAAAGATATGGCAGGTATGCCTAAGCTTGAAAGTACAACGGTAAGTAAGTTTATGAAGCGTCTTGAAAAGACTGCCAAGAATTTGCCTGTATTTTCGGGCGAGCTTTATCTTGAATTACACAGAGGCACTTTAACTCAGATGCATGAAATTAAGCAAACAAACCGTTTGCTTGAAAAGGCAATCCATAATTTAGAGTTATTGTCTGTTATGACTGATTCCAACTTTGAGGAATTGCGTCAGAGCACATTAAAAACTCTGCTTACAAATCAGTTCCACGATATTTTGCCGGGAACCTGTATTGACGATGTACACGATGTCGCAATTTATGAAAACAAAAAGGCAATAAAGTTGCTCGAAAACAAAATGGAAAGCTTGTTTGTCGGCGATAAAGCAGTAAAAAGTATATGCAATACACTCTCCTTTGATAGAAAGGACCAGATAATTCTTAAAAATACAGATTTTATACCCAAAGATACTGTTATTCAGCAGTATACCGATATTTACGGGGATAACTGCACAGCAGTTTCGGGTATTAATTTGCCGGCTTTCTCGATTTGTACAGTAAAAGAGGGAAGTCCAAAAACTGCAGAATGTCCGTTTTTGGTTGACGGAAACCATATTGCCACTCCGTTTGCGGATATTGTTATGGAAAACGGACGCTTTGTGTCTTTCAAAACAAAGCGTGGTTTAGAGGTGGTAGCAGACGCAAGCTTACCGCTTAATACCCTCTATTTTGGAGAGGATATTCCGAACGTTTGGGATAATTGGGATATAGATTACGACCAAGCTGAAAAGATGAAGCCTGTATATGACTGTCTTTCAAGCGAGGTAGTGTCTATCGGTACATTACAACTACGTATCCGTGTTAAGTATAGGTTTGATAATTCTGTTCTTTCGCAGGATATTGTTTTCTATTCAGACAGTCCTCGAATTGACTTTGAAACAGTGGTGGATTGGAATAGCCCACACTCGTTATTAAAGGCAGGCTTTAAGGTTAATGTTTTATCGGGCGACGCAAGGTTCGAAACACAGTTCGGTAATATAAAGAGACCTACTCACGAAAATTACGGAACAGATAAAACTCAGTTTGAGGTTTGCAACCACAAGTGGACCGACCTTTCTGATACTCGCTTTGGTGTAGCTATTCTTAACGATTGTAAGTATGGTATATCGGTAAATCAAAACGATATGCGTTTAACCCTGCATAAGGGTGGATGCCGTCCTGACCCAAGAGGTGATAAGGGTGTTCATAAGTTTACCTATTCATTGCTTGTTCACGAAACAGGCTTCAGCACAGAATCGGTTGTAAAGCCGGCTTATGAATTAAATTATCCCGCACTTGTATTTGACGGTGTATCTGCGTCATCTGACTGCGGTTCACTTCTAAGCGTTGATGCAGATAATATTATTGTTGAAACAATAAAGCCTGCAGAGGATAAAAACGGCTTTATTGCACGTATTTACGAGACAGAGGGTTCTTACACCTCTTGCAGTTTGACAATCGGTAATGCTGTAAATCAGGCTTTTACAACCGATATGCTTGAATACAATGATGAACCTGTTGATTTGAAAGAGGGCAGTATAAACCTTACATTTAAACCGTTTGAAATTAAAACTTTCCGCTTTAAAAAATAATCTTAAGGAGACTCTCTTGGAATGAAAGATTTTGAAAAAGCACTCCAAAATCCGCCGAAAAAGTATAGACCGGCACCTTTTTGGTCTTGGAACGAAAAATTAGATGTAACCGAAACCAAAAAACAAATCAATCAAATGAACGAAGCAGGCCTTGGCGGATTTTTTATGCACGCTAGGGGAGGATTACAAACAGAATATTTGTCGGACGAATGGTTCCAAAACGTTTCGGCATCTCTTGATGAGGGCGAAAAACTTGATATGCTTGCTTGGGGATATGACGAAAACGGTTGGCCAAGCGGTTTTGGTGGCGGAATAGTCAGCGGAATGGGACTTGAATATCAGCAAAAATATTTAAGATGTAATATTGTTACTGCTTCTTATCAAGACGAATTTACGCTGTCAAATACTAGGGTAGGCGATAAAATATATCATTGCTACTTTGATGTAAATCCGTTTTATGTCGATACTCTAAATCCTGAGGTTATAGGAGAGTTTTTAAAATCTACCCACGAAACATACCGCAAAAAACTACAGGGCGATTTCAAAAAGCTTAAAGGCTTTTTTACCGACGAGCCTCAGGCTTCAAGAAACGGTTTTCCGTGGTCCTTTAATCTTGAAAAGGAATATGAAAAAATATACGGTGAGCCTATAAGAGAGCATTTGCCAAAGCTATTTTATCGAATTGAAGGCTTCGAGGAATTCCGTTTCAGGTATTGGGAACTTGTGCGAGAGCTTTTTACCGACAGCTTTATGGGTACTATCGGTAAATGGTGCAAGGAAAACGGAGCTGAGCTTACGGGGCATATGGTGCTTGAGGAGGATTTCTACGAGCATATTTTGGCAAACGGATGCTGTATGCCGTCATACGAGTTTATGGATATTCCGGGCATGGACCATTTGTGCCGCGGTATGCCCTCTGTTCAGACAGAAATGCAACTAACATCTGCTGCTAATCAGCTTGGTAAAAAGCAGATTTTATCTGAAACCTTTGCGGCTTGCGGTTGGAATGTAAGCTTTGAGGATATGCGTCGTCTTTATGAGCATCAAATGGTACATGGTGTAAATCTTTTATGTCAGCACCTTGAAGGCTATTCTTTAAGAGGAATTCGCAAGCGTGACTATCCTGCTTCACTTTATAGGCATCAGCCTTGGTGGAAGGACTACAAAACCTTTAATGATATGGTCAGCCGTATCGGTATGCTCTTAGCCGAAGGGGAAGTTAATTTTAACATTCTTGTGCTTCATACTATCGAAAGTGGTTGGCTGGTTACAGATAGCCGAGCCGAAGCCGACTACTATGCTAAAAAAATGATAGACGTTATGAATGTGCTTGAAAATGCACAGCTTCAGTATCACTTAGGCGAGAGCAGGTTAATAAAGCGTTTCGGCAAAGTGGAAAACGGAAAATTTATTATCGGTACACAAAGTTATTCTGCGGTTGTGATACCGCAAAGTAAATGCCTTGATGAAAACACCTATAATATGCTGTTACAGTTTAAAAATCAGGGCGGTACTGTTATTTTTACAGAAGAAATACCTGAATATTTAAACGGTATTAAAACTAACAAGGTTTCACAATTCGCAAAAAATTGCATTATAACCGATTGTGAGCATATAACTGAAAATATACCTGAAAGCTGTCGCTTGCTTTCTATTTATATTAATGATAAATCACAAAGTGAGTTTATTCGCAGTACAGTAAGGCGTTTTGATGATAACAAAATGACGATGTACTATATCTGCAATTTCAGTGATAAGGAAAATCATATAACACTAAACGTTAGCGGTAAAAGTGCTAAGCTTTTTGATGCAATAAGTGGTGAAATTGTTTCCGCAGATTTTAAAAAATGCGGTGATAAGCTTGAGATAAATAGTGAAATTCCTTCGAATTCAAGTGTTATATTCTTTGTTTACGATGAAATGGAAGCTTTGCCTGAAAGTGCTGAAAATAGTAATAAAATTTGCATTTCAAACAGGCTAAAGGGCAAGTGGCAGATTTCAAGAAGTGACAAAAATTCTCTAACACTTGATTACTGCGATTTAATTGTCGGCGGTGAAATTGTTGCACAGAATATGCCCATAAGCGATGTTCAGGAGATACTTTGTGCTTATAAGGAAAAAGTAAATGCAAAAATCATTTTTAGATTTAATATTAAAGAGCTTGACTTTAAGTCTTGCGAGCTGATGCTTGAAACACCCGAAATTTTCGAAATTTTCGTAAATAAAAACAAGGTAGAAAAGATTATTACAGGCGAGTGTCACGATGCTTGCTTTAAGACAGTTGATATTTATACCTATCTTAAAGAGGGTAATAATGAAATTTGTCTTGACTGTGATTTTGTTCAGAGTGAAGCGGTTTATAAAATGCTCGACGATATAAAATATTTTGAGTCGGTAAAGAACAGACTCACTTATGATATGGAGATAGAGGCTGTATACTTAAAGGGAGATTTTGGTGTTTATACCGATAATGAGTTTGAGTTTATCGAGAGAAATGCAGTAAAAACCAAGGGTGGATTTTACCTTGACAAAGCACCTGCATTAGTTGATGAGGGTTCGCTTGAAACACAGGGATATCCCTTCTTTGCAGGAAGCATTACACTATCTAAAAAGGTGAATTTGTCAGCAGATGAGGCCCGAAATGCTGTCATTACTTTTGAAAGATTGCCAAGCATTATAACCGATGTTTGTGTAAACGGAATGAATGTCAGCAAAATAATGTGGAAACCATACACAGCCGATATATCCGAATTTGCTTGTGAGGGTGAAAATGAAATAAAAATAACCTTGACGGGAAGCTTAAGAAATCTCTTAGGTCCCTTCCATCTGGATGAGGGAGAAACACATACAGCATTGCCGTTTTACTTTTTCCGCAAAACAGGTATTTGGGGCTGGGGAGACGGAATAAATCACAAGTGGACAGATGATTATTCCTTTGTCGAGAACGGATTATTTTTCAAATAAAAACGGAGTAATTAATTATGATTAAGCTTATAAGCAATAAAAAACAGGATTTTCGTATTTTAAATCTTACCGACCCACAACTCAAAATTGAGGAATGGGATGAAAATAATCGGGTTGGTAAAATTTTTAAAAAAACAGTAGAAACCCTTATTGAAAGGGTTTCGCCTGATTTGATTACCATAAGCGGTGATTTATCCTATGCGGATGATTTTGCTTCTTATAAAAATTTTGCCGAGTATTTTGATTCGTTTAAAATTCCCTGGACTTGTTGCTTTGGCAATCATGACAACCAAGACGGCACAGAGCCGATGCAAAGGGTTATTGATGAATATAAAAAGCACGATTATTTCGTTTTTGAAGACTGTGATTCGTCTCATGGAATGAGCAATTTTGTAATTTTAGTTGAGAAAAACGGAAAAAATGCCGAGGGTGTAATTTTAATGGATACCCACGACAGAGTTTACTACAAAGAGAATGATTGCGGAATAAATCAGGCTTGGGGTAAGCTTACACCCCAACAGCTTAAGTGGTATAAAGACCGTATTTTAGAGCTTAAGGAGATAGACTGCAAGGACAGTATACTTATTACACATATACCGATAAATGCATATCTTTTGGCGGCAAAAGTGGCATTTAAAAATCCGAAGCCGGATAAATCTGTAACGCTTAGCGACAGTTACGGTAGCGATATCTGGAACGAAGGATTTGAAGACTCCTACGGTGTTTTGCACGAGCCGATAAGTGCATATCCTGAGGATGAGGGAGCCTTTGATTTAATATGCAAATTAGGCTCTACTAAAAATATTGTTTGCGGTCACAATCACGTCAATAATTGGGTTGTAAGGTATAACGGAGTACGCTTTATTTTTGGCACAAAAACAGGCAGTGGCAGTTATTGGGAGCCTGAAATAAACGGTGGTACTCTCATTTCTGTAAACGAAAATGGTGTAACAAAGGTTAATCACGAATATGTCGATGTTTCCGAACTTTTGTAAAAGGCAATAAGTCGCATTAATGGAGATGATGAAGTGAATATATTAGGCTTTGATATAGGCGGTACAAAGTGTGCGGTTATAACTGCACACCGGAATGGTGAAAGCATTGAAATATTAAAAAAGCAAAAATGCCCTACCGACCTTAATATAAGTCCTGTAGAAATGATTAAAAAGCTGATTTGTTTGGCTGACGAAATATTAGAGGAAAAACCCGATAAAATAGGTATTTCTTGCGGTGGTCCTCTTAATTCAAAAAAGGGTTTAATAATGTCTCCGCCAAATCTTCCCGGTTGGGATAATGTAGAAATTGTAAAGCAGATAGAGGAGCATTACGGCGTTCCTACACGCTTGCAAAACGATGCAAACGCCTGTGCGGTTGCCGAATGGAAATTCGGTGCAGGCAAGGGCTATGAAAATCTCGTGTTTTTAACCTTTGGAACAGGGCTTGGTGCAGGACTTATACTTAACGGTAAGCTTTATAGCGGTGCAAACGATAACGCAGGCGAGATAGGGCATATAAGACTTGATAAATCAGGTCCTGTGGGCTATGGGAAAGAAGGCTCGTTTGAAGGCTTTTGCAGTGGTGGCGGTATAGCACAGTTAGGTTATATGAAGGCATTGGAAGCGGTTCAAAAAGGCGAATATCCTATGTATTTTAAAAAGGGATATACAAAAGCGGATGTAAACGCTAAAACTATTGCCGATGCCGCGGATTTAGGCGACAAAACCGCTATTGAGGTTTACAAAACCTGCGGTGAGTATTTGGGCAGAGGTCTTTCCGTAATTATGGATATTTTAAATCCTGAAATTATTGTAATTGGCAGTATTTTTGCAAGAAGCCATAATCTTTTGTGGGGGCCCGCTAAAAGCATAATTGAAAAAGAAGCTCTCGGTATTACGTCTGGCTGTTGTAAGGTAACACCTGCACTTTTGGGTGAGCAAATAGGTGACTATGCGGCTGTTGCTACAGCGTTATTGTGAGGTAAAAGTATGTTAAATGAATTGTTATCAAGATATCCGCAGCTTACAGAGTGTAAGTCGGATATTGAAAATGCGGTAAATGTAATTATAGATTGCTATGAAAAGGGCGGTAAGCTCTTGCTTTGCGGTAACGGTGGAAGCAGTGCGGATTGCGACCATATTGTGGGCGAGCTTATGAAGGGCTTTTTAAAAAAGCGTCCTTTAAGCGAGGAAAAAAGGGAAGAAATGATAAAAAACTGCAGTTTGCTAAGCGGTGAAGTATTAAGCAAGCTTCAAGGCGGTCTCCCTGCGATTTCACTTCCGTCGGTCACAGGTCTTAATACTGCTTTTTGCAACGATGTTGACCCTCAGCTAATCTACGCTCAACCGCTTATGTCTTTGGCAAATAAAAACGACATACTGATAGGTATCAGTACGTCGGGAAATTCTAAAAACGTGCTAGGTGCAGTAATGGTGGCAAAAGCACTCGGCATTAAGGTTATCGGACTTACAGGCAAAAGTGGCGGTAAGATAAGCGGTATTGCAGATATTTGTATTTGTGCTCCCGAAACCGAAACCTTTAAAATTCAGGAATTGCATCTGCCGATTTACCATTATTTATGTGCCACAGTAGAGGAGCATTTTTGGAGTGAATAATATGTATCCATTGCTACTTAAACCGTCTGTAAAAGATTATTTGTGGGGCGGAACAAAACTAAAAACCGACTTTAGTCTCGAAACCGAAAAAGCTGTTGCTGCCGAGGCTTGGATGCTGTCGGCTCATAAGGACGGTATGAATACAGTTCTTAACGGGCATTATAAGGGCAAAACCTTGAACGAGGTTTTGGAGATTTGGGGAAAATCAGCACTTGGCAAAAATGCGGAAAAATTTTCATATTTTCCTATTCTTATAAAGCTGATTGACGCTAAGCAAAAGCTTTCTGTACAGGTGCATCCTGATGATGCTTATGCGTTGTCTACAGAGGGTGAATACGGCAAAACCGAGATGTGGTATATAGTAGACTGCAAAGTCGGAGCTGAGCTTATTTACGGCTTTAAGGAAAATATATCAAAGTCTGACCTTGAAAGGCATATTAAAAATAATACCTTAACCGAGGTTTGCAATTTTGTTCCTGTGCATAAGGGTGATGTTTTCTTTATTTCTGCCGGTACACTTCACGCAATAGGTGAGGGAATACTCATTGCCGAGGTTCAGCAAAATTCAAATACCACATATCGGGTATCCGATTACGGCAGACTAGGTGCTGACGGAAAGCCCAGAGAATTGCATATCGACAAAGCTTTAGATGTGGTAATACCCGCAATACCACAGCTTCCTTATGGCGATATCGGTGAAATAACAACCGTTGGTAATAATGTTATAAGGGAATTGGCCGTATGTGATAAATTTACTGCCAAGCTTTTAGAACTTAAAGAACCTATTGATATATGTCAGCAGGATAGCTTTGTTTCGCTTATTCTGCTTGAAGGCAATGCGGTTATTAAGTGGGAAAACAGTGAAATTAAAGTGCAAAAGGGCGACAGTATTTTTATTCCTGCAAATTTAAATGTTAGAATAAAAGGAAATACACAGCTGATTTACAGCTGTGTATAATAGGGATAATTTATTCAATTTCAATTTTAATATCACCGGTATCGGTAGTGATTTCGCATCTGCCACCTGTGATTGAGTGGGGGACAGTTACATCTCCCGTGTCAGTAGAGGTTATGAAGACTTTTTCTGAAAGCAGGCGTCCTGTAACGTCGCCGGTATCAGTTTTAATAAAAATTTCTTTGGCATCGGAGCTGTTAAAACGTACATCTCCGGTGCTTCTTTTTATGGTGAATTTTTCTTTAGCTACCACGTTATTTAAAACAATATCACCTGTGCTACCGTTTGATATCAGGCTTTTACACTTGGTGTTTTTTATATTTGTTTTGCCTGTGGATACATAGGTTTTTATATCACCCTCGGTCAGTATATCAGAAACCGTAATATTGCCCGTTGAAACGGAAAGAGAAAGGCTTTCGGCTGATACTTTTTCAAGACGGATATTTCCGGTATCAGTATTAATTTTTATACCTTTTAATGTGTCCGCAAAGCTTGTCACATCGCCTGTATTTTCGCTGATTTCAATGCTTTCAAATTCAAAGTCCTTAGGTATTTTTACATCGCCCGTGTGGGACTTTACAGATAGTGTTCCGTATTCATTTTCGGGCAGATATATAGTTATTTTTGGAGAAGAAAAATTAATACCGATATACTCATACCATTTTTTATTGTTTGAGACTTCAATTAAAAGGGTACCGTCCTTTACAGTAACCGAATGTGTTGCATTTTTTTCTTCATAGCAAGAAACCTTAGTTACTGCATTTTCACTCGGTACAAAAACAATGTCTGCAGTATCTACTGAGACTGATATATTCTTAAAAGTATCGCTGATTTCGTGATGCTTACTTTCATACTTGGTGGTTGACAGCTTTGTAAAATCCCATTTAAGTGCTGACATTATGCATACGAAAAGGATAGTGCCTATTACCACAAGAAAAGACGCTGTAATAAGCCATATTTTTGCGGTCTTTTTCATAGTGCCTCCTCCTTTCTGATAAAGCAATTTTTTATAAATATTGCAATTTTCTTTGTAAGTATTAAAATACTCTTAGTCGCGGCTTTGCATACGTAAAACATAAAGATTGAAAGTCCCGATAAAACAATTCCCGCAGCAAGTATAGCTAAGCCTGAAGCGATATTACCGCCTAAGCCTAAAACCACACACGCAGGTATACTGCTTACAGAACAAGCCACAAGGGACACAAAGATTGCCCACAGAGAAATGATAGCAGACCACAACACAACGTAAAGAGAAAGAATTACGGCAAGTGCGGCAATAAGCAAGGATAACCAAATAGGGGAGCCAAGCACCAGAAGTATAATTTCGGCAACATTAAGCCGTCTTTTCGGTTTTATTCTTTCCTTTGCAATTTTTGTAAGAGGAATTTCTGATATTATCTGTTTGGAAATTTCTTTAACAGAACCGACAGCCGAAACTGCCTCCTCCTCAGATAAACCTTCCTCTATACGGTCATCTATTATTTCGCTGTAAAAGGCTAAGCGTTCCTCAACTTCATCCTTTGGCAATCCTGATAGACTGTTACGGAGTAAATTTAAGAATTCTTGTTTATTCATTGCCTTTATCCTCCTTTGTTACGAATTTATAAATAGATAGAATTTCCTGCCATTCGAGCTTAAAATCCTCGATTCGTTTTAATCCTTTGTCAGTAATACGGTAATATTTACGAAGCCTTCCGTCATGTTCGGCAGTGCGAATGCTTAGCATATTTGCCGTTTCCAAACGTTTGAGAATGGTGTATAATGTTGATTCTGAAAGCTCAATATACGGCTTCATATCTTTAATTATTTTATACCCGTAGGTCTCATCATTCTTAATTGCCGCCAACACACATACATCAAGAAGCCCTCGTTTAAGTTGGGTATCCATAACATACCTCCTTTTACATAATACATCATATCACGAAGTATTGATTTTGTCAAGATTTTTTCAGAATTATTAAAAGCACTCTGAAAAAAGGTTTATTTTATTGTATAAAAACTGTGATAGTGTAAGGATTAACAATGAAATCGTTCACTTTGCTCACGGTGAAATCCAAGCAAAGCTTTGATGAAATC
>JAZNBP010000071.1:0-3471 GCA_045587085.1 Acutalibacteraceae bacterium | reverse complement strand
CACAGAACGACATGGCTACGATCCGACTTCCTAATATTTGACCCTGCTTTACGTACTGTCCTTTTGATACAATAATCTTTGAAGCATGAGCATAATAAGCTACGTAATTAGAGGTTTGACCATTAATCTTAAGCGAACCATGGTTTACTACGCAGTAGTTACCATAACCATTACCACAACAGTTGCCATACTTTTTGTAATTGTGGCTGCATCCGTTGTATACAAGATCTACGTAACCATCAGCCGCAGCACGAATAGGTTGACCTGCGATATTGCCACCCGCAATATCCATACCGTTATGCTTGCCTTTATGAACCTTATCATTGCTCTTAAAATGTGCAGAAATATAATAATGTCCGCTAACAGGCCATTGCAAACCGGTATTTGGATTTATAAAAGAAGCATATTGCTTATTGGCAATATCGTCTTCTAATTTCTTTTGTAACTTTTTAATTTCGGCATTTACAGCATTTAGATCCTTTTGCTGATCGTTTTGCTCAGCGGCAATGTCATTATAAATTGACGCAGCCTCGTTTTCCTGAGCTTCAAGCTCTTTTTGTTGCTCGTCTATGGTTGACTTAATTGAAATTTGATCATTAAGCAGTTCTTCATTTTCCTTGTTCTTTTCGTTTAAAACTTCAATCTCTGCCTTTAAGTCATCCATCAAACGCTTATCATGAGCCGAAATAGACGAAGTAAGCTGCATAAGCTGTAAAAAGTTAGAAAAATCTTCAGCGCCCAAAAGTATTTGAATGTTACTTTCAGAATTGCTCATATAAAGCGCTCTGATACGCTTTTTAAAAGCAGTTTTATCAGCCTCAATCTCACTTTCTTTTTCGGCTATTGCCTTGTTATTATCGGCTATTTTTGTATTAATTGAATTAATTTCCTGATTGCAACGATCGATTTGTGCTTGGGTATTTGCAATCTTTTTGCGTATAGCCGCAAGAATAGCTGCTTGATCCGCTTTTTCAGTTTTTAATTTATTTATTTCAGCTTGAATATCACTTGCTTGTTCTTTTAAATTAGCAATATCATTTTGTAAACTATTTTTTTCTGATTGTGTAAGTGCTACAACAGATAGTGCTGTAACAGCTATAGAAAAACAAAGCACAAAAGTAATAATTCGCTTTAAAGCTTTCTTCATAAAATCCTCCAAAACAATTTGTTAGATTACCTCTTCAAAATCAAATTGCAGTAAATTCGCTTCCTTCGCGTTTTAGATACTTACGAATCATAATAACGCTACCAAACGCACCTGCAAACAACCCGATGCCAACAAACACGAGCAATAGATACCATGAAACCTCTCCAAATTTAACAACAGTTCCCAGTATCGCAGATATTTTTTCGGTAGCAACACGATAACAGAAGTATATCAATCCTTCTGAAATAAGTGCAGATATAAGACCGATAATTAAACCTTCAACTAAAAACGGTATTCTTACAAACGTATCGGTAGCACCTACCGCCTTCATAATACTAATTTCAAGCTTACGATTATACATTGTAACGCGTATTGTATTAGAAACTATTACCAACGCAATTATAACAAGGATTGCAATAATCCAGAAACCTGCAACGTAAATTCCCTGCTTTATAGCATCAATTTTTTCAGCCAATTCTCCGTGAGAACGTATGGTATCAACACCGTCAAGTTCCTCAATTTGCTTTATAGTTTCATCAAAAAGAGCCATATCCTTCATTGTAACCTTCACGGCCGCAGACAAAGGATTACCATATTCATCGTCAAGGAAGGTAAAATAATCAGCTTGTCCTTCAAGCATATTTTCTTTTACATTTTCCAATCCGGACTGACTAGAAATGTACTCTGCCTTATCGACATTAGGCAAAGCCTCTATTTTAGCACGAAGCTCTTCTGCTTCCTCATCGTTATGTATTTCGTAGTCGGTGTCCTTTATACCGTTCTTGTCAGCACCATCTTCGGTTGAAGCATTATCTTCTGAGTTATCGCTGTTTTCTGTACTTTCAGCACCGGAAGTGGCTTCATCACTTGAAGTGTCCTCAGCGTTTTCTACATCACTTTCCAATGTATCGCTATAAAGTGCCCAGCTATAGTCCTTCATATAGACCATAACAACATTTTCTTTTTCCAAGTTGCCAATGGCCTTTGTAACATTTTCAGAAATAAGTATTGCTAAACCTATAACCACCATACAGGCAACAAGCACGCCTATTGATGCTAGCGACATAAGTCTATTAGCCCAAACACCCTTAAAGCCTTCTTTTACAAGATATCTTACGCTACTAAATTTCATTATTCGGCACCTCCTGCTGCATTGTCAGCAATAATTCTGCCCTTATCAAGCATAATTACACGGTGCTTAAAATCACGAACAAGATTATGATCGTGAGTTACCATTAAAATGGTGGTACCACGTTTATTAATCTCGGTAAGTAGGTTTACTATTTCATAAGACATATTAGGGTCAACGTTACCGGTAGGCTCGTCCGCAATTATAAGGTCAGGAGAATTCACAAGTGCACGCGCAAGGCCCACACGTTGTTGCTCACCACCTGAAAGCTGCATAGGCATTGAACGCGCTTTATCACCAAGACCTACTTTGCTAAGCGCTTTTGAAACCTCGCGACGAACACCACGACCAGATTCACCTACAACGTGCATCGCAAACGCAACGTTATCAAACACGTTCATTGTGGGAATAAGTCTAAAATCCTGAAATACAATGCCCATCGTTCTGCGAAGCAACGGCACCTTTTTTCTCGACATTTTAGTTAGGTTAAATCCGTTTACGTTTATAATACCGGTATTTGCTTTCTCTTCTCGCATTATAAGCTTCATAAAGGTACTTTTACCAGCACCAGATGAACCAACAACGAAAACAAACTCGCCTTTATTTATTCTTATATTAACATCCTCAAGCGCATGCGTACCACTAGGATAAGTTTTTGATACACCCCTAAACTCTATTACAGGTTCTAAAGCCGCATTCCCTGCAAAAGACTCAAGTAGCTGCTCTTCAGCCATAAAATTTTCACTCTTTCAATTAGTATTTTATCGGGTTGCTTCTAAGATACTTATTTACCATAAGTGCGATTTTGAAAATAATCGCATGGTCAAACTCGCGAAGGTCAAGACCTGTAATCTTTTTAATTTTTTCAAGACGATAAACAAGTGTGTTTCTGTGAACGAATAACTTTCTCGAAGTTTCAGATACGTTAAGATTGTTTTCAAAGAAACGCTGAATAGTAAACAATGTTTCCTGATCGAGATTTTCAATTGATCCGCGCTTGAACACCTCTTTCAAAAACGTTTCACAAAGGGTGGTCGGCAACTGATAAATAAGTCTTGCAATACCAAGGTTGTCATAAGAAATTATTGTCTTTTCGGTATCAAATACCTTACCAACTTCAAGAGCTGTTTGAGCTTCTTTAAATGATTTTGCAAGGTTTTTCAAATTGTTAACAGTAGTACCTATACCGATAACG
>JAZNBP010000070.1:0-10917 GCA_045587085.1 Acutalibacteraceae bacterium | reverse complement strand
ACCAATAAAAAAAATTAATACATCATTTCACGCAAAATATATGATATCACAAATATCTTTGAATTGCAACACTTTTTTTAAAAAAATTGCAAATTTATCAAGTATTATAGAAATTCTTAATCGATTGTGCGTCGGTTTGTGTAATCCCTTTTACTGAAGACAATTCCAAAGTAGTAGCTTCCTTAATTTTTTTAATAGATTTAAAATGCTTTAAGAGTATTTCAGCCTTCCTCTTCCCTATTCCTTTAATTTCCAAAAGCTCAGATTTTAGCATATTCTTGCTTCTTAGTGTTTTATGATAGCTTATAGCAAAGCGGTGCACCTCGTCCTGTATAGCGGTCACAAGATTAAAGCAACGTTTGTTTGCTTTGATTGAAATATCCGCAGAATTTGTAGCAATGGCACGTGTGCGATGCTTAGAATCTTTTACCATACCAAAAACAGGAATGTTTAAATTATACTTTTCCAATATCGGCAAAACAGCACCTATTTGACCTTTTGCACCGTCGAGCAGTATAAGGTCAGGTAATGTGGCAAAAGCTTTGTCAGAGCCGATTTTGTACTCATTAAAGCGTCTGTCAAGAACCTCTGCCATAGATTGATAATCATCCTGACCTACAAAACCCTTAATTTTAAAGCGACGGTATGCGGATTTAAAAGGTCTTGCATCTTTGAAAACAATCATACCAGCTACATTATTAGTACCCATAATATTTGAAATATCGTAAGCCTCAATATAATGCGGAGTAGAATTAAGTCCCAAAAGCTCAGCTAAATCATTAAGTGCAGAAGTTTCTTTTCCTGTACGCTCAATCTTTTGGGAAAGATTTTCTGCCGCATTATTAAGACACATTGATAGAATATTTGCACCTTCACCGAATTTTGGATTGATAAACTCTATTTTGTGACCGCTTTTTTTAGAAAGCCATTCTGATATAAGCGGAAAATCCCCTTCAAAATCAATTAAAATTCGTGGCGGAATATCAGATTTATTGATGTAATACTGCTGTAAAAATTCATTATAAAGGCTTTCTTTCGAGGAAAAACCGTCAATAATATAATGGTTTTTATCAACAAGCTTATGATTTCTGAAAGAAAAAATTTGAACACAAGCAGTCTCGCCGAAAAATACCGAAGCAATAAGGTCCTGTGATTTATGATTAATTGAGACAACACTTTGCTTTTCTTTAATTTTTTTAATGGCATTAATGCGGTCACGAAGCTTTGCTGCAGTTTCAAACTGCAAATTTTCGGCAGCTGTTTCCATTTTTTCTTGCAAGACACTAATAGAAAGAATATCGCTGTCACCGTTTTTGATAAATTCTTTAGCACCTTCAATGCTTTCTATATAATCATCATAGGAAATATTGCCCCGACATGGTGCCTGACAAATACCAATATGAAAGTTAAGACAGGGCTTGCTCGGTTTATCAAAACCTCGGTTGCAATCGGGAAGCTTGAATATTTTGCGAACCTCGTCAACAGTCTCTTTTACAATAAAGCCTGAATTATAAGGGCCAATAAATTCACCGCTTTTATCAACTATTTTAGCAGTTTCAATTCTTGGCCATTTTTCCTTCGTAATTTTAATATAAGAATAGCCTTTGTCGTCCTTTAAAAGAATATTGTATTTTGGTTGGTGTTGTTTTATAAGTGAATTTTCTAAAATTAGTGCTTCAAATTCGCTGGTACAAACTATATACTCAAAATCAAAGACATTAGAAACCATTTTACGTACCTTTTCGGTATGCTGATTGCCTAGTCCAAAATACTGTGTAACGCGGTTTTTTAGTGCCTTTGCTTTGCCAATATATATAATTTCACCCTGGCTGTTTTTCATAATATATACACCGGGCTCTAGCGGTAGCTTGTTAGCCTTTAGCTTTAATTGAGCTTTTTTATCATTGACGGCTTCGATATTCAATTTTCCACCTCCTAAATACAAATACTATATATATATTAACAAATACATTATAAAAAATCAAGTTGCTTGACAAAACCAAATTATCCATATAAAATATAACTAAAGTAGGTGAAATTATGAATGAAATTTTTTCGAGAACCGAAAACTTGATTGGCACTAAAAATTTAAATCGCTTAAAAAACAGTAAAATTGCTATTTTTGGACTAGGCGGTGTTGGCGGATATGCGTTTGAAGCACTTGTACGCTCAGGTGTAGGAAGTTTCGATTTGTTTGATAATGATATTATAAGTATAACAAATATTAACCGACAAATTTTAGCCACTACGGACACGGTTGGACAGTATAAGACTGAGGCGGCAAAAAACAGAGCTTTACTTATAAATAAGGATGCAATAATTAACACATATAATGTCTTTTATACACCCGAAAATGCTGATAGTTTTGATTTTACTAAGTATGATTATATTATTGATGCAATTGATACAGTATCTTCTAAATTGGAGCTTGTAGTAAGAGCTACGAAAGCAAACGTACCGATTATTTCATCTATGGGTACGGGTAACAAGCTAAACCCAGCCTTACTTGAAGTAACAGATATTTTTAAAACCAGCGTATGCCCACTAGCTAAAGTAATGCGTTTAGAGCTTAAAAAAAGAGGAATTAAAAAGCTTAAATGCGTATATTCTAAGGAGCAACCTATAAAACCTCAAATTCAGGCTACCGAAAACGGCAGACATATTCCGGCTTCCTCATCCTTTGTGCCGGCAGCCGCAGGACTTATAATTGCAGCAGAGGTTGTAAACAGTATTATAAAAAATGATTGACAAATTATAAAAATGGTATATAATTAACTTATATTTGCAGAGTAGAAGTTAAGGCGTTAAGTGCTAAACGGACGGGGAGTTGCCGATTAGACGAAGTTTTACGCGGTCTTGGCTTCGCATCCCGCTGCCGTGTAATATTGAGATATAATAATACCTCCTATTATTCGGAATAACGGGTAATAGGAGGTTATTTTATGGAAAAAAATAGTAATGTAAAAAAGTATCTTTTTAAAATTGTTTTAACGGCAATTTTGGTCGCTCTTAATGTTATTATGGAGCGTTTTATGTCCTATAACGTTTGGAATATGAGTATAGGCTTTTCGTTTATTACAATAGGCTTTGCCGCAACATATCTAGGTATTCCGTATTCAATAGGGGTAGCCGCATTAGGTGACTTAATTGGTGCCTTGCTCTTCCCTTTTGGTACATATTTCCCCGGCTTTACCTTAACAAATGCAATTGTGGGATTAGTACTGGGTATTTTCCTTTATAAGTCTACAAATATTTTCAAAATCACACTTGCAGTTCTGATTAACAAGGTGTTATGCACCTTGCTATTAAACAGTATTTGGATTTCAATGCTTTATCGTGGCGGAATTGACGCCTTATGGACAGTTATGATACCGCGAATAGTTACCACAATACCAATGTTTATTATTGAAATTTTAGTTCTGACATTACTATTTTCAAATAAATATTTAGTTGTTAAGTTTTCGTTTAAAGAAAACAAGGTAAAAAAACAAATACAAAAATTATTCGATTAATTTATATTTTGCCGCTATCCTTTAGAAATTTAACCTTAAGGATGGCGGTTTGTGTTTTTGCATCCTTAATTTTCCCCGACATAATCATATCGATACATTCGTCTAATGAGTAGGCTTCTATGTTTAGAAATTCGTCCTCGTCAGGATTTGTTTCACCAAAAGTAAGACCGGTAGCTAAATACATCCAAATTATTTCTCCGCAATAACCGGGAGTCGGATAAAGCTCACCCAAAGCAATCATATTTTCGGCAGAAGCACCGATTTCCTCTTTTAGCTCCCTTATGCCTGTATCAAGCGGAATTTCATCCTTGCTGTCACGTTTGCCGGCAGGGATTTCTAAAATTTCCTCGTTATAAGGATAGCGGTATTGCCTTACTAAATATACTTTATCATCATCAGTTAAAGGCACAACACAAACACCGCCGTTATGCTCAACCACTTCGCGGTTAGCAGTTTTTCCGTTGGGTAAAAGTGCTACATCTTGGCGGACTTTTATAATTTTACCCTCGAAAACATAATTATATGATATTTGTTTTTCTTTTAAATTCATTTTTTACGCCTTCCTTTAATATATTTGTTATAGGGAGTGTTAATATGGATAGAATTGTTGAATTTTGTGAAGTTGATTACATAGGGCGACAAAAAATTATTAATAGAATTGCCGAAAGATATGGCTTTATTAAAAAAAGCGTTATCGGTAAAAGTGTTTTCGGCAAGGATATTAATGCACTAAAGCTTGGGAGTGGTAAATGTTATAATTTAATTGCCGCTGCATTTCACGGAAGTGAAAGAATAACATCAGTAATATTATTGCGTTTTATTGAGGATTTTTGTTCTGCGTTAGAAAACGGTGAATATATTTGTGGGTTTAATCCAAAAGCAATACTTAAAGAAAAAGGTATTATTTTTGTTCCCTGCGTTAATCCTGACGGAACTGATATTTCCTTACTTGGAGAAAAAGGAATATGTCAAAATTTACTTGATTATAAAAAACTTTCAAAAGGTAATTTTTCTAAATGGAATGCAAATGCCAGAGGTGTAGATATAAACCATAATTTTAATGCTGATTGGGAAAATCTAAGGCAAAAGGAACGAAGTCTCGGAATATACGGTCCATCACCTAGTAGATTTGGCGGTCATAAACCCGAAAGCGAGCCTGAAACTGAAGCACTTGTAAGAATGTGCCGCAGTATTAAAATTAATCAAGTAACCGCACTACATTCGCAAGGCGAAGTGATATTTTGGGATTACGACGGTATAAATGTACCAAAAGCCCGTACAAAGGCTCAAATTTTGGCTACAGCGGCTTCTTACCGTTTAGCAGAGCCTGAACCTATCGCAACAGGTGGCGGTTTTAAGGACTGGTTTATAAAGGAATTTAGACGACCGGGTTTTACTGTAGAAATAGGAAAAGGTGAAAACCCGTTGCCAATGGAAAATGCCGATGCGATATACACAAAAATTAAGCAAATGCTCACTTTAGCCAGCATTTTATAAAACTAATAAGTTTTAAGAAAAAACGGCTCATTACGAGCCGTTTTTAAATTTAAATTGATAAATCCTCAACTACAAGATTGCGTACTGCGTTTTCGTCAGTAGCCTTTGCGTCTCTAACAGCAAAGAACTTTTCGGCAACCTGCGGGAAAAGTGCATAGCTTAAAACGTCCTCTTTGGACTTGCCTATTCCCTTCTCCTTCATTTCTTTAGCATAAGCCTCAAGCTCAGGCTTGAGTAAATCAGCAGGACGGCATGTAATAACCTCATCATTGCCGATTGCCTTTTTACGTACTTCCTCATTAACGGGAGCCGGAAGCTTACCATATTCACCACGGAGTAAGCCCTTAGACTCCTTAGGAATCATCTTATATCTTTCACCGGAAATTACATTAAGCACAGCCTGAGTGCCAACAATCTGACTTGTAGGAGTTACAAGCGGAGGATAACCAAAATCCTTACGAACACGAGGTACTTCTTCAAGTACTTCATAATACTTATCCTCAGCACCTGCTTGCTTAAGCTGAGAAATTGTGTTAGAAAGCATACCGCCGGGAACCTGATAAATAAGAGTTTTTGCATCAACATTCAAAACCTTGGGGTCAAGTGTGCCCTCTGCCTTCATCTTGTCGGCAACGGTACGGAAATGGCTTGCAACATCACAAAGTTTCTCGATATCAAGACCTGTATCACGTTCGGTGCCTTTTAAGGTAGCAACCAATGCTTCAGTAGAAGGGTTAGCTGTACCGTTTGCAAAGGGTGACAAAGCACAATCAACAATATCAACACCGGCCTGAGCTGCCATTAAATAGGTCATATCACCGGTACCTGTTGTGTTGTGTGTATGCAAATGAATGGGAAGCTTTACGTTTTCCTTTAGCTTTTTAACAAGAGAATAAGCATCATAAGGTAAAAGAAGGTTAGCCATATCCTTAATACAGATGACATCTGCACCAAGGTTTTCAAGGTCCTTAGCAAGCTTTACAAAGTATTCCTCATTATGCACGGGACTTTGAGTATAGCTTAAAGCAACCTCACTAATACCGCCATACTTTTTAGAGGACTTAATAGCCTGCTCAAGATTTCTGACATCATTTAAAGCATCGAAAATACGGATTACATCAATACCGTTTTCAATGGATTTTGCAACAAAGGCTTCAACAACGTCATCTGCATAGTGCTTATAGCCCAAAAGATTTTGACCGCGAAGCAACATTTGAAGCTTTGTGTTAGGCATATACTTTTTAATTGTGCGAAGTCTCTCCCAAGGGTCTTCGTTAAGAAACCTCATACAAGAATCAAAGGTAGCACCGCCCCAACACTCAACCGACCAATAACCGATTTTATCAAGTCTTTCGAGTGCGGGTAGCATATCCTCAATTCTCATACGGGTAGCCGCTTGTGACTGATGAGCATCACGAAGAATTGTATCAGTAATATACAGCTTTTTGTTTTCCATTTAAAATACCTCCATTAACCGAAAATTGCGATAAGAGTACCCGCAGCAATAGCAGAGCCGATAACACCTGCAACATTCGGTCCCATAGCGTGCATAAGAAGGAAGTTAGAGGGATTAGCCTTTTGACCTTCCATCTGTGAAACACGAGCCGCCATAGGAACAGCAGAAACACCTGCAGAACCGATAAGCGGATTAATTTTATTCTTAGTAAATAAATTCATAAGCTTTGCAAACAATACACCGCAGGCAGTAGCTACACCAAAGGCTACAACACCCATAACGATAATCTTGATTGTTTGCAGATTTAAGAACGCTTCTGCTGTAGCTGTAGCACCAACAGATATGCCTAAGAAAATAGTAACAATATTCATAAGTTCGTTTTGAGCAGTTTTGCAAAGACGCTCTGCAACGCCTGATTCCTTCCAAAGGTTACCAAGCATCAAGCATCCAACAAGCGGAGTTGCAGACGGTACTAAAAGAGCTACAAAAACAGTAACCGCAATCGGGAAAATGATTTTTTCAGTCTTAGAAACCTCACGCAAAGGCTTCATAACTATCTGACGTTCCTTTTTTGTGGTTAAAAGCTTCATAATAGGCGGTTGAATTACAGGTACCAACGCCATATAGGAATAAGCCGCAACCGCGATAGGACCTAACAAATCAGGGAATAACTTTGATGTGGTGTAGATAGCTGTAGGACCGTCAGCACCACCAATAATACCGATAGAAGCAGCAGCTTCATCGGGGAAAGCTAACAAGATACTTCCAATAAATGTTGCAAAAATACCAATTTGTGCAGCCGCACCTAAAAGCAGCGATTTAGGATTAGAAATAAGGGGTGAAAAGTCGGTCATTGCACCAATACCCATAAAGATAAGACAGGGATAAATGCAGGTTTTAACACCGATATAAAGGTAGTCCAAAAGACCGCCCTTTGCCATAATCTCACCGTAACCTATTTCGTGTGCCATAAATTTTGTCCACAAATCACCGTGGTACATTTCTGCACCGGGTAGATTGGTAAGTAGCATACCAAAAGCAATACCGATTAAAAGTAGCGGTTCAAATTTCTTTTTAATTGCAAGGAATAGCAATAGAAAAGAAATTAAAATCATAACAAGATATTTCCATCCTCCAGCTAAAAAGTCGGCAAATAACATATAAAAGCCTGTTTGTTGGAGGAAAGCTATAATTTTATCTGACATTTTTAACTCTCCTGAAAATGAATTTTAAGCAATAACACAAAGTGCAGCACCGGTTTCAACAGTAGAACCCTTCTGAACATTAAGAGCAGAAACTGTACCGTCACAAGGGGCCATAATTTCATTTTCCATTTTCATTGCCTCAAGCACCATCAAAACGTCACCTTTTTTAACAGCAGCACCATTCTGAACATTTACAGAAAGGATTGTACCGGGCATAGGACTTGAAACAGTTTCACCGCCTGCAGGAGCAGTAGCAGGAGCGGTTGCTACGGGTGCGGGAGCCTCAGCTTTTTTAGCAGGAGCAGTATTTACTTCTGCTGCATCTGCAACCTCTAAAGTAATCTCATAAGAAGTACCGTTTACAGTAACATTGTATTTTTTCATTTTAATAACACCTTTTCCTTAAATTTTTTTAAATGATAAAATTTTCAGAGCATTAATCTCTGTACCTAATTCTTCAGCTATAACAGCTGAAACTGCGGCAATAATTTCTTGACGATTTTCAATCGGTTGTGAAGCTACAGCAGTTTTCTTGGCAACAGCCTTTTCCTCCTTCTTAGTAGCAGCGGAGCAAAAAAGACCGATAATCTTGCAAAGAATAATAATTGCAATAAGTCCCAAAAAAACAGTACCAATTCCCATTCCAACTGTAAACCATTGTTCTGCGGTAATTCCCATAATAAACCTGCACCTCCCAGCATTTTGAACTGCTCAAAACAAAAAAATTTAAATACGAGCAAAATCAAAACCAATTTTTGCCCTTATACTAATATATTAACAGATATTGCAAGTTTTTTCAACCATTATTTTGATATTTTTTCAAAAAAATACTACCTAATAAGAATAAACTTATCAGGTAGTAAAAAATTTATATTAACCTATCTTTGTAAAATCAACTTGTCCGCCTGCGTTCTTGCAATAATATATGTAAGATTCACTAAACTCGCCTTTTTCACCGAGAAGCATAACATCACCGCCTACAACAGACGGATTTGTAAAAGAAATACCGTGGCATACAAGTTTGTTATTTTCAATCCAATTACAATCGCAGTATTCACTAGATTTTTGTCCGTATTGTAGTCTTACGCCTTCATGCACAATACTCGAACTGTAGTGATGAACGTGACCGGCAAAAACACTGTCAACACCAAAAGACTTAATATCATTCCATACCGTATAATCGGAGTCCCAATACCAACGAGGCTTGTTGTCGGGACCTATGTAACCAAAATCTTCAATTGGTTTATTCGGAATAGCGTCGATATTTACAGCGGATTCGTTGCCAAATTCTACACCATACTTTTTATATGCATCACAAAACGCATAAATAGCCACGTGAAATGCAAAGGAAAGCTTAACATCGGGACATACTGCTTTAATCTTTTTTATACTTGACCTGTACCATTCAATTTGGTCAGATTGAAGACCCATTTTTGTTGTAGAATGGCCGTTATCAAGTGTAATTCTCGGAGAAGTACCGTAATCGTTAGTATCCATTAAATAGAAAACTCGAAGTAGCTTTCCGTCCTGAGTGATACCAACGGTATAATTACTGTTACCTGTAAGGGTACGTTGCTTGAAAAGGCAATGCTCAGCCTTTTCATACTGTTCACATACCCAATTGATTCCCTTTTGTGTCTCACCGTCGTGATTACCAAAAACAGGTGCCCACGGAATTTTAAAGCTTTCCATAAACTCAACAAATTTTAAAAGAGCGGTTCCCTTATCGTCAAACTCGCCATAAATCAAATCACCGACAATAAAAATAAAGTCAGGTTTTGTTTCGCGTATTATTTCCTCCAAATACTTGTAGCAACGTTCGTAATCCCTGTGAGTATCCCAGATATCTATCTCAACATCACCCAAGCGTTCGGGGAACCTTAACTGACGGGAATCAATAATCTGCGGGTCTGCAAGCTGTAAAATTACAGGCTCTCTCCCCTTTTCCACATCAACAGTAAAATCAACTAAATTTGTAAAATCCATTAAAATCACTCCAAAACCATTTTGAAAAACAATTTTTCTTTATTATAGCATACAATACATATTAATTCAAGGCAATTACTGCTAATTTTAGTTCTGTAACAAAATTAAAAAGCTAAAATATTATGATATAGGACAACAAAAAATATAAAGGAGTAAAGTTATGGAAAATTCATATTTAAGCTTTACAGATTTTTTAAGAGACTTTAATAGAAAACCCAAAAAAGAAAATATGCCCACTTGTCTAAACGGAGATTTTTGTCTGGTTTCACCTACTAATAAAAACGGTGGTGTCCTTACCATGGCTTTTGTTGATATGCAACCGCTCGACAGCGTTTACTCAATGCCGGAGGGTTTTAAAAACGGAACAATTTTCCCGAATTTAGATAAACCATTTTTAGGAGGACGTATGAGATGACAAAAGCAGAGCTGAAAAGAAAAATTTATGAATACGATTTTGCAATACACGAATTGGTATTATATCTTGATTCTCATCCCGTATGTGAAAAAGGAATGAAGCTGTTAGCAGATTTTAAAAAAATGCGAAAGAATTTAATTGCTGAATTTGAGGAAAAGTTTGGCAAATATATTCTTACACCTTCTGATGCTCCTCTAAACGGATGCTTTGAATGGCTACAAGGACCTTGGCCTTGGGAAAATAATTTTATGGAGGAATAAATTATGTGGAAATATGAAAAAAAGCTTCAATATCCGATTAACATTAAAAACCCAAATCCAAAATTCGCACAAATTATAATAAGTCAATACGGCGGTCCTGACGGAGAGCTCGGTGCATCAATGCGATATCTTACACAGCGTTATTCTCAGCCCTTTAATGAAGTTAAGGGTATGCTTACCGATATAGGTACCGAGGAATTAGCTCATATGGAAATGATATGCGCTATGGTGCATCAGCTGACACGTGATTTAACGCCTGAGGAAATTGTAAAAAGTGGTTTTGATAAGTATTTTGTAGACCATACAAATGCTGTGTTCCCTATCGCTGCTTCAAGTATTCCTTGGCGAGCCGAATATATAGCTGCCAAAGGCGATATATTAGCTGATTTGCACGAGGATTTAGCAGCAGAGCAAAAAGCAAGGGTAACCTATGATAACTTGATAAGACTTATCGATGACCCTGATATTCTAGACCCGTTGAAATTCTTAAGAGAGCGTGAAATTGTACACTATCAACGCTTCGGCGAAGCAATGCATCTTACAACCGATAAGCTAAATGAAAAGAATTTCTACGCCTTTAACCCTG
>JAZNBP010000069.1:0-5808 GCA_045587085.1 Acutalibacteraceae bacterium | reverse complement strand
GTAGGTATAGGAAGCCCCGGAACAGTTGATAACGAAAACGGTGTTGTTGTTTATGCAAATAACCTTAAGATGGATAATGCTAAAATAGCTGAAGAATTTAAAAAAATATGGGATATACCTGTAAATATGGAAAATGACGCAAACGCGGCAGCATACGGCGAATACATTGCAACAGGAGCTAATTCTTCCTCATTTGTTTTTATAACCTTGGGCACAGGCGTAGGCGGCGGCGTTGTCTTAAACGGCGAAATTTTACGCGGATTTAATAATGCCGGCGGTGAACTTGGTCATATGGTAATAGAATATAATGGAAAACCGTGCACCTGCGGAAGAAAAGGCTGTTGGGAAACGTATGCCTCAGTTACTGCATTAATCTCTCAAACCAAAGAAGCAATGGAGAAAAATCCTGATAGTCTGATGCATAAGATTGCAAAAGATTTTGGGAAAGTTAACGGAAGAGTTGCTTTTGACGCTGCAAAAGCAGGGGATAAGGCAGGCAAGGAAGTTGTAGACCAATACATAGAATATGTTGCAGACGGTGTTGCAAGTATTATTAATATATTCCAGCCCGAAAAACTCGTAATCGGAGGCGGAATAAGCAAAGAAGGAGATTATATTTTAACTCCTTTAAAAGAATATGTTAATAAAAATGATTACAACAAAAAAATGCCTAAAACTGAAATTCAGATTGCAAAGCTATTTAATGATGCAGGAATAGTTGGTGCAGCACTTGCTGCAAGAAAATAAAAAAATACATACAAAAAGTACTGTTGTAAAGCAACAGTACTTTTTTGTTTAAAAATCTTCAAGTGATACCGTAGCATTTTTCACTGCTTTAGCACAGTATCCGCAGTTTTCACAATCTTTATCACAGGTTAATACTCGTTTTGCAAAATCCTGAGGGATTTTACTGTTTTCTATAATATCAGGATAAATAGCTCCCGAATGATTAGGTTCTAACAAATCATTTAAAGAGCCTGAGTGTTTTTTATTTATGTAAGCATTAAGTATCTTTATAGGATTTTTTGTTACTCTTGTAGCAAGCTTTGCCGCAACAAAATACTCTTCATATAAGTACATATCCTCAGGACGGATAAAATTCGTATCTTTTAATATTGTAGCTCTGTTTTCTTTCTTGCTCAAAAAATCCCAGCATATACCGTTAAAATCATATGCATTATCCATTTTGGCAATATCAGCCTCGTGTGCTACCAAATTATCGTGAAAAGTATGTGCTGAACAGTTATTTAAACATCCACTGTTCGCTAACGTGAAAAGTCCTTTTTTGTTTTTATCGCACCAACTTTTTAATTCTTTAATCTTTTTAATATTTCTGTTATGCTCTCTCTGTATATAAAAGCTATCAAAGTATTCCGATACATACTCCATACCCATTGTACTTCCGATTTTCATATTAACAGAAGCTCTTACATCAATACCTTTAAAGTTTTCGTGTATGAATTTAGCGATCAGAGGGGAAGTGGTAGTAACAGACTGAAGCCCGAAATATTCACCAATATAATCAATTGTTTCACCAATTTTATTAAAAAAGCTTCTCGACTGACTGTTTTCCCCATAACAGTTACCGTTTAATAAAAGATTGAGCTTTATGCCGTTTTGACTTACGTATAATAAATCTTCAATCTGGCGTTGTTGTGCTTGCCAGGGAAGATATATACTGCTTTGAAGCATAGAGTTTCTTCCGTTTGGAATATCTCCCCACGAAAAATACATCTCGTATATATGCTCTTTATTGTCCACAATGTATTCCATAAAGGAATGATCTTCTAAAATTTGGTATCCGACTGAGAATTTCATTTTCTTATCTTCCTTTCTGAATTAGCCTAATTTAGATGTTTTTCTGTATACTGACGGACTTATTCCGAATTTCTTTTTAAAATTAGCACAAAAATGAGTTGGGTTTTTATAACCCACTTTTTGCGATATGATTTCAATTGAATAATCTGTATTAACTAAAAGTTTTAATGCTTCATTCATTCTATATTCCGTGAGATATGAATGAAGAGTTGTCCCTGTATATTCTTTCATAAGCGAATTTATGTAATGAGGATGATAATTCATCATTCCCCCTAATGAAATATTCGTAATTTCTTTATCAAAATTTAAATGAATATAATCTAAAAGCGGTTCTATTTTTGAGTTTTTATCCGTATTTGAAAAATCCGCATAACGTATAATCTTTATTAAAATAAGATGTAGGATAGCATTGGCAGTTTCGATTGAAAACGGTTTTTTCTCCTCATATTCTTTTGTGACCTCAAGCATATCTTTTTTAAATCTGTGCATATTCTTTAAAACTAAGGGTTTGTTTAAAATTTCCGCGTCTTCAAAATCTTCAGTATAATACACTTCCGATAAATCAAACATATCCTCAGGAATTAAGTGAAAAAAATGAGTCCTTTTAGAATGTTCTTGCGTGTAATCAAAATTTATTATTGCAATACTGATATTTTTATCATTTTCTATATTCCAACGATAATTTGTTCCGCTCCTTAAAATCACTACAGAGTCTTTTTCTATTTTTTTAGTCTCTCCGTCAGCAATAATTTCACCCTGTCCTTCGATAAAATAGTAAATTCTGCAATCTGCATTTTTGACAAGTTTATTTTCCGGAGTTTTTCTTAAAACAAAAGCATATCGCACAAAAGGGTTAATTTGGTTTGTTAGCATAAATTTCACAACCTTTAACAAAAATATTTGTTTTTGAAAGATTTTGCTTTCTTTTTCGTATTGATTATACATTACTTATGTGATAAAGTCAATATGCAAAATAAAATTTTGTTAATAATAATTTGGAGGTGTAGTTATGTTAACAAGTAAAATGATCAAAGAAGCGGCTAAAGCTGCCGGTGCAGATCTTTGCGGTATCGGCTCTATGGACCGTTTCGACGGTGTTCCTGCAGAGTGGAATCCTCAAAACATTTATCCTGATGCAAAAAGCGCAATTTGTCTTGCTTTTCGTATTCCGAGAGGTGTTCAGAGAGGAATTGAGCAGGGGACACAGTTTTTCCAGTATCCTTCTATGGCATACGGCGGAACAAATCAGATGTTCGGTCCCGCTGTGCTTTATGAACTCGGAAGAATGATTGAGGACGCAGGATACGAAGCATTTGTTTACAGAAACACAGGTGCAAGAGGTATTTATTCTGATATGGACGGTTTACTCGGTCAGACTTATTCACCCGAGGAAAAGGCTTTCAGTATGGATAACTCAGGTAATGGTATTACCGGTGACAGAAGAACAATGCCTCATACAAGATCCACAAGAGAGGATCAGATTCCTCCGGATATGCAGATTCATTTCAGACTTTGTGCTGTAGCCTGCGGTCTTGGTGAAATAGGTTGGAGTAAAATGCTCTTAACTCCGGAATTTGGACCAATGCAGAGAGTTATGTTCTTGTTTACTGATGCAGAGCTTGAACCGGATCCGTTATATGATGGTCCAAAGCTTTGTAAGATGTGTATGAAGTGTGCAAGAGAATGTCCCGGCGGATGTATCTCAACAGACCCTAAAAAGAGCATAACAGTAAATGTTGCAGGAAAAGAATGCACTTGGGGTGAGCTTGATGTTTGGCGTTGTAATACATATTATACAGCTGCCGGAAAATACTATAATCCATTTGTTCCAGCTCACGTTTTTGATGATAATGCTGACTTTTTAGACAGTAAAGTAGCAATGACAGCCGAAAACGAAGTAGCTGCTGCAAGAGCATTAGAAGCTTATACTCCGTGTTGGGTTGGCTATGCAATGGCTAAGTGCGGCGGTTGTATAAGAGCTTGTGTAAGTGCGTTAGAACGTAAGGGCGGATGTCTTGAAGGTAAATTCAAAGAACCTTTAAGAACAGGCAAAGCCTGGAGACTTGACAGATAGGAGGGAGTATAAATGGTAGTTGATAGTAAATACATAAAAGAAAAAGCAATTGAATACGGTGCTGCTGTATGTGGTATCGCAAGTATAGACAGATTCGCTGACCAGCCTTTACAAAAAAGTCCTACTGCTATTTGCCCTGCTGCAAAATCAGTTATAGGATTTGGTTTTTATGTTCCCAGCGGTTTCTATCGTGCTATGGAAAACGGAAATCAGAATTATTTATACACATCTGTTGGCGTAAAGTATATTGATGAAGAATTTTCAACAATATTCCTTTACAAAATGGCAGGAATAATCGAAGATGAAGGATATGATGCTTGTATTCAAAGAAGCGTTCCTAATATGAGAGTAAAAGGCGATAAGTCTGCAAACCCTGAAATTATAGATGTGTTTGAGGTTGTAGCCTCAGAATCAGTTGCAGAGGGAAGACCTGCTCCTGACGTTATATTAGACTATAATAATGCAGCAGTTGCTTGCGGTCTTGGTACAATAGGTTTAAACGGAAGAGTAATAAACCCTAAATACGGTCCTTGTATGAGATACGTATTTATCGTTACAGATATGCCTCTACAAGCTGATGAAGTTGTAAAAGACGAAATGTGTGACGGTTGCGGTGAATGTATTAAAGCCTGTCCTGGACACGCGATTTCAGAACAGGGAGTAGACAGCTGGCAGTGCGCTGTTTACTATAAGGGTGCTCATAAATCCAACCCATTTATGACAGATGATTTTCTAAAAGACCATCCCGAAAGAGAAGCCATTTTAAACGGTGATAAGCATTTTACTGCTGATGAAGCAAGAGAAATTATAAAAGAGATTAATTTCTTACCTATGTGTACAGGATATATGCCTTGTCTTTGCGGTAAGAAATGTGATTATGTTTGCTTTAAGCACTTAAAGGAGGTAGGAAAAATATGATTAAGAAAATTAATGAGTTGAAGAACCTTTCATTAGGTCCTGATATTATAGGTATTGCTCCTGCAAGCCGTTTTGAAAAAGATGATCCTATTTTTAAAATACTTCCTGAAACAAAATCAGTTATTTGTCTTGCATACAGAGTTTTAAGAGGAACTCACAGAGGTATAGAAGAGGGAACAACATATTACCATTACTCTACAATGGGTCTTGAAGTGTTGGAAGAAACAGTTATGCCTATGATGTCACTTCGTTGTGCCAGAATCTTAGAAGAAGAGGGATATATCGGTCTTCCGCAGAGAAGAACTCAGTCTATAATGCAGGAAAATGACAGTACAAACCCTGAAATGCTTTATAATCACATCTATCGCGGTATTAATGAATACCAGATGAATTTTGAAGAAACTGCAGCAAAATGCGGTATAGGTGAAATCGGAATGAGCGGAACTTTGCTTACAGAAGACTACGGTCCGCTCCAAAGATACTGCTTTGTTTTAACAGATGCAGAGCTTGAGCCTACACCTGAATTTAAGCCACATATCTGTGATAACTGCGGAGAATGTATGAAAGCTTGTCCAGGAAACGCAATTAAAGACGGAAAGAAAGACCCTTGGCAGTGTGCAGCATACTATGCAGGTGCTAATGCTTCAAAAAATCCGTTTATGTCACCTCACGCTTTACCTGATATGAAAGACAGACTTCAAATTCTAAATGGGGAGAAGCAGTTAACTCCTGAAGAATCACGTGCGGTTATGAACGAGATTTCATATTATCCGCCAATTATGCATAGTTATATTTCTTCAATTTGTGGAAGATCTTGTGACAGAGCTTGCTACATTCATTTAGAAGAAAAAGGTGTTTTAAATAAAAAGTTTGAAAATAAATTCAGACAACACGAAGAATGGGTTTTAGATGTAAAATAATAAATAAATTAACAGCAGTGTAATATAACACTGCTGTTTTAATTTTAAGAGGGGATAGAATTTAAAAATATATCTAAT
>JAZNBP010000068.1:0-12748 GCA_045587085.1 Acutalibacteraceae bacterium | reverse complement strand
GTTATATTTATCAATGTTTACGTTTGAAGTTCTGGTATTAACGTGGCGAATTTCGGCAGGACCTCTATTAGGAGCGATACCGGGTGTTTTTTCGCTTTTCTTAGAAACAAAGGGTTTCGGGTCAGAGGGCTTATGCTCTGCCTTTTTGGGAGTCTCCTTAGGAGCTTGTGTCTTAGGAGCCTCTGCTTTCTTTGTATCCTTTTGAGCAGGTTTTTGGTTAGAATCTGCTTTTTTAACAGGTTCTTTTTTAGGTTCGGGCTTAACTGCTTCTTTTTTGGTTGCAGTAGCCTTTGTTTCGGCATTTTGTGCAGCAGCAGCCGCCTGAAGCTGGGCTAAAATAGCCGCCTGTTCAGCGAGCTTTTTATTCTTTTCATCATCTCGTGCTTTTTTTGCCTTAGCACGGTTTTCCTCACCTAAAGCAAAATATTCATCAAAGGATTTTACCTGATTGTCATTTGTAAGCTTTGAGAATACAAGACCAATCTCCTCCTCGTTTAAAGTGGCACCGGATTTCTTTTCAACACCGCACACCTCTGAAACAAGAGCAGTTAAATCTTTTGATTTCATATTTAAATCTTTTGCAAGGTCACTTAATTTATATTTATTTGTCATTAGCGTTTCCTCCTTCATTAAATGCGGTTTCACACGCATCAGCAAAGCCTTTTTCATTAACTGAAATTATACCGCAGGACTTACCTACAGCTGCTGACAAGGCTTTTATATCAACACCTTCAAGTGTAATACGTTTAATGCCTGATTCTAAAGCTTTATAATCAATTTCCTTTAAGGTTTTGGCAGATACGTCACAAGCATTCACTATAAGAAAGCATTTTTTCTTTTTTATAGCCTGCGAAGTCATATCAAAGCCAAAGCTCAGCTTTCCGGCCTTTGTGGCGAACCCTAAAAGAGATAGTATTTTTTCAGTTTTCATTTTCAAGCTCCGATTCAAGTTGAGCATAAATGTCAGCCGACACACTCATATCAAAAGCTCTGGCAATTGCATTTTGTTTATGGGCTTTTGAAAGACAAGCTTTATCTTTACAAATATATGCACCTCTACCGTTAAGCTTGCCTGTAAAGTCGAGCTTAATTTGATTTTCAGTAGTTTTTACAACCCTTATAAGCTCTTTTTTAGGTTTCATTTCTCTGCATCCTATACACATACGCATAGGTAATTTCTTAGCTGACAAATCAGTAGCTCCTTTCGGATAATTTTTAAGGCCTATTCACCAAAAAATCCACTTTCGGGATGAATATCAATTTTCCAGCCTGTTAGCTTTGCTGCAAGGCGAACGTTTTGTCCCTTATTACCGATAGCAAGGGATAACTGTGATTCGGGAACACGCACACAGCAAGTCTTTGGTTCCTCGGACAGAATATCAACCGATACCACCTTTGCGGGGGAAAGAGATTCAGAAATATACTCTACGGGGTCGTCGCTGTATTTAACAATATCAATCTTCTCGCCTGCTAATTCTTCAACAATCTTGTTTACACGTGAGCCCTTAGGTCCTATACAAGCACCGATAGCATCTACCTCAGGGTCGGCGGCGTAAACTGCAATCTTGGTTCTTGAGCCTGCCTGACGGGAAATAGACTTAACCTCAACAATACCGTCAAATATTTCAGGTACTTCGGTTTCAAACAAACGCTTAACAAGACCGGGATGTGTACGGGACAGCATAATGCGGGGACCTTTTTCGGTTTCTTTAACGTCTACAACGTAAACCTTGATGTGGTCGCCCTCGGAGATAACCTCATCAGGAACCTGCTCAAGCTTTGGAAGTGTAGCTTCAGTATGACCTATTGTTAAAATAGCGTTGCCTGTCTTGGGGTCGATTTTTTGTACAAGAGCAGTTACAAGCTCACGATTGTGACTCTGGAATTCTGCTAAGGTTTGACCTTTTTCAGCCTCTCTTACTCCCTGGCGGAAATTGTTTTTAGAATTTTGTGCAACAACACGACCAAACTTTCTAGGGTCTAGCTTAATTTCAACAAATCCGAATTCAATAGAAGCAGGGTCTATTTTAGCAGCTTCTTCCTTAGAAATCTGTGTAAAGGAATCCTCAACAACATCAACAATTTCCTTGCGTGCTGTTACGGTGAAAATCTGATTTTCAGGGTCTATTACGCAGGAAACAATATCGTTACCGCCGTAATCTTTACGGGCAGCTACCACTATTGCCTCAGCAAATTTTTCGGCAATAAATTTTTGGGGTATACCCTTTTCTTCCTCCATAAGCTTTAATGCAGCAAAAAACTCAGCATTATCAATTTCTGTTTTTACAATTTTCTTTCGTGCCATTTTTTATTAATTCCTCCAAACAAAATTTCTCTTAATCAAAATCGCATACGTTTGCTTTTGATATATCATTAAAGTTAAATGTAATTTCACCGTTTTCGCAGGCTAATACTATGCTTTCCTCAGCCGAAACAAGCGTTCCCGTAAATTCTTTTTTACCTTCAAGAGCTTTATACAGCCTTATTTTAACAATTTCACCAATAAAGCGTTTAAAGTGAAAATCACGTGTTAGCTCCCTTTCGATACCGGGTGAACAAACTTCTAAATAATATGCCTTATCAATGGGGTCATACTCGTCAAGCAATGGGTCTATTGCGTGGGAAACATTAGTGCAATCGTCAATAGAAACACCGTCCGCTTTGTCAATAAATACACGCAAATACCACGAAGCTCCCTCTTTTAAAAAGCGTACATCCCACAAAACCACCTCTTGTGCTTCAACGGTAGATTTAATAAGGTCATACACCCTATCGGCGACATTTGCCATTCCTTCATCTCCTAATTACATTTACTTCAAAACAAAAGTGAGTGGGCCTGCCCACTCACCTTTCTAAAGACTACAGTAATTATAACACATTAATTATAAAAAATCAAGTACTTTTTAAAGTTAATTAACGCTATTATTTTCCGGCTCTTCAACTGCTTCACCGTTAATATATACCTTAACGCTTTCGTAACGGCTAACGGTTGTGCCCGCCTTTGGCTCTTGCTTAATTGAAATGCCTAATTTTTTATCCTCGTCAAGCATACTTTCCTTATCAATTTCAATATTTGAGTAAATAAAACCGTTCTTAAGCAAGGTCAAAATAGCTTCTTCCGGAGTAAGCCCCTGAAGGCTTGGCATTTTAACAGTTTTACTGCCGCTGCTTACAGTAAGCTTAATAACGGCATCCTTTTTAACCTGTGTGCCAGGCTTTACATCCTGATTAGTTACAGCACCCGTAGGTATGCTATCAGAAAATTCGGTACTTACAATTTCAAATTTAAAGTTTTCGTAATCCTCATTATTTAAAATATCAGCGTAGAATTTGCCGTTAAAATCAGGAACGAGATAATACTTTGGCTTTACCTCAGCATTAGCATCAACATCGCCTATTTTATCAACATCAGGCTCTACCACAGCAGTTGGCTTATTAGCGGATGTATCTTCCTTTTTAAAAATTTGGTCTTTGAAAACGCCGAAAATCAAAGCAGCGCCTATACCCAAAAAGACAACAGCAGTAATAACTGCAGCCAAAAGTGCAGATTTACCAGAGCTGGATTTTTTAGGGGGTATTTCGGATTCTACATTATTTTTAAGAGCAACTGCGGGCTTTTCAATTTCGCCGTAAACCAACTCGTTTTTAAATGAATCTATATCCTTTGTGCGGTTATTTGGTAAAACCTGCAAGCCGTTAGCAAGTGCAGATAAAACATGACGTGGCAGTTCCTCTGCAAATTTTGCAGAGATTGTCATTGAATCGTTTTCAAGCCTTTGTGAAGCGGCGGGCGGTACTGTACCGATTAAAACCCTGAATAATGTAGCCGCTAAACCATAAGTGTCGGTGTATTTGCCGAGGACTACCCCCTCGAGACCGTACTGCTCTGCTGCAGCATATCCTGAAAACAGCTCGGAAACGAGGTCGCTTTGCTCATTTCTAAGTTTAATTACAGAATAGCCGGAAATTTTTAATTTACCGTCACGGCCTACAATAATTGTATCAGGAGAAATACCGCCGTGAATAATACCAATATTGTTCATACCTATAAGCGTATCGAGAAGCGGTAAAAACAAAGCACGCACCTGTTCCCATTTAAGCGTCCCGCCGTTTTTATCCAAAAATTCACCGAGTGTTATACCTGGAACATTTTTGGCAACAGAATATATTGAGCCATTTTCCTCAAACACCTCTGTCACAGGCATTAAAGACGGAAGCTCACTTCTCATAATAGTACGGTTAATTTGCAAAAAATCTAAAAGTCCCTCATTAAAGGTGTAAGCACCGCCTTCAGCGATTTTTACCGTTTTATCAGGATTTCTTTCAGCAAAGCCTGTCGGGAAATACTCACGAACACGCACAACCGCATCCTCTAGTGTATCCCAACCGATATAAGTTATTCCCTCCCCGTTAGAGGCTAAAACCCTGCCGAGAAGATATCTGTTATTAATTTTAAACTTTAACGGCAAGGCATTTTCAGGATTACTGCTCTGTGCATCAAAACCGCAAACAGGGCAAAATTTTTCACCGCCGTTATCATTCATACAGCCAAGACAAAGTCTATCTGTATTAATCATAAAGTATTACCTCCAAAGTGTAAAATTTTACAACTGTCTTACATTTTAACATAAAAAGATAAATTTTTCAACCATTTTACACTTTGTATGCGATTTTGTCAGTGATTTAGAACTAAACAAGTAAAAAATCTTACCTATTAACTACTACTTATTACTTTGTATGGAAAACATACTCTATCGTCCTTGTCTTTCAAAAATGACAACGAAAAAGGAGACAAGAGAACCGTCCTCTTGTCTCCACGATTTTATTGTTCCATTACAGCGTTGCAGCCATTACAGCTTTTATTGTGTGCATTCGGTTTTCTGCCTCGTCAAAAACAATGGAATACTTGCTTTCAAAGACCTCGTCTGTAACTTCCATTTCAGTAATGCCGAATTTTTCGCTTATTTCCTTGCCGACAGTGGTTTTAAGGTCGTGAAAAGCGGGTAAACAATGCATAAATACGACATTTTCTGAAGCATTTTTAATAAGCTTCATATTCAGGTGATAAGGAGAAAGCTCTTTAATTCTTTCCTCCCAAACCTCTGCAGGCTCGCCCATAGAAACCCAAACATCAGTATAAATTACATCAGCACTTTTTGTAGCCTTCATCGGGTCGGTTTCAAAGCTGATAGTAGCACCTGTTGATTTAGCAATTTCCTTGCACTTATCTACAAGCTCTTTGTCGGGGAAATATTTTTCGGGGGCACAGGCAGTGAAATTAAGTCCCATTTTCGCACAGCCTACCATTAAAGAATTGCCCATATTGTAACGAGCATCGCCCATATATACAAAGTTAATTCCCTCAAGATGACCGAATTTTTCTTTAATAGTTAAAAAATCGGCTAAAATCTGTGTTGGGTGGAATTCATTTGTAAGTCCGTTCCAAACGGGAACACCTGCGTATTTTGAAAGCTCCTCAACTATTTCCTGACCAAAGCCCCTGTATTCAATTCCGTCATACATACGGCCAAGCACACGTGCTGTATCGGCAATACTTTCCTTTTTGCCGATTTGTGAGCCTGTCGGGTCAAGATATGTAACACCCATACCAAGGTCATAGCCTGCAACCTCAAAAGCACAGCGTGTACGGGTGCTGGTTTTTTCAAAAATAAGAGCGATATTCTTGCCCTCGCAAAGACAGTGCGGAATACCGGCTTTTTTCTTATATTTAAGTTCAGCCGCCAAACCAATTAAACAAGCGATTTCCTCTGAGCTAAAATCAAGTAGCTTTAAAAAGCTTTTACCTTTTAAATCCATAATTACTCTCCTGTTTTACAAGCATTAATTAATACATCAATTGCATTTTCAAGCAAATCCCACGGGATATTAAGTGCTGGCAAAAGTCTAACCTTATTCTTAGCCTTTATAACAAGAACACCATTCTTTTGACATTCTGCAATTACTTCTGATGCGTCTTTTTCAGTTTCTATACCAAGCATAAGACCTAAACCGCTAACACTCCTTACGCCGTCTGCATTTTCAAGGGCTGAAATAATATACTCCGATTTTGCTTTAACGCCATTTAACAGCACATCATCAATGCGATTAATTATATTAACAGCACCTGCACACACTACGGGATTGCCACCAAAGGTAGAACCGTGCGACGAAGGAACCAAAACATCCTTTACTTTTTCACCTAGCATTGTAGCACCAATAGGAAGTCCGCCGCCTAAGCCTTTTGCAGTTGATACAATATCAGGCAAAACACCGTACTGCTCGTATGCGTAGAGTGTACCTGTACGACCGTTACCCGTTTGTACCTCGTCGCAAATAGTTAAAATATCATACTCTTTTGCAAGTTCAAATATTTTTGCAACAAAATCTTTTTTAAGAGGTAAAACTCCACCTTCGCCCTGAACACACTCAAACATTATAGCAACGATATTTTCGGTTTTTACAATATTTTCAAGCTCGGCTATATTATTTGCTTCGCAATATAAAAAGCCCTCTGTAAGCGGTAAAAACTCAGTATGAAACACATCCTGACCTGTAGCCGAAAGGGTTGTGATTGTTCTGCCGTGAAAACTGTTTTTAAGGGTTAAAATTTTATAGCAATCCTTACCCTTTTTATCGGTGGCATATTTTCTTGCAACCTTGATTGCACATTCGTTAGCTTCAGCACCCGAATTTGAGAAAAACACCTTTTTAAGACCTGTCCTTGTTGCTAGTAATTCGGCTAAATCACAGCAAGGCTTACTGTAATAAAGATTGGATGTATGCTGAAGTGTGTTAAGCTGATTTGACACAGCTTCTGTCCACTCGCCATCACAATATCCGAAGGTATTAACGGCAATACCTGTACCTAAATCAATATATGCCTTACCATTTACATCCTTAACTATAGACCCGTTACCCTCGACAAGTTCCAAATCAAAACGAGAGTATGTATTCGCAATATATTGCCTATCCTTTTCCTTAAAGCTCATTTTCCTTATCCTTTATAACCATTGTGCCGGCACCCTCGTCAGTTAGAGTTTCAACGAGAAGTGAATGTGGCACTCTGCCGTCCATTATAAATACTTTTTTTACTCCGCGGTTAATAGCTTCAATACAACATTCAACCTTTGGTATCATACCACCTGAAATTGTACCGTCACGGAAAAGCTCCTTAGCGTCATTTAAATCAATAAGCGGAATTAATGAGTTGGGGTTATCCTTATCTTTTAAAATACCTGCAATATCGGTCATTGTAATCAAGCATTCGGCATCTAAAGCACCTGCAATATATGCAGCAGCTGTATCGGCGTTGATATTGTAAACGTTACCGTCACTATCACAACCTACAGTAGATACAACAGGTATATACTTATGTGCTAACAGGTCAAGTATCGGCTGAACATTAACATTATTGATTTTACCAACAAAACCAAGCCTTTCATCCTTGATTTCGGCTTCGATAAGATGACCGTCAATGCCGGAAATTCCAACTGCTTTGCCGCCAAATGTACCAAGCAGATTAACAAGACTTTTATTAATTTTACCCGCTAAAACCATTTGAACAACATCTGCAGTTTCCTTATCAGTAACACGCAGTCCGTCAACAAATACAGATTCCTTGCCGATTTTCTTAAGTGTATCGGTAATTTCGGGACCGCCACCGTGAACTAAAACAACCTTTACACCAACAAGTCGAAGAAGAATAATATCCTCCATTACCTGATGCTTTAGCTCATCATTTACCATAGCATTTCCGCCATATTTAATAACAACAATTTTACCATTATACTTTTGTATGTAAGGAAGTGCCTGTGTCAGCACCTCAGCACGCTGAGCGTTGGTAATATTACCTAATGACATAAATTATATCCCCTTTTAAGTTCTATAGTCACCATTGATTTTAACGTAATCGTAGGTTAAATCGCATCCCCAAGCGGTAGAAGAAAATTCTCCGGAATTTAGATTGACTAAAATTTCGATTTCATCTTGAAGTAAAATTTCCTTAGCAATTTCCTCGGAAAAATCAACGCCTGAACCGTCTTTACAAACTAAAATTTCACCCTTTTGGGATTTAAAAGCAACGTCAATTTTATTAACGTCCACACCTGCTCCCGAATAACCGATAGCACAGAGAATACGTCCCCAGTTAGCATCTGCACCAAACATAGCAGCTTTTGTAAGTGACGAACAGATTACAGATTTTGCAACAGTTTTTGCAATTTCTAAGCTTTTTGCCCCTGATACCTTACATTCAAGAAGCTTTGTCGCACCCTCACCGTCACCTGCTATACATCTGCAAAGATGAACTGTAACGGTATTTAGTGCTTTCATAAAGGTGCTAAAGCTTTCCCCCTCAGTAACAATTTTTTCGTTTTCTGCCATACCGTTAGCAAGAATTGTTACCATATCATTTGTCGAGGTGTCACCGTCAACACTAACCATATTAAAGGTGTTTTGTATATCGGATGAAAGTGCTTTTTGAAGCATTTCTGTAGAGATAGCACAATCAGTTGTAATGAACACAAGCATTGTTGCCATATTAGGATGTATCATTCCTGAGCCCTTTGCTATACCGCCTATTTTACAGGTTTTACCGCCAACACAGAACTCTACAGCGATTTCTTTAACCTTTGTATCGGTAGTCATAATGCCTTCTGCAACATCAAGATTTTTTTCTTTGCCTAATCCCTTAACAAGTGAGGGAATTCCATCCTTTATAGGTGCAATATCAAGCGGAAGTCCAATAACACCGGTAGAAGCAACTACAACATCGCTAGCAGAAATTTTAAGCTCGTCCGCTAAAAGGCAAGACATTTGCTTAGCTATTTCAATGCCGTTTGCATTACAGGTGTTTGCATTTCCGCTATTGCAAATTATTGCCTGAGCCATACCGTTAGAAATATGATTTTTTGTGACAGTAAGCGGTGCACCCTTTACAAGGTTTGTTGTGTAAACTGCGGCTGTATTAGCCAAAGTCTCACTATATATTAAGCTTAAATCTTTTTTAGTTTTATTCTTTCTGATACCGCAATGAATTCCGTTAGCGGTAAAGCCTTTGGCAGCACAAACGCCGCCGGTGATAATTTTCATATACAATACCTCAAATCTCTAGTCCGGTAGTTTTTTCTACCCCTAAAACAATATTCATACATTCGACTGCAGCACCCGAAGCACCCTTGCCAAGATTATCATAACGGGCAATAAGTAAAATTCTGTCGTCATTACCCGAAACGGATACTTCCATACTGTCCTTCAATTCAAGCTTGTTTGCAGAAACAAAGCCGTTTTCGTCAAATTCCTCAACATATTTTACAACAGGACCATTATATTTATCTTTATAAGCATTTTTAATGTCAGCTACAGTAAAACCTTTATTTAGCTGTGAGGCAAACAGTGGAATTGTAACCTCCATACCGCTATAAAAATTACTTACAATGGGTAAAAACAAAGGCTCGTTTTCTATTCCTGTTACAGCCTTCATTTCAGGCAAATGCTTATGCTTTTGGGATATTCCGTATTGACGAGGAGCAGTAAGCAAACTATCAAGCTCGAAATCCTCATACTCGGCAATCATTTTTTTGCCGCCGCCTGAATATCCGGTAATAGATGTAGCAGAAAGCAATACGTCTTTAGGCAAAATTCCTTTTTCAACAAGCGGAAAAATAAGTGCAATAAAGCCACTTGCGTGACAACCGGGATTTGCAATTCGTTTAGAGCTTTTAATTTTTTCCTCATAATCCGCAGATAATTCAGGGAACCCATACGCCCACGAAGTATTTACTCTGTGAGCCGTAGAAGTATCAATAACTACTGTATTTTCATTATCTATTAAAGAAACAGCTTCAATAGCCGCCGCATCGGGAAGGCATAAAAATGCAATATCTGCCTGATTTAATGCTTCGCGTCTTGCGTTTATGTCTTTGCGGTTTTCCTCTGTAAGTCTTATAAGCTCAATATCCTGTCGGTTTTCAAGTCTTTCAATAATTCTAAGACCCGTAGTTCCCGCACTTCCGTCAATGAATACCTTTTTCATTCAAAAATTCCTCAAAAAACTTAACTTGTGCCTCGACTGATTTAGGTCCTGTGCTTCCCTTTGAAACACGCTTGTTAACACAGGTTTCAAGCGAAATTTCATCATACAAATCTTTATCAAATAAATCGCTAAACTCTTTATACTTTTCAAGTGGCATATTTTCTAAAACAAAGCCGTTTTCAATACAAAAAGCCACAATTTCACCCACGTGCTTGTATGCTGTTCTGAAAGGAAGACCTTTCTTTACAAGGTAATCGGCAAGGTCGGTAGCATTAATAAAGCCCTCACCCGCCGCCTTATACATTTTTTCCTTGTTTACCTTCATCGTAGCAACCATTGGTGCAAAAATAGAAAGACATTTTTTAACTGTATCAACAGCATCAAATATAGCTTCCTTATCCTCTTGCATATCCTTGTTATAAGCTAGCGGAATTCCTTTAAGAATAGTCAGCATTGCGAATAAATCACCGTATACCCTGCCGGTTTTTCCTCTAACCAATTCTGCCATATCAGAATTTTTCTTTTGTGGCATAATGCTGGAGCCGGTGGTATAGCTATCGTCTAGCTCGCAAAACTTAAATTCCCAGCTTGACCAAAGAATTATTTCTTCACTAAAGCGTGACAAATGCATCATAATAGTGCTGTATGCCGACAAAAGCTCAACACAAAAATCTCTATCCGAAACACCGTCAATACTATTAAGACTAATACCACTAAAGCCTAAACGCTCTGCCTCAAATGCTCTATCAGTATTATATGTAGTTCCCGCCAAGGCACAGGAGCCTATTGGACATTGACTTAACATTCTTTTAACTGCATCGTTAATTCTGTCAAAATCACGCTTTAACATAAAAGCGTATGTTAAAATATGGTGAGCAAATGTAATAGGCTGAGCACGTTGTAGATGTGTATAACCGGGCATTATAGCGTCGATATTTTCACTTGCTTTATCTTTTATAGCCTCAATAAGACGAAGTATAAGCTTACCAATTTCCTCACATTCTACCGCTAAATACAGCCTAATATCAAGTGCTACTTGGTCATTACGGCTTCTAGCGGTATGGAGCTTTTTGCCTGCGTCACCGATTCTTTTGGTAAGCTCGGCTTCAACAAACATATGTATATCCTCAGCATCCATATCAAAATAAAGCTTGCCGTTTTCAATATCCTCTAAAATAGCAGATAAGCCGTTTAAAATCTGCGAATATTCGTCAGTTGTTAAAATACCCTGATTTTTAAGCATCAAGGCATGCACCATAGAGCCGGTAATATCCTGCTTATACATTCTGCAGTCAAAATGTATTGATGAATTAAAATCGTCTGCTTCCTTATCGAGAGCCTTGCTAAACCGACCTGCCCACATTTTATCCATTTTTATACCTACTTTATAAATTGATTAATGGGTGGAGATATTCTCCACCCTACTATTTTATTTTAAACCGTTTTTAGCCTTCATCTTAGCATAAACCTTTGTGGGAAGTCCGTAAAGATTTATAAATCCTGCACTATCCTTCTGGTCGTAAACCTCATCCTCATCAAAGGTTGCGATTTCGGGGTCATACAACGAATAGGGTGAAGAAACAGATGCGTTAATCATATTACCCTTATAAAGCTTTAAGGTAACATCACCTGTAACGGTTTTTTGAGTTGTCTTAACAAAAGAAAGAATTGCCTCTGTCAAAGGGGTAAACCACTGTGCGTTATAAACAAGCTCAGCCAATTTTTGTGCAACCAAAGACTTATAATGAGCAGTTTCTTTATCAAGACAAATGCTTTCAAGAACTGCGTGAGCCTTATAAAGAATTGCACCGCCGGGAGTCTCATATACACCGCGGCACTTCATACCAACAAGTCTGTTTTCAACAATATCAAGAAGTCCGATACCGTTTTCTCCGCCAAGCTTATTTAAATATGTAACAAGCTCTGTAGCAGACATTTCCTTACCGTCAGCAGCGGTGCAAATACCCTGCTCGAAGTGGAGCGATACGTAAGTAGGCTTATCGGGTGCCATTTCAGGACTTACACCCATTTCCAAGAATCCTTCTTTATTGTAAAGCGGTTCATTAGTGGGGTCTTCAAGGTCAAGACCTTCGTGTGAGAGGTGCCAGATATTCTTATCTTTTGAATAATTAGTTTCTCTGCTGATTTTTAGAGGTACATTGTGTGCCTCAGCATAATCGATTTCCTCATCACGTGATTTGATGTCCCATTCTCTCCAAGGAGCGATAATAGGCATATCGGGTGCGAAAGCCTTAATTGCCAACTCGAAACGAACCTGGTCGTTACCCTTACCTGTACATCCGTGACAGATAGCGTCGGCACCCTCAGCAATAGCTATTTCAGCAATTCTTTTTGCAATCGGAGGACGTGCAAATGCAGTACCTAACATATAATCCTCATACAAAGCACCCGCCTGAACACAAGGGAAAACGTAATCGGTCAAAAACTCCTCGGTTAAATCCTCAATATAAATTTTAGAAGCACCGGTTTTTATAGCCTTCTCTTCAAGACCTTCCAATTCGCTTGCCTGACCAACATTGCCGGAAACGGCGATGATTTCAGGATTGTTATAGTTTTCCTTAAGCCACGGAATTATGATTGATGTGTCAAGACCTCCTGAATAAGCAAGGACAACCTTTTTGATATCTTTTTTATTCATTTTTATTCCTCCGTTTTCGCATAATATGCAAAAATTATTAATTTCTATGCATATAT
>JAZNBP010000067.1:0-7245 GCA_045587085.1 Acutalibacteraceae bacterium | reverse complement strand
GCTGTAATTGTGACAAAATTTACAGATACATATAATAAAATCATTATCATAAACATTCGTTTTAACATTAATATGCAACTCTCTTTCCCATCGGCATATAGCCTGGATCGTTTTTGTGTACTTTATCATACTCTAAACGTAGAGCATTTTCTGAATAATAGAATTTCGATGCCTCTACATATTTTGCACTTACCAACGACCCATATATTGCTTTATAATAATCAATTCCTGAAGTTTCAAGTTCTTCGGGAGTTGCCACTCTTAATAATGTTTTTCCTGGCTGAGGTCCTCCAACATAATAACCTTTTATATGGGGTTCTCGTTGCACCCCTGTCATTCTTCTAATAACATGGACTAATTCATGCCCGAGACACATAAATGCTGGTAATGCCACTTCTTGATATCCCTCATTCTCAATATATGACCATACACCTGGAGTGAATTCGGTATCGAAATATATATCTAAAACAGTTATATCACCTTTAGAATCATATTTACTCGCGGTTGCAGTACCAAAAATAGACTTATACATTGGCTCATTGTTAAAAATCATACCTACTTTGATATCATTATCAATAATATCCCTTACAAGATTTGTTGCTACTTCCCTTTCTACACTATCACTTGCTTTATAAGATACATTTCCTGTCCTTGAATTAAAAATAAGCTTGTCATCTGTAAGTAATTGTAATTGCTCAAACATAGCACTCTGTTGATTAGACGTTCCTTTTATCTCAATTTTTAAACCTAATGGATCAATAAAGTTAATAGGATTGTTATTGCAATAAACATACCAATTCAAACCATCTCTTATAGGGTCTTCGGTAATAAATCTTCCTATCTCGGTATTGTAATAACGATTTCTGAGATAAATCATTTCTGACTCTTGGTCAAAATACTCCCCTGCGTAGCGGAACGGATTTGTGTCGTCTATGTTTTGTGTTAATTGGTTTCCGAATGCGTCAAACTGATAATTTCTTGTGATTGTTCCTGTGCTGTCAGTTAGTGCTGTTACATCTCCGTGTGCATTTTTTAGATAGAATATGTCACTTCCGTTATCTGTTGTCATCGTTATTCCGTCTAATGTATAGCTATGGATTTTCCTGATTGCTTCTCCGTCTGTTTCAGCTACAAGATTTTCGTTATTCCATACATATCCTGTTGTGACCCCGTTTACTGTTTTACTCTTTCTTAAATTGTCAGCTCCATACGTATACTCGGTATATACACCGTCTGTTACAATCCCTTCCAATCGGTTATATATATCATACTCATATATTGATGTCCTGTATCCTTTTTCGTCTATTGTAATATCGGTTGTTCCTTCTCCTGAATACATTCCGCCGTTTTTCGCACACAAATTACCGTTCGGGTCATATGTATATATGATAAACATATCTCCTTCATATTCCCGTATCAGCCTGTTGTTAGCATCGTATTCATATCTTGTGTTGTCATAGAGGCTTCTTATTCGGTTTCCGTTTGCATCATATACATACTTTTTCTCATATGTGGTACGATTGTTCTTTATAACTTCCTGTGTAAGTCTTCCAAGATTATTGTATGTATATTTTTTTGAAACTCCGTCGCTTCCTGTTTCTCCAATACGTGTTCCGTCAATTGAATAAGTGTACGAATAGCTATTGTATTCATTCTCACCGTTTTTATTTGTAACCTTTGTTACAAGCTGTCCTTGATTATACTCATACAACGTTTCCATATTGCCTGTCTTTTTAGATATAAGGCTTCCGACAGGATTATATTGGTATATAACCATTTTATCATCAATTGTCTGATTTGTCAATTGGTTCAGGCTGTTATATGTATAGGTATTCTGTGTTTTAATCTCATCATTTTCCTTTAAGGTGTATGATGTAAGATTATTATTCAAGTCATAGGTATACTCTTTCTTGGTATTTTCCTGTGTTTCTGAAATGAGTCTTCCAAATGAGTCATAAGTGTAAGAAATTTCATCTGTACCCATATTATCATAGTACTCTGCCTTTTTTGCCACCCTTCCAAAGCTGTCATACTCTGTTATTCTCCCGATAAGCATCCAAGTATCGTTCATATGGTTATATTCTGAGGTTGTATATTCTGTAACTCCGTAAACATTATACTTATAGCCAAAAACATTTCCGTTTCGGTCCTCTTTTGAATCTATATTTCCTAAAAAATCATATGTATATGTTTCCGACTGTCCTAACGGGTCTGTTATTTTAGTCAACATTCCGTCTGTATATTCGTATGAGGTTACATTTCCGTCTGTTGGATTTTCAGAATATTCGGATAAGCCTGTTATCATCTTAATCGGCTGGTTTGCTTTATTGTATTCATACTGCACAACACTGTCACCGTCTTCGCTTCTTCCGATATTAGCAATTGTATTGCCCATACTGTCATATTTAAACTCTGTTATCTTAAAGCTTTCCTCGTTTTCTGAAGAATTGTTCTGTACCGCTTGCTTTATAACATTAGAGTTTTTATCATAATATATTTTACTTACAGAGGTTCTTTCATCAAGAGGAAGCTCTTCTTTTATTTTTCTGCTCAGACCGTCATAGTAAAACTTTGAGGTGTTCCCCATTGCATCTGTTTGTGAGATTAAACGTCCTGCAAGGTCATATGAAAAGCTTGTTACATTTCCTTCAGCATCCGTTTCGGTTAAAACATTTCCTGCAGTATCATATGTATATGTGCTAATATTTCCGTTTGGGTCCTTTGATGTTAACCTTCTTCCAAGATAGTCATATGTATACTCAAAAAACTGTTCTTCATCTTCGGTTTTTTTAGCTTCATATTCCAAGTTTCCGTATTTGTCATATCTTTTAATATCACAAGCCAGTGAAACACCTTCGGGACTTGTCCTTTGATTTCTTATCTCATAATAAGTAGTTTTTGTTTCATATATATTATTTTCTGTGTATAAAAGATTACCCGACAAATCCGTTACGGTTATATCCGTTATTCTATCAAGCTCATCATAAGAATAGGCAGTTTCTGTTCCGATATCATCCGTTTTCATTACTATTGCAGTTACAACTCTTCCTATACTGTCATATGCATACTTCTCAAAGGTCACATATTTTCCGTTATGATATCTTTGCTTTTCTTTTACGTTTCCAAAAGAATCATATATGAATTTAGTTTTTATACCGTTTTCATCTGTTAAAATGGTGTATTTTTCAATTGTGTTGTATTCTACAGTTCTTTGTCCCCCATTAGGCATAATTATTTTGACAGGACGGTTTAACTCATCATACTCTGCTTTTGTTTCATTTCCGTATGAGTCTTTTTCAAGTATCGCACTTCCGAAAATATTATTTTCATAGCTTAAAGAAGCTTTCCCCTCGTTTTCTCCGTCTGCATTTAAAAGATTGTCAGCAAAGCTTGTATAAGACAAGGTTTTTTTATCTGTTACCTCATATTCGCCGTTTATTTTGATATATTCATCTTCAAAATCCAATACCCCGTCACCATTCGTATCTTTTGTCCAGGAATATATACAAGCGATGTTTCCCGATTCATCATATTCATACTTGGTTTGAGCTTTTATTTCACCCCCCTTTATAACTTTTTCGTATTCAACCTTTCCCGTACCCTCAAGCTTTGTAGTTTGAATACTGAAATCATCAATATAACTTATACTTTTTTTATAGCTATATGCCGTTTTAGAAGGCACATTTCCTAACTCACTATATGTATAATTTGTTTTTTTCCAGTCATCATACTCGCTTGACACGCGGTATCTTGAAGAATACGTATAATTTGTAGTGTTTTCCATAGCCCCCAATGATGAGCGTATCATACTTACTCTGTCATAAACTCCATAGGTATAGGTTTCGCCTTTTAAAAATTTATCTGCCTTGCTATATATATAATCACTTGTACGTTTTCCCTCAGCATCAAATTCAACTACATTCTTTCTTCCGTCTGCTCTAACACCTGTTATTGAATGTTCATGACCTTCCTCAAATTCATACTCTACGCAGTTTTTTTGTTCTCCTCCCTCAATATCATAACGCTTACTCAAAACAAACATTGCCTTCTGTACACGGGTTTCAGGCATAGCGTGATAGAAATAACTATACTCATAATGGGTCTGTTTTCCATCAGGGAAAACAATCCTTTCAAGATTATATCCCATTGTTGTTGTTACCGTCTTCTCATACAAGCTTCTTGCTTTTTGAAATTTTCCCATTTCATAACCTGTGAAGCTCGCAGTCCCCTCTGTCTTTCTGCTTTCATATACCGTCTGTTCTCCTGCTTCGTTTGTTACGGTAAGCCTTAATACATCTTTTCCTGATAAAAGGCTTCCATTTTCCAAAGCTGACGGCTCTAACGTTTCGACTTTATAGTCTATCCTTTTAGTTTCTCCGCTTTCAGGATCTTTGTATGAGATACCGTTATCAAAAAGTATTTCTCTATTATATGTGTCTATTATTTTTGATAACGCACCTCCTTCGTTGTTATACTCATATCTTATCGCATTTCCGAATTCATCAACAATCGCCGCCACTCTTCCGCTCGGTTCATCGCTTATAGTTCTTCTTGAAGAATACATATAATATTTTAATCCGCTGTCTTTTTCATATGCTGTTATATTATATTCTATTCCATACGGTTCTAATTGCTGATACTCATAAAAGCTTTCATATGATATATTATCATCTTCTGAATAAAAGTCTTCAGAATAGTTGCCTATATCTCCTCCGTCATAATCTCTATATTCTAAATATGAAGTAAATGAATGTATCTGCCCATCAATATCCGCAAAAATTCCGCTACGGTCAATTCTGTATTTATCATAATTTCCATAGTCTCTTTCTGAACATTCATCTTCAAACATATCAATGGCAGGAAGCTCATATTTCCATCCTGCTCCTATATCGTTTCTTCCCGTAGTTAGCCTGCGGGTTACAATTGAATAAATAGTTTTTCTGTACACTCCTGCATAATCGAGCATTTCATCTGATATGGGTTCGATAAATATATATCCCTCTTTAAACGTTTTGCTCCATCTCATTTCCTCAAAATCATAAAATGTATAGCCGTCTGCAGTGATTGGTTCTTCAGGGAATTCGGGAACATATGCACCCTCAGACATATATAAATAAAATTCATCTTTAGAATAAAAACCTATATTTATTTGTTCTCCTGTGTCTTGTCGTCTGAAAGCATAAATATAGAGTACAACTCCTCTTTCCCCACTAGAACCTTCTCTTATATAATGCATTCTTTCAAAATTCTGATTATCAAGCTTTCTTACAACATTTAAATCAAGACCGTTTTTTCCCTCAAGAGACAAATCTACAGCTCTGTATACAAGACGGTTTGTATTTCCTATAACCTGCTCTCCTTCTCTTTCCCTCAAAGGCATTAAATATTCTTCAGAAAACTGTTCAAGCAGAGAAATTCTCCACAGCGACGCAGTTTCGCTGCTGCTTGATAAAAGAGCTATTCCGTCATTTGATTTTGTTTGTGTTTTCTGGTCTTTATTATTCTCTTTCTCAAGGTCTTCTATATATTGCTGGACCTCATCCTCTGAAATAATTTCAACACGGGTCGGTTTTTCAACCGGCTCATCTTCAATTGCGACTTTTTCTTCTGTTTTTATAAACTCGCTTTCGGATACAACTTCGCTCACTTTTTCAACGAGCTTCTGTGCTATTGCCTCAAACCCTGACAAAAGCATTACAACCGATAATAAAATAATTATTTTTTTCTTCATTGTACTCTATCCCCCTGTGCAATAAGTTCTATTGTTTGTTCGCCCAAAACATTTCCTATGAACCCTATAACATTAACAGTTCTGGTCAAAAAGCCCCCCTCAGGTATCTCCTCATCAATCCTAAACCTTATGTATCCCGGCTTATATTCAAGCACTGTTATATTCGTATCCTCAATCAGTCCCTCCTTCAAATCCTTCCTTTGTGTAAATTTACATAAATCATCAAGAATAACCGCATCGTCATTATGCGGATACAAAATCGTAAATGTCTTGTCTTTAATACAAGCTTCTAAATCAAATACATTCACGGCAATTAAAAATTTTTCTCCGTATTTGCTTATATTTTTAATATATTTACGGCTATATCCAAAATCAGTATATATCTTTTCATACCCTTCAAGGTTTAACTTAATATTTCCTCCTCTCAAGATGTTGGGAATAGTCAAAGACTTTTCTTTTCTTCCTGAAAAAGCAAATTCTTTATTAATTATATTTGTATCACTTCTAACTCCGCCTTTTATATCAACATTTTCTGCTGTATTTGCCAAGACGTTTGTTTCTAATATCAAACCCCTGGAATTAATATCTACTGTCATTTCTGCTAAAATCTTATTAGTGTTATCCGTACAATTCACAACCATTTCATACTCCGTTGGATATAAAAGCTTCGGCAATTTGAAGGATATATACGCACGGCCGTCTGACGGCACTATTGTCTGATTATAAATCTCTGTATTATCCGTCTTTTTCAAAATATGTATGTTTATTTTTTTATCTTCAGTACAATATATATCCCCGCAAACATTCGGTTCATATCCCAATATTATAATCTCTATATTTGCTTCCATAATTTTATTTCTCACCGCTGTTAAATTCGAACTGTAATTTAATGTGCCAACATACGCTTCAGCATCAGAATCGGAATTTATTCTGAAGCTGTACTCTCCGCTGGGGGTATCTGCAGGTATGCTAAAATTAAAAACAAACTGCCCGTCATCTGAGCTTTTTATTTGGTTTATGTAAATTACATTATTATCATTCCCCACCATTAAGATTACCTCGTTTTGCTTAGTTGCATTTACTATCTGTCCGCTTATCGTCACCTTTGTACCGCTTACTTGCGTATCACAGGTTATATAGCTTCCTTCTGCGTATGCAAGCTTAAAGCTCATCAACATAATCATAGTGCAAAAAAATATAATTTTTCTCATTTTTCTACCTCCGTTTTTTATACATTTTTCCTACTCTGTTTTTTATGCTTGTCCTTTCGTTTTTGCTATTATACAACACCTCTGTTATCAAATTTTGTAGAATTTTGTCACGCGTTATAAATATATATTTATTTCTGTTAATCTCTACAACTTAAAATGGCTTTTTTTGTATACTTTTTAAGGATTTTTATTCTTGAAATATGTTGATTTTACCCATAAAAGAGCCGTTTTGAGGCTCTTTTTATGTTGAAATGATAATTTTTAAAAAACTTCTTGACTTTTTACAGATATTAATATATAATG
>JAZNBP010000066.1:0-4343 GCA_045587085.1 Acutalibacteraceae bacterium | reverse complement strand
CATATTATAACGGATTGCACGCCCTATCTGCTTTGATTTATAATTACAGCCAAAGCACGCACCCGCAGAAACACCTATACCGCCGTCAAATTCTATACCGTTTTCCATTAAAACATCGGTAACTCCTGCGGTGAACATTCCCCGCATCGCGCCGCCTTCCATAATAAGTCCTGTTTTTGTCATTATTATCCCTTCTTTTTTGTTTCTATAAGAGGTATTTTAACATAATTTTTTATCGCAGTCAAGGAAAAAAGGCACCTAAAAATACAGGTGCCTAATAAAAATTATTTCTTCAAAAATTCAATTGTTCTGTAAAGGATAACCAAGAACCATATTTTAAGATTTGAAAGCTTTATCCCTGAATTATCGCCTTTTAAGATTTCGTGTTTTACGAAAAACTCAACTGCTTCTTTTCCCCATTCGGGTGCATCTTCTTTTTTTATGTTATCAGGATTTTCCAAAAGCCATACCTTGTCATTTAGCTTTTTTACCTTTTCTTTTAAGGCTTCAAATTCCTGTTTTTGTGTTTCTGTCATAATCTCATCTCCTTTATAGCTCCAATTTTCCGATATTTCAAAATGCGGTATGTCGGGAGTCTTCCACTTTCCGCCCCACGTTATATTAAAGCTTTTTGCAATTTCACCGCACTTTTTAAAAAACTCTGTATCGGAATACTCCTCACCCTTTACGTTTTTACAAATATCCCAGGCACGACGAGAGGTGTGACGTGAATTTTTAGTCCACGTCACTTTTTTCCCCGCTCTTGTTCTTCCTTGTTCATAAAGATAATCCTGCCTTTTTTGGCTTCTGTATGTTTCCGTTATTAAAACATTTAAGCCCTGTCTTTGACATTCTTCCATAAAAAGATTACAGGCTTTTTGCGCCTCGGGAGTTAATTCTCCTATATCTCTGCAAGTAGAAGTTACGCTCATCTTTCTATCACGCCTTTTTCATAAAGACCGTTTATGTATCTCCAAACCTTCTTTTTATCAGCTGAAATGTCACAAACCCGCTTTATTTCATCTTCAAGACCTTTGTTCTTAAGCTTAAATATCGCTACCTGATTTTTACTTAAGAATTTATAAGCCTCTTTTAGCTCCCCGTTTTGTCCTTCTTCGGAAATTAACATTGCATATGCCACTCCGATATCAACCTTTTCTTTTCTTGCCTTGTTCATAATTTTGTTAATAAGTTTATACATAGTTTTTTCTCTCCTTTTAGTTTAATGTTTTTTTGTATTCATCTGCTTTTAGTGCATTTTGTGTAAACGAGTTATTCTTCCACCAGCTTACAATCGAAGCTGTCGCTGTCAGCATCAGGGAAACTCCCTCATAAATTTCAGTTTCGCTATAGGGTAATGGATTTTTACCTAAAGCTGTAAGCACCTGATTTATAAGTGCTATTACAAGAACTATCGTTCTTATCAGCGTTGCTTTTCTCACTTTCATCTTACATCTTCCTTTCTCATTTGTGGTACTGTTCTAAATCCTTAATCCTATGATTTGCAACCTCAATTTCCTCTTCTATGACCGCTTCATTTTTTTCAAGCTCATACACACGCTCAATCACCTGATTATGCTTTTCAACCTTTTTCTCAAGCTGTTGTATTCTGTAATTTGTAAGCTTGTTTGCTGTCATAATTCCGCCAAGTGAGCCTATGCCTGTACCAATTAAGGACATAACTGCCACTATAATCTCATTATTCAATCACTTCACACCGCCTCTCATTACCCTATGGCAACATAATAATACGTTATATCTTCTGCATTTTGCTGGTCTGATGCATCTATTGACACACTGCCGTCTTTTGTAACGTACCAAGACACCCCATTAGAAGCCCACGACACCTCAAGCCACGCATTTGTTTTGACAAATTCCCCACGATTTGCAGGATATATAAATGTTTGTACGTGTGTAATACACTCCTTGCTATCATCATACTTCATTATTTGAACATATTTAGGAGCAAAGTCAAACTCTAATCTGTTTTGATTATAAAATCCATATTTGCCCGTTCCTACGTATGAGCCTGTTGCAATTTTACAACCGCCCGACAAACTAAAGCTTTCTATTTTTGTTTTTAATACATCATCTTCAACATTTGACAAATCAGCATTAGCTTTACCTGAAATATCCTGATGTTTGGTTAAAAATCCACTATCATTTGAAAGGTCAGATGTTTTTGTAGGAATATCTGCCAAGTTGGCTTTTTGGTTGAGTACATTTTTAAGACTTGTAATTTCATCTTGGGTATGACTATGAGCTGTTGGTGTCATACTTGTCGGAAAATCACTGATTTGTGATTTTGTATGAGTATGGTCTATATCACATTTATTAGCTAAATCACTTGCTTTTGCATATTCTGTATGAGTATGACCTGTATCGGCTTTATTCGCTAAATCTTCTGCTTTTGCATAATAGGAAGCTTCCTGCCCATTTAGTTTTTCTGCATTATCTACAACACCATCATTATTTGTATCGTATCTGGACTTTAACATATCACCTAAGCCTTTTTCCTCAAAGTCAGTATTTATTGTTTCGACTGTTTCTTCTAATTTGCTAACTTTATTATCAAGAGCATTAAGCTCTGTATCTTTTACATAAATATAGCTTTCTGCCATTATTTAACCACCTCCGTTGAAGACAAAGTTCCGTCATCTGTTATCGTGATTTTGAATTTCTTTGTGCTACCCTTAGTCGAGCTTCTAAGAATTATTGCATCTGCTTCAACGTTACCAGAAAACCAACCATTACCGCTCCAATCAAGAGTATAGGCATTAGATGGTTTATCTTTCTCACCATTACCAACTATCTCTACATAGTCATTATTTGTATCTTCAATATTAAACTTTCCGCGAACTATTTGATTTTCACCGCTTGCAATAGTAGTATCACCAAACGCTGAAGCCCCTCTTCCATTTACTTTTGTATATAAATTAAAGGCAGCTCCGCCAGCAGATTTTTGAGTTACTTCTCCATAATTAGTTGCAAATGAAACACTCCCTGCCGATTTTGAAGACGGACTTGTTTTGAAGGCTCTCCAGCCCGTACCTGAATATGTAGTGTAAACTTCTGATTTTGCTGTATTAACATCAATCTTTGTCGCAATTTCTTTATTGTCATTCCCTAACAGTATTCTGCTTGATACCCACAGAGTGCCATCAGGATTAACTGTTAAAGCATTGCTTCGTTCAGAAGAAGAACCATTACCTATAATGAACAAAAACGCTTTAGCAAGGTCTTCAATATTGTATCTTCCGAGTACTACTTGGTCTCTTGCTGTTGCAATTGTTCCTGTACCACGTGTTACAGACTGTTCTCCTTTAGCTTTTGTACTTCTTCCTCGTGCATCGGAATAACCTGCTAAGGCTTCATTTCCCTCACCGAATGTACAAGAAAAATCTCCAAGTGCCTTATTATTTCTTCCTCCGCCATATGCAGAATAACCAACGATGTTATTTCTTCCGTGTCCGAAGCCATATTGACCTATAATTAAATTATCCCTGCCAAAGCCTGTCCCATCACGGTCTGAAACAACTGTATTCTCCCCTGAAGCAAATGCATTAAAACCTACTTCCAATTCTCCCAAATCAGGTCTTCCAACAACCATAAAATAGTTATGTATATTAAATTCTTCAGGATTATCAGGCTCAGTCTTTTCGTCATCTAAGGCAATATATTTAAAGTTATCAACAGTTACAACGTTTCCTGTGATATCAGTTATAACACCTGCATTATATCTTGCAGTTGATAGTCTTACAGAATACGTCATACCGACTTCTAATCCTGTGACATTATTTAGAGTATATGTACCTGTTCCGTCACCATTATCAAAAGTTTCTATAACCTTAAAGCCGTGACCGCTTGCTACAGTTTTTCCTCCGCTCGCGTGAGAATTTGGGGTGTCGGCTATGTTGTTTTCATAGTCGTTAAAAATTTCACCCTTATCAAGATATTTCTTTCCGACACCGTTAGAGCTTTCAGGGATTTCAATATTTCCTATCGCTCCTGAAATTGCCTCATCTGTTTCATCCTTTGTATAAGCGTCTTCAATTCCATACCCTGAAAGTGTTGTTGCTTTGTCTGCTTTTTTATTATCTACAGTTCTTCTTGCATTAATTTCTGAAAGCAGTGAAGAATGAAGAATGCCGATTTCAGATTTATTCTCAAGAATTGAAGCTATAACACCCTCATCAATTTTATCTTCGGTAACACACCCATCTGCAAGCTTTGAGGTCGTAACAGAGCCGTCAGGATGGTCTAATGTTAAGTTCTTTTTATGAAGCGAAATCTCGCGGGCTGCATACTCTTTAGACCAATTCTTTTCTCTGTCATCATAAATA
>JAZNBP010000065.1:0-1667 GCA_045587085.1 Acutalibacteraceae bacterium | reverse complement strand
TTGCCCACTTCAGGAACAGCCCGTTTTTCAAGTCCCTTGTCGGTAGATGACTTTGTGAAAAAGTCTCAATACACCTATTATACTAAAGAAGCACTCAAGCGTGTAGCTGAGGATGTCGCTTTCTTTGCAGAAAAGGAAGGTCTCTCAGCCCACGCAAGAAGTGCTACAATAAGATTTGAAAGTGAGCAAAAATGAGCAGCTTTTTAAATGACAGATTACAAAAAATAAATAGCTACACCCCGGGCGAACAACCGCAGGATAAAAAATACATTAAGCTTAACACAAATGAGTCCCCTTTTCCCCCGTCAAGAGGAGTTATAAAGGCAATAAACGAAGCCGAAATAAAGGATTTAAGACTCTACTGCGACCCCGATTGTAAAAAGCTTAAAAAAGCGATAGCCGACTTGTATAATGTAGATACCGATAACGTATTCCTATCAAACGGCTCTGACGATATTCTGAACTTTGCCTTTATGGCATACGGTGGGAACGGCTCTGCTTTTGCCGACATCACCTACGGATTTTACTCAGTTTTTGCCGAGCTTTACGGAATTGATACTGAAATTATACCGCTTAAAGATGATTTTTCTCTTGACACAGAACGCTTTTGCAATCAAAATAAATTAGTGGTAATTGCAAATCCTAACGCCCCTACAGGCATGGATATCCCTCTTTCCGATATCGAAAGAATCCTTGAAAGCAACAAAAACAATATAGTGCTAATAGATGAGGCTTACGTTGATTTCGGCGGTACTTCCTGTGTAGAGCTAACGAGAAAATATAAAAATCTCTTGTGTGTAGGTACCTTTTCAAAATCCCGTTCATTAGCAGGTGCCAGGCTAGGCTTCGCTATTGCCGATAAGGAGCTTATTCGCGACCTTGAAACCATAAAATACTCTACAAATCCATACAATATCAACCGCCTTACCCAAATTGCAGGCGAATACGCAATTATTGACAATGACTATTATATGGATAACTGCAAAAAAATTATAAAAAATCGTGAGTATACTGTGACAGAGCTTGAAAAATTAGGCTTTTCGGTACTCCCATCAAAAGCAAATTTTGTATTTGCAAAAAGCGATAAGCTAAGCGGTGAGGAGCTATACTTAAGGCTTAAAGAAAACGGAGTTTTAATCAGACATTTTGCAAAAGACAGAATTAAGGATTACATCCGCATAACCATTGGCAGTAGAGAGGAAATGGAAGCCTTTATTACCACGCTTAAGGATATATTTAAGGAGAACTGATATGAGACAGTCTACAATAAATCGTAAAACCAATGAAACAGATATTAGCCTAAAGCTTAATATAGACGGAAAAGGTGTTTCGAAAATCGATTCGGGCTGTGGTTTTTTAGACCATATGCTGACACTTTTTGCCCGTCATGCTCGCTTTGACCTTGAGCTTTACTGCAAGGGCGATGTTGAGGTTGACTTTCACCACACCGCCGAGGATATAGGCATTGCTTTAGGTGACGCATTCTCTAATGCATTAGGCGATAAAAAGGGTATTGTTCGTTACGGCAATTTCCTTTTGCCAATGGACGAAAGTCTGGTGCTTTGTGCGGTTGATATTTCGGGCAGAAGCCACCTTGAATATTCCCTTCCGATGAGGGCAAAAAAGGTCGGCAATTTTGATACCGAGCTTGTAGAGGAATTTTTTGA
>JAZNBP010000064.1:0-5105 GCA_045587085.1 Acutalibacteraceae bacterium | reverse complement strand
TGACTTCCTAAGACCGCTTGGCCACCGACTTCTTTTTGCTGGGATCCTAGAAGAAAACTGCAGTGCCATTTTCAGAACTTTCGATTATACCACCATTGATAGTAAGTACATTCTGTTTGCTATCGCTATTAAGGAACTGTCTAATTGCACGATAGGGAGATGTAATCTTACCGCCATTGATAGTAACGCTTACATCACCTATTGTGCCGTTTGTTAAGCTATCAATACCGTAAGCCATATCGGTACCGCCTAAATGTTCTAAAGTACCGCCGTTTACAACAAGTGTACCGCCGGGGTTATTAGAAATAACTGCAGAATAGCGATTCCAACCGCTATTAACAGTAGCTGAAAGCTTAATAGCACCTGTACCTACGGAATCATTAATTGTAAGTGTACCATTGTTTTGAATTAAACCAAAGTTCTTTTCGGTAGTATCAGTACCTGTAATTGTGTAACCGTTAAGGTCGATAGTAACTGTTAAACCTGACGAAATAGTCAATGCATCACTTAAGACAACATCAGTCAACAATGTGATAGTATCACCGTTTTGTGCAGCTGCTACAGCTTCAGCAAGAGTTTCATACTTTGTTTCGCCGATCTGAGCTACTGCTATCTTTGCCGTCTGAATGTTACGCTTTTCTTCTGCACCGCAGGGGCAAGTGAACAATGTGTAACCCTCAACGCCGAAGTCAGGAGCAACAGTTTCGCCCTCTTCCCATTTGTGGAAGTGAATAGTCTCGCCGTCAAGAATAATGTAGCCTACCCTAGAGGTATCAATAATATCCTTCATATCGCCGTTTACATTGGTACAATTATTCACAGTAACAGTAGCGTCAACTGCGTGGATACCGTCCTGATAAACGTCATCAGGATTAACGTTTGCTACATCAAAAGTACAATTTTCAATAGTTGCATCAAAGTAGGTTCTGATTAAACCGTAAGAGCCATTGCCCTTGATTGTGCAACCGTCAAATACACAGCTTGCGGGAGAGCCGGACATTGCAGCCCAACCGATTATTGTACAATCCTTATAAAGAAGTGTTGCACCCTCGGTAATACCGTCAAAGTGAAGTGCATAAACACCGGTTGCCTCAAAGGTTACGTTTTCAAATACTAAATCACCTTTTGCGTATGCCCATCTCTGTGCATTAGAGCCCTTGATATGCAAATTCTTTAAAGTTATATCCTCAAGTGTGCCGGAAAGTGTTCCCTCGAACAGAACTTCGCCTACACCTTCGTAGGTTACGCCTGCTTTCATAGTAGGAACTGCGTAAGTGCCTGCCATAATCTTGATTGTATCGCCTGCGTGTGCAGCTGCTACAGCTTCAGCGAGGGTCTCATAGCCCTTCTCGCCAACATAGGCTACAAAGGTTCCTTCCTTTACGCCATAGGTACCGTCGCCGTTATCTACAGGGATAAAGCCCTCTGCACAGAAAACCGCATCAACGGCTGTATAGAATGTACCGCCTGAAACAAAGCCGGAAGGGTCACGCTCGGCATTGCCGGACGCAGCCCAAATTGCAACCTCTGAAATTGTACCATCTGTAATAGCTGGTTCAAAGTTTGCACTGGGACTAAGCAGAATCTTAGCAACCTCACCACCTGAAACAGTAAGCGATGCTACAGGATCTCCGCTACCGGGATTCTGCATCCATAGAGCGTAAGAGGTACCGGAAACTTTACCACCAGTAATATTTACCTCGTTCTTGTGGGTTGTGCTATTAGCGAATTGACGAATAGCACCGCGACCTGAAAGCTCGCCACCTTCAATGTTTAAGATAGCATCCCTTAAAGTAGAGTTATTATCTACGGGGTATGCCGCACGTGCTTCATCGCCGGTAGAGTTTTCAATAGTACCGCTCTTTATTGTCAACACACCACAGTTTGTAATAGTGTTATTAGCATAATAAGGTATGCCCGCAGTATCAGGATTTGCTGCATAAGCGGTAATTTTACCGTCTCCAATGGTATCTTGAATAGTCAAGTCACCATTATTTGTGATAGCAGCGGTAGAGCTGGTAACTTCGGTATTTCTGGAAATAACATAGCCGTTTAGTTCCAAAACTATCTTATCATCTGTTGCAATCACAATACCATCTGTCAAAGCGATATCACTTAATAATGTAACGGTGTCACCTGCATTGGCTTCATCAATAGCTTCCTGCAAAGAGTTATAGTTTGTATCGCCTACCTTTGCTACGGGCTGAGCGATAATAACTTCGCCTTCGCCCTCAACCTTAAGGTCTGCGGGTGCATTGGTAATTGTCAAGGTCTGTCCCTCAGGAACAACGATAGTACCTGTAAAATCAATGCCTTCAAGGTCAAGCTTTTCTTCATAGACAGTTACAGTTGCTGTCGGGTTTTTCTCAAGAGCCATATAAACATCTTCGTAATACATACCGTCTGTATTTACGGTACTGTAGTAGAAATAGTTGTTACTATTATAATTCGAAGCAACAGAAGCCTCAGCATTAGCAGGTGTTGTAGTGGTAATTACATAATAACCGTTTTCGTCCACACATACGCTACCATTATTAGCACCCTTAGCGGTGCCAATGACGAACTTATCGCTATTTAGGGAAGAACCCATAGAATTAGACAGGTTCTTAAATGTACCGCCTGCAATTAAGGTATAAGCAGAGGAGTCAACCGACATCTGCATACTGCCATTAAAGGTACCGCCATGGAACTGGTTTTGAGAACGATTAGTGTAAATAGTACCGTTAAATACACCGCCATAGAATTGGAAATAAGGTGCACTCGCACCGGTATAACCACTGGTTAAAAAGCCCCAACTACTAGTACCACCCTGTTTTACAACATAAGAAGCGTTGAATACACCACCATAAAAACGTGTTATGGGGCGATCCTTACTTGGTGCATTGCTAGTAGGCATAAGATGGCTAACAATAGTTTTTCCCGTTGCAGTAATTCCGCCGGGATTTGTAGCATCAGCTTTAATATCCAAAGCATAGCTGGCACTTGATCTGCCATTTACTACATACTGGATAGCATCCTTGCCTGATGCAGCAGTCATAGTATAAGTGCCCAAATCAAGAATGTGATACTCTGTTGAGCTTAGCTTAATCACATCCGATAATGTGACATCAGCCAACAATGTTAATGTTGTTCCATCGCTCCAAGCTGCAATAGCTTCGTCAATGGTTGCATACTCTGTATCGCCAACTTTAGCAACGCTTTCGGTTGTAGCAAAGGTAACTACGCCACAAGTGCTTAAAATCAGCAAAAACGAGAGTATAAATGCTAATAGTTTTTTCATTGTTATCTCCTTCTTTCAAAAAAATTGTTTTAGCAGATTTAGTCTGCTTGAGACCTTAACTTAATTTCACCTCCAAAATATATATGACTTTTTTTGGGAATACAAATATGTTGCCGCCCATCGGAGAGTGATGGGACGGCACGTGGTGGTGAATGCCGAAGACAAAGACATTTTATACCACGCTTACTAATCAGAGAATTACTCTGCTTGTAAGTAAATTAATATCTGACGAACGGAATCAAGGATAACCATAATCTCCGTCTTTGGCGAATCCAATATTTTTGTTCCTCGCCATCTGTACGCTCAATTTCACAGTTAATATATTTCAATTCCTTTGAAAAGTCACTAATCTGAAGTGCCAAGCCTACGAGTAAGACAAAAATAAATAGTCCGCCTACAATAATAACCAAAGTGAAAATTCCTGTATCCATACTATTATTATTCGGCATCGCTATCACCCGTATTTTCTGCATTGGATTTTAACTCCAAACGATCGGAATTCACACTATTTATGCAACATACCGCACAAACTGCGAATCCAAAAATCCCACCTATTATAAACCCTAAAATCAACTGTAACATGGGGCATCAACTTCTTTCTCGTAACAGTTTATTTATAATGTAAAATGTTTTTTCTTTATGTATTTCAATTTCGGAAATACTGCTCTACCGAACGGTAAATTACACGAAAAACGTGCTCAGAATATTCATCACTGCCCGACATTTGACCATTATGTACCTTAACAGCAAAATCGAGCATTACATTTAATATATGGTTAAGAATCATCCATACATCTGCTTCATCCTTAAAAGCACCTTCAAACTTATCGACAAGGGGAGCAAATCGTTCCTTATGTATTTCAGCTGAGTATTTGGTGAAATACGGCGAATAAAAATACCGCACGTATGTCAAACATTTATCGCTGTTTCCAATCAAAAACTCCCATACCGCTGAAAAGTAAAAACGGCAACGCAGTTCAAAATCCAAGCTGTTCATATACATAACTTCCATATATTTACTGGTTGTATACAGTAGCTCTTCATCCAAATAATCAAAAACCTTAGCAAGCATATCGTCTTTATCCTTAAAACAACGATAAATATATACTTCGTTTGTATTGGTTGCCATTCCTATTTGCTTTGTAGAGGCTTTATCAAGTCCATCCTTAGCAATAACCTTAATCGCACCTTCGATTAACCCGCGACGGGTTTCCTCTCGTTTCATTCCTTCTCACCTTCAACTTTGTAAGTGTTTACTACAGTTTGCAATAAAATAATACAAACGGCAAGCGTTTGTTCCGGAATATACATATTCTTTTAGAAACAGTGCTATTTTTTGGTGGTATCAGATTTTAAAGCTATATAATCTTCGCTTTCGCCAAATGGATTTACATTAACCATAATTTCTTGACCGCAGCGTTTACATTTAACCGGCAAATTCTTAATCGTTGTATCTGGGAATAACCAAAGGAGTGTATGCTTTCCGCACGAAGGACATATATACCTCCGTCGGGATATATCAATATCTTCTTCCAAGCTTACGTTTTGTACAGTGTTGTTCAAACTAAATCACCTATTTTGCATTTAATTATGCCCTGAAAAATCAAAAAAGCCTGCACCATAACCGTATTAAAACGATTAAATGGCACAGGCTCTAAGGCTCAGGCGCAGATTTTATTTTACAGCTTTTATATACAACATAATCATATAAAAACTTATTTTTAAGCATTATGTATTATAGCATAAAAAACCCTAGAAAGCAAGCGTTTTTTATAAAAAACTAAATTTTCACCAAATCAATAAATTTATATTAAAAAAGCATCTA
>JAZNBP010000063.1:0-10683 GCA_045587085.1 Acutalibacteraceae bacterium | reverse complement strand
TAATATAATGATATATAATTATATTCGAGGGGGTGATATTATGCAGTTTTTATTAGTCGGAATTTTCATTTTATGCGACATTGTTTCAGGTGTTTTAAAAAGCATAAAAGAGAAAAGTTTTACATCTTCGGCTATGCGTGAGGGTCTATATCATAAGTGTGGGTCGATTATGTGTGTAACGCTTGCCGTTGTTATGGACTATGCACAGACACTTTTAGAAATTGGTGTAACTGTGCCGATAACAACGGCGGTATGTTCGTACATAGCACTTATGGAAATAGGGAGCATCATAGAAAATTTAGCGGTGTTAAACCCTCAATTAGTTCCAAGCAAACTAAAAGAATATTTCTTTAAGATTAAGGGGGATTAAAATGGCAAAACACATAGTTAAAAAGGGCGAAACTCTTTCGGGTATCGCAAGCAAGTACAAAACAACTGCATTAAAGATCAAACAGGCAAACTCTATTATAAAAGACGTTAATAAAATTTCGGTGGGTTGGGTGCTTGACATTCCAACAGGCTCAAAAAACTATGAGGCAATCGGCAAACAGTTTGAAATTTGCCTGAATGATATTAAAAAGCTTGCCTCTTATAAAAAATTAATTTCAATGCTTTAAGGTGATTTTATGAGTAATTGGATAAAACGAAACGGCTATTTGTCAACGGCAGAAATGCAAAACAACGCTCTTATTATTTACGCTTATTTAAAAGCAAAAGGTTGGAGCATTAACGCTATTTCGGGAATGTTGGGAAATATGCAGACAGAAAGCACAATAAACCCTGCAATATGGCAGTCATTAATCGAGGGTGCAGGCGGTGGCGGTGGCTTTGGTTTAGTTCAATGGACACCTTGGACTAACTTTACTGATTGGGCAGATGCCAACGGCTATGAGTGGACTGACGGAAACGCACAGTTAAAATGGATTGACGAACAGACCGCTGCTGTGGGTCAATGGATAGCAACATCAAGCTATAATTTCAGTTTTTCCGATTTTAAAACGTCAACCGAAACACCTGAATATTTGGCGAGTGCCTTTTTGAAGAATTTCGAGCGTGCAGGGGTTGAAAAGGAAGAGGCAAGACGGACACAAGCACGCACTTGGTATAATTTCTTAGTGGAAAACGGCGAGGAAACAAACCAAAACGCAAAAATTATTGAAAGTGCCGTTAATTGGGCGATAGGTATCGCAAATGACGATACACACGGCTATGACCAAACGCACAGGGATAGTCCTGATTATGATTGTAGCTCTTTAACGTTCCACGCTTACCAACAGGCAGGCTTAGACGTTATAGGCGAGGGAAACGGTACATATTACACAGGCAATTTACGTTCTTGCTTTGTAAAACAAGGCTTTGAGGCTATCCCCTACGAAAGCGGAATGGAACTTGTAAAAGGTGATGTCATTTTAAATGAAAGTCACCACGTTGTTATTTACATAGGAAATAATCAGGTAGTAAACGCAGGGTCAAACGAAAACGGCGGTTATACAGGCGGACAGACAGGCGACCAAACGGGCAAAGAAATTTATATTCGCTCTATGTATGAATACCCAACAGGCGGTTGGGACTATGTTCTCCGTTTACCTGTTTCGGGTGACATTCCTGATATACCTGACGAACCTGACGAACCCGATCCGCCCGAGCCTCCACATCATATACCCACAACAAAATTAAGTAAATTACTTTTATATGCAGTTGCAACAGATTTATTTTAAATGAAAGGATTGATTTAAATTGGATAGAAATGAGCATCAGGGAATTTTAGACCAACTTTTAACAATGGTAACGCCTGAAAATCAGGCAAACGCAAGTGAATTATTAGTTCAGCTTGCAGACGGCTTTAATGGTGTATTTACGAGTAATGAGGACTTGACCGCAACCAACGAAAAACTAACTACCGATAACGAGCGTTTAAGAAAGGTCAATACTGATTTATTCTTAAAAGTCGGCGAGCCGAACAAAGACGAAAAAACACCTACACAGAAAAAAATTGAACAGGAAGAAAATAAGCTCCCCTTTGAGGACTTATTTAACGAGAAAGGAGATTTAAAATAATATGCCTAATATGATTAATGTATTAAACACAATTTTGTCAAATGCCTCTGCCGATTATCAGGCAAGAGTGCCCGAGGCAACAAAGGATAATATTGCAGACGTTGGTGCTGCAATCACAACCTATTTACCAACACAGAACGAATTTTTAAATGCCTTAGTTAATAAAATTGCTTTGGTGATTGTTCGTAACAAGACATTTAGAAACCCCTTAGCCGTACTTAAAAAGGGAACTGTTCCCTTTGGTAAAAACATTGAGGAAATTTACACAAACCCTGCAACAGGTGAAAAATATGATCCAACAGGTGCAAACCTCTTAAAGCGTAACACACCTGATACAAAAGCAATTTATCACTCTATGAACAGACAGGATATGTATAAAGTAACTGTTACAAAAGCACAGTTATTACAGGCGTTCACCTCTTATGATGCTTTAGGCAAATTGCTTGATAGCATTGTTAATTCGATTTATTCGGGCGATAACTATGACGAATTTATGTTAATGAAACAGTTGTTCGGCTCTGCTATCACAAATGATGCAATAAAAACGTTAGAGGTTACACCTGTAACAAATACAGATACGGCAAAAGAATTTGTTAAAACAATTAAAACAGTTGGACAGGGTATGCAGTTCCCCTCAACCGCCTATAACTCATATTTTGACATTAACGGCGAAAAGGACAGTAAACCTGTTGTTACTTGGACACCTCTCGAAAATCAGGTGTTAATTCTTAGAAACGATATTTCCGTTAATGTTGATGTTGAGTTATTGGCAAAAGCCTTTAATGTTTCATATACCGACTTAACACAGAGAACACTTATCGTTGACAGTTTCGGTGATGCTATAAACTGTGGAGCCGTTCTTTGTGATGAAAGCTACGTTCAGGTGTATGACAACTTGATTGAAATGGGTGATTTCTACAACCCCGAGGGTCTTTATACAAACTATATGTATCACCATTGGCAGACATATTCATTATCATTGTTTGCTAACGCTATGGCGTTTGTATTCCCCGAGGGTGAATAAGCAAATACCAAAATTTTGATAATGTTTCACGTGAAACAATTTCCTTACCTTCTTTGTGTTTCACGTGAAACAATTCCATAAATGAAAGGAGCATATAATATGTTAGATAATACTTTTTTACATTTTCCCGATTGTAAACCACAGGACAAACCTAATCCGTACCCACTCCCGAACGTGTACCCACCTGATAAGTGCGACACGTTAAGACCCCCTAAGCCTATGTTTACAGTTCAGGAAGAATTTATAGCAACTACTCGCAGAGTTAATGAGGCACTTGACAGGGTTTTACATACGGAAGAGCATATACGCAAAACCTTAGACGGCTATATGTCAACAATTTCTGCCGATAACGTAGCGTTTAAAAATCTGTGTGTAACTACTTATAATCAGTTTGCGGAAACAGTTCATAATGAGGTTAATTCCTTTGAAACTGAGATTTTAAATGCTTATGAGTTATTTAAAAACGAGGTCAACGGAAATTATGAAGAATTTGTTTTAAAGTACGATACTTTTAAAAGTGAAGTCGATACTCTTATTGAGGCTTTTGAAACAGATATAACAAAAGCATTAAACGATTATAAGGAAGAATTAAACACTACTTATGACAATTTTAGAGAAGCTATTGAGAGCCGTTTAGAGATGCACAACGAGGCACACACAGAGGCATTTAATAACTATGTTACACAGGTAAATGCAAACCTTAGTGAAATGGAAAGTCATTTCAATAAAGATTATGCCGACTTTGTGAAACAGATTAACCAAACTGTAACAGAGTTTAAAACTGAATGGGTAGAAACCATAAACGCAAGACTTGACGGACAGGATAGTGTTATAAATGATGCCGTTCTCTACTTTAAGTCAAATATCGGTGCTACTGTTAGCGGTTTATTGAACACTATGAAAGAAAACGGCGAACTTGAAACAATGATTGATGCAGAGATTTTGCCTGATAAAGTAACTTTCTTTGATAGTGTTGCAGATTTGAAAACACGTATGGAATCTGCAAATTTAAAATTAAATGGCATTGTTGCTACACGAGGCTATTACGAGCCAAATGACGGCGGTGAATGTTATTACATAGTTGTTAAAACTAAAAATACAACACTTTCTAAAACGTATGGTTTTGACATTAAAAATTCTAATGGCTCTATGGTGCTTAGACCTTTTGTGTCGAATGAAATTAACCCTTTAATGTTTGGTGCAAAACCGAACGAGGCTTGCACAAACGCTATTTACCATACTTTTTCTTATGCCTCTTACCGCAAAATTCCCACTATTAACGGCTTAGGTCATAAATATATTGTAGGGCAGACAAAAACAAGAGGGGCATTTAATGATCATTGGGGTATTATTTTTGAGGCAAACACAAACGCAGAAATTAAAAATTTCCATTTTGTGCTTAATGAAACAAATGCAGATATTGAAATGGTAACACTTTTAAATCTTGGTTTAAAAGAAAATGTTAGTTACCATATTCACGATTGCATATTTGACGGAAACAGAAACGCCCTTAATGAGATAACTTTAGGCAGAGAAGACGGCGGAAGACATTGTTTATACTTTGGTTTTGACGGCGAAGATTTCCCGAGAACATTTAAAAAGAGTGGAAATATCACAATTGAAAACTGTAAATTTATTAACCCTGATAGTTATGGCGTTGTAGTACCGCCTTGCGATTGCACACTCAAAATTGACAACTGTCATTTTGAAACATTCGGTCCTGCAATTCTCCCGGGTGCTTTAACGTCTTATATTTCAAACTGCACAGGCACAATTAATGAAAGCTATAAAACAATGGTGTTAAATTTCTGTCACGATGAAATGGAAATGGGCGGAACTTATTCAGGGGCAAAGGTGTATAAATCGCTTTATATGAATAATTGCCGTGTGTCTTGTTGGCATTTATTTAAAATTGAAGATGCTCCGCAACAGGGTATTCACTATAAGCAGATATTTATCGAAAATAGCGAAAACAAGGCAAACAGGGGTGGTATTCTCTTTGCAAATAATAATGGTGGTTTAGCCACCACTAATTATGAAGAAATACGAATTAAAGGTTGTGAATGTGGGGCAGGTAGCCACAATGATACACTTTATTCTGTAGCCATAAATAAAGGTCGTGTTGGCTTATTGTATATTGACAATGATGATATATTTATGTGGCACGATAAAGACGGAACTCCAAATGTAGGTGATGTATGGCACTATTCACACGGATTAAAAGGAGAATTAGCTATAACGAACTGTAGTGTTTATAAATTCCACTTACATAATTGGGTGTTTAATGGTGATACCTTTATTTTGTTAAATGGTGCAAAAATTAATGCTATGGTTTTAGATAATTTCTATTGTTACCACTCACAAATGGACACAACATTTAAAGCTATCGGCACTTATGATGAAGAGGGTGACTATTCACAAAGGCACTTAATTCGTAGTTTTATAGCAAGAAACGGATATTCTACCGCACAAAATCTTTGCTTTGAAATTAGAGCGTGTCAGGTTGATGTGACAAACGTGAGATTAAATAGCATAAGTAACGGCATTGATACAGCTGGGTCTACAGGTAATAAAGGTTATACAGAGGCACACGATTTCTTAAAAATCATTTATGACAATGCAAATTCAACGCCTCACATACACTTAAATAATGTTGTTGCTTGCCGACCTTTTGCACAGTATAACTACTTAGTTGGCGTACACAGACCAAACGGCGAGGGTTACGAGGTTAACATTGTAGCAACTAACTGTGTGGGTGTTGGCGAAACAGTTGAAAATGCACTCCCGATTTTAAAGGGTGAAAATGACGTATTAACGTTAACAGGTGTAGGCGTGCCAAGACCAAGATATTTAGGCTAATTTAGAAAGGTGGTTATAATATGGCTTTTACTCCAAAAAGTGAAATAAGGCTTTGTAAAGTTGATTTTGACAATACATACGAGCATCAAGTTATTTTTGGAACACAAACAGAACAATTTAGCTATTTTAATAACCGCACGCAAAAAACATTTACAGAATATTTAACTGTCAGGGGTCATTCCCCTGACAGTCACATCATACAGGTTGGCAGCAATATTGACGATCTGCAAATATTAGGTATTAACTATATGGTGTATCGAAATGAAAATTCATCAAGTAAATGGTTTTATGCGTTCATTACTAAAATGGAATATGTAAATGAAGATGTGACGGCGTTATACTTTGAACAAGACGTTTTTCAAACGTGGTTTTTTGATGTTGATATTTTGCCGTCTTTCGTAGAAAGAGAGCATAGTCTAACAGATTACATAGGCGAAAATGTTGTTCCCGAAAGCTTTAATTTTCAGGACTTTGTTTATGAGCTTGCGTATGATTATGAGGACTTAGACGAATGGGGTTATTTAGTAGGATCAACAGAGTGTTTAGAGGAAGATACTGCAATTCACTATGTGCAAAGCGGTATTTATCAGGGTGTTTATTTCTACTACTTTAAATCGGGTGATGATGTTGACAACTTTATATCAACTGTCACACAAGAAAGTGGCGGAGATTGTATTTTATTCGTGTGTGCTATTCCTGATTTCTCTATTTATAATCATAGTGATACAGGTCTTTGTACTCTTAGTGTTAAACCAAATAAAGAAACAATTACCATACCTTTTAATAAAGATATGGCACAACAAAATTGGAATACTGTCATAAATAACAAACTGTTTACTGCTCCATTTTTCCAACTATACATAACTAATCAATCGGGAAAAAGTTGTAATTATAATGTTGAGGACTTTGACAGTGATGCAGACCCAAAATATTATGACGGAATAAACAAGCCTTTAAGATTTTTCTTAACGGCAGATATTTCCGCCTCTCCAAGTGTTTCAGTATTTCCCCTTGATTATAAAAATATTCCTGAAAACTTTGAAGAGGGGGTAAGCTTAGGACAATTTCCACAATGTGCATATAGCACAGACACCTTTAAATTATGGCTTGCCAAAAATCAGTATAGTTTAGGTATGCAGGGTGTTTCATCAGGCATTGGTGCAATAGCAGGCGTTTTGACACTTGACGGTCAAGCTATTTCAAGCAGTATTCAAAATGCGATAAATACGGCTAATAGTGTTTATCAGGCATCTATGACACCAAATCAGGGGCAGACAGGAAACGCAAGCAACAATTTATTAACGGCTTTAGGTCTTAACAAATTTATGTTTTATTGGAAGAAAATAAAACCACAATATCAAAAAATAGTTGATGACTTTTTCACTATGTACGGCTACCAAACAAATCAGGTAAAAATGCCAAATTTACGGTCAAGACCATTTTTTAATTATGTTAAGACAATTAATATAAATGTTGTTGGTGGAATACCAAGCGATCATTTAACAAGGTTTAAAGCTATATTTAATAACGGCGTTACGCTTTGGAAGTCAACGGCACAAATAGGGGAATACCGCACAGAGTATCAGGACAACAGACCACTGCAAACGTAAAGGGGTGATTATGATTGAATAAATTAAATATTAATATTAGAAAAACACATTTATATAATAACTATTATGCACGTTTAAAAGCGATTGCACTTTCAATATTTGAATGGGAAAATCTTCCTAAATCGTGTAACGCTCGATTTTTGGAAAAAACTCTTTTTGAATACGGCAGGGCAATTTTTGTAAACGATCCTGATATGTCATACTTAAATCTAAGGGTAACACCCTCTGATAATATGAATGTGTATCACGAATTTTTAAGTTATAACGCATATAGTATAGGGTATAACAAAACATTTAAAGCGGAAGAGTGCGTTTTAGTGCGTAACAATCTTTTAGAAATGCCAACAGATTTTACAATTATGTTGTATGCGGAAAGGCTTGCCCTTTTAGATATGACTATGGGCGTAAATATAAACGCACAGAAAACCCCGATTTTTATACGTTGTGACGAAAAACAACGTATGACCCTTACAAACCTATACGAGCAATATTCAGGGGATAAGCCTGTTATTTTCGGCTCAAAATCACTTGCCGATAAGCCTCTTGAGGTTTTAAAAACTGATGCCCCATTTGTTGCAGATAAATTAAGGGAAGAAAAACGAGCCGTTTGGAATGAGTGCCTTGAATTTTTAGGGGTTAATACTAACCCAAGTGACAAGAAAAAAGAAAGGCTTATTGTTTCCGAGGTTGAAAGCAATAACGAGGAAATAGACATTCAGGCAGAAACTATGCTTTTATGCCGTCAAAAAGCTTGTGAAGAGTTTAACAAAATGTTTAATGAAAATATTTCGGTTAAACGTAGATTACAGGAAAGCGAGGCGGTAGAAAATGGCTAAGTACACAATCGAATTAAGGGAAATTGTTGAAAGCGGTATAAATATATTTGACTTTCCTTATAATTTCTATGATGAAGAGGAAAGAGCAAATTTTCAACGTGATTTTATAAGGCACTTTTATTTTCGTGAAATAGGGTGTGAAACTATTGACCGCTTTAAGCTTTATTTAGAGGATAAATTTGCCACAGTTTTTCCCTATTATAACAAACTTTTAGAGGCATCTATAGTTGAGTATAACCTATTAGATCATTATCGATTAGAGGAAACATTTGAACGTCAAACAGACAATGAAAATAATTCAAGCGGTGTTTCTTCAATGGTGGGTCAGGTCTTTGACAAAAACGAAACAACGGCTAAGGGTAAAATGACGGAAGAGGGTGAAACCGAAAACAATCGCAACGGCAATACCACGATTACAGGCGAAACCTCTACAACAGGAAGAGATAAAACCGACTACTATGAGGAAAATCAGGAAAAATTTCTTGATACCCCTCAGGGCAAATTATCTCTTAGTGACAGTAAATATTTAACCCACTTAAAAGAAAATGATAAATCAGGGAATACGGACACCGAAAAGACGGAAAATGTTGAAAGTAGCCAAACCACAGAAGAAAATACAACTGATGCAGGTACTATGAGTAAACAGACCGACACAGACAATAACACATCATTTGAGGGTGAAACAAAAACCACAAGTGATGCAAATACAAGGTCGAGTGCAAAAGGCACACAGAACGAAAAATATACAATGATAAGGTCAGGTAATATCGGTGTTGCAACTGATGCCGAGGGCATACAGAAACACGTTGATTTAAGAAAAACACTTGATAATTTAAAGCGTATGTTTTTTGACGAGTGCGAGGACTTATTTATGATGATTTATTAAAATGTTTCACGTGAAACATTAAAAGAAAAAGCACAGTTTATACTGTGCTTTTATCTATTTTTATATCAATTCTTATGGTGTATTTGTTTGGATCTGCCGTTGGGACTTTGTAGATTATTATTCCCCTTTCAATTTCCATTTTGTTACAAACCCCGCAATCAACCAAATTAAAAGCGTTTTCAAATCTCTGTACATTTTCAATAAACATAAAATTTCACTCCTTATAAAATTTTAAATAAAATTCTATGACCATTATGATATGTCATTAGTACGAAATATCCATAAAAATGATATAATCTTTGCGCTATGCAGTTACCCTCACAAGAAAAATCATAATGGTCAACTAATAAACCATATTTCTCAACATTATGAGCATTAATACTCCTATGACAATCGCATTTTTCGTCAGGGTCAAGCGTTGCCCCACAATCGGGGCAGGTTTTATAATAGGTCATATTGCATTTCTCCATTCTATTTGTTTTAAAATAAAATTGCTATCATTTATAATTCTTTCGATTGACGTATTATCACTAACAATCTTAAAATTCTTTTTTAAAAAGCTCCGTAAATATTCAACTGTTAAATTTTCATACCCCTCAAAATATTTATAGCAAATGTCATAAACTGCCCTGCTATGTTCACCAAATCTACACTCTACAAATGTTTTGTCTGGTATAAAATACACATAGCTTTTACAAGTTTGCAATTTATAGTTAAGCCTTATTTGTTTTGCCTCTTCATCAGTTTGTAAAAAGCAATCAACATATTTTGTGATTTGGTCAATCTCTTCAACATTAATCGTACCGCCGTCAGGAAACAATTTTTCTAAAAACTGTCTAAATAGGTTGTCTGCCTCTTCACCGTCTTTAAAACGATTGTGAAACACATAAATGTCCTCATATTCTTTATGGGTGTTTTCATAATTGATTGTGACTAATAATCTACAAAAATTTTCGGGTGAGTGATAGCGAAAATGTAATGTCTGTGTTTCTCCCATTTTATTACCCTCTTTCTGTCCGTCAAGCCGATAACACAGCTATTTTTATTTTAAGCGTATAGCTTTTTATATTCTTCTGTTCCAAGTGCTTTCTTAATGGCAGTCATTTCATCAAACCCCATTGATTTAAAGTGATTAATTAAACGCTTTAAAACTAAATTAACCTTTCTATTTTTCAAAGCCTCTGCCACAGAATTAAAGCTAATTTGCATATCTACTCCGTTTATCTCTCTTTTTAATTTGCCGTTTTCATCAAGTAAATCAAAAGAAATTGTACCATAGTATACTTTGTTTTCGTGTTCACCTTTAACCACTACAAAATTTTGATTTTCAACCTCGTAATTTTTAACTAATACTTTCATATTATTGTTACCCTCTTTCTGTAAAATAATGTAATTATTTGGTATGGTTAT
>JAZNBP010000062.1:0-3488 GCA_045587085.1 Acutalibacteraceae bacterium | reverse complement strand
TGTTTAAAATGTAAATCATACGGTACATATTTTTTAGAATTAATTCCCCTTACAAAAAAGCAGACAAGATAGCTTACTACAGTAGCTATAGCCGCACCCTGAACGCCGAGCGAGGACGGAATAAGCAAAAAGTTTAAAGCTATATTAATAACCGCACCAAGTGCCGCCGTAGCAAAGGATATAACGCTTTTTTTGGTTACCACATACACCGAGCCTGCAAATTGGGTAAAGGCAGTAAATACCATAGCAATTGCCAGCAACGGTACATATTCCCAAGAGGAGTAATATTCATCGGCAGTAAGAATTTTGGTAGCAAGCTTTGAAAATGCTATTATGAAAGAGCCTGCCAAGAACATTATCGACTGAAAGGAGCCCCAAATTTTCGTATAAAACTCGCCAAGCTCTACGCGGTCTCCCTTATCCTCGGTAACAGCCGAGAACTGCCACGCCTGCATAAACATTGTTGAAAGAAGTGTCAGAACGGTTGGCAGCTTATACGCTACTGTATATATTCCGTTTGCGTGCGAGCCGATTATTTCATTAACCATATATCGGTCGGAAACGCTTGTTATCCACCAAAAAACAGTAGTCGGAATAAGCGGAATACTGTACTTAAGCATTTTAAAGATAAGTGTTTTGTCTATTTTAAGGACAATTTGTTTCCAAAGCTTTTCCTTTACCGCCAAAAACAAAGTACATAGCCCGTCTGCCAATACAACCGATAAAACGTAACCCAAAACCCCTATTTTTGCCACTGCCAGAAAAACGATATTCAGCAGTATTACAAGAGCGGTATTAATAATTCCCTGAATACTGAAAAGCTTGGTTTTTCCGATTGCACGTATGTACTGCGTGCATAGCGAATGTAAGCAGGAGGCTATTGTATATACCGCAATAAGCCAGACATAGCCCTTAAAATCATCAACAAGTGTAAGAAGCGGAGCAATCAAGAAAAACAGTAGCGAGCCCCCGAAAATCAAATAAAGACCGGCGGAAAATACCGAAGCCTTGTCGGCGTTTTGGTCCATTGCAAAGCGGAAAACACCCTCTGTTATACCAAGCGATATTATCGGAAATAAAAGATTGGCAGTCTGGGTTATAAGGTCGGCTGTACTGTAATCGGCAGGAGTTAAGTAGCCTGTATAAAATCTTACCATTAAAAACACAAGTATTTTAGACCCAAAGGTACCCATACTAATTAAAAGTGTATTAGATAACAAGGTTTTATATTTATTCAATTTTTCCACCTGCCTTTTTCTTACTTTTAAAATTTAAATAGTTTCTACCTTGATAAGACTTGTGTTACCCGATTTTCCGTTGGTAACACCGCCCGTAATTACAATTTTATCCTCTTTTTCTAAGGAAAGTACTTCCTTTGCCAGATTAGCAGCGGTATAGAAAAGCACGTCGGTCGATGTAAAGCTTTCGCAAAGTACAGGCACAACACCCCAAGAAAGTGAAAGCTTACGCCAAGTTCCAAGGTCGGTAGTAATACCTATAATCGGCACGTGAGGTCTAAAGCGTGAAACCATTCGTGCTGTCATACCTGAAAGCGAGCATACCGCAATCGCCTTTGCATCTATATCAATCGCCATACCGCAGGTAGCGTGAGAAATAGCATCTACAGTATTTCTAATCTGGAATTCTCTTGTTAAAAAACGCTTGGAATAATGAATGTTCTGCTCGGTAGTAAGTGCTATTCTTGCCATTGTCTCAACCGCCAAAACGGGATATTGACCTGCCGCCGTTTCACCCGACAGCATAATTGCACTTGTTCCGTCATAAACCGCATTTGCCACATCCGATATCTCGGCTCTTGTAGGTCTCGGATTGTGAATCATAGATTCAAGCATTTCGGTAGCGGTGATAACACGCTTACCTAAAAGACGGCACTTTGTGATAAGACTTTTTTGTATCTTTGGCAATTCCTCAAAAGGAATTTCAACACCCATATCACCGCGGGCAATCATAATGCCCTGACATTCGCCGCATATTTCATCTATGTTGTCAACACCCGAACGGTTTTCAATCTTTGCGATAAGGTCAATTTCGGGAGCGTTTATTTCTTTAAGATAATTTTTAACGTCAATCAAATCCTGACGGCAGGAAACAAAGGAGCAAGCAATAAAGTCGACACCGTGCTCAATACCAAAGGCTATATCCTGCTTATCCTGTTCGCTTAAATATTCCTGCTTTAAGGTTTTGTTCGGAAAGCTCATACTTTTACGGTTTGAAAGCTCGCCGCCAATTACAACCTCGGTAATAACATCAGTATCGGTAGTTTCAAGCACCTTAAAGCTTAAAAGTCCGTTATTAAGGAGAATTGTGTCACCCACATTTAGCTCTTTGGCTAAGTTTTTATAATTTACCGAAACTATTTCCTCGTTACCCTCTACCTCATTTGCAGTAAAGGTGAAGCGGTCGCCATTATTTAAAAATATCTTGTCATTCTTAAAGGTTTTTATTCTGTATTCGGGACCCTTTGTGTCAAGCAAAATGGCAATGGGAAGCCCCAGCTCCTCACGCACCTCTTTAATAATCGCAATTCTTTCGGCGTGGTCTGCGTGAGTATTATGTGAAAAGTTAAGACGTGCAACATTCATTCCCTTTAAGCACATCTGCTTTATGGTTTCTCGGTCGGCAGAAGCAGGTCCTATTGTGCATACTATTTTTGTTTTTCTAATTCCGTAATTCATAAACATAACCTCCGATGGAATTAACAAACATCTAATTTGCCTAATCAAAACTATTGTAACATAAAACATTCTAAATAACAACCGAAATATTAAAAAAAGAGAGGTATTTTTACCTCTCAGATGATATACTATTCAGTTTGGCGTCCCAAAAAATCTGCTGCTGCAGATATAAGCTTCATATCGCTTTCAGAAAGCTCTGGATTTGATTCCGTTTCAAGCAAAATCACTATTCCGCCTATGTCGCCTGCACTTATAACAGGTACTGCAAACTTTACGGTTCTTTTAATGCCCTCTAATGCCGCAAAACCGATTTCGTCATCAAATTTTGCCGCTTTGCGTTCATTCATAAGCTCCTCAACCTCGGGAGTTATGCGACGCCCCATAACCTCTTTTTTAGAAAGCCCCGCCGCCGCAATGCAGTGGTCTCTGTCACAGATGATAACGCAAAACTCTGTGTTTTTGGAGACCGCCTCAGCCAAAGTGCCGACAAAATCCCCCATCTCGCCAATAACAGAGTATTTTTTGAATATAACCTCTCCACCCGTTCCGGTAAATATCTCAAGCGGATCCCCCTCACGAATCCGCATAGTACGTCTAATTTCTTTCGGTATAACCACACGACCAAGGTCGTCTATACGGCGTACAATTCCTGTTGCTTTCATATATACATTTCTCCTTAAATTACAAATTGTGTTGTTAGTATTTGTAAATGGTAGAAATTTATACTGCTTTAATGCAGTTTTATTTAATGAATAAACCTTGACATTTTAGGGAACAATTATTATAATAAAT
>JAZNBP010000061.1:0-20907 GCA_045587085.1 Acutalibacteraceae bacterium | reverse complement strand
GACCCTGCGGCAAAAAGCGGTCTTGAAATATTTTTTCTTTATCCCGGCTTTAAGGCAATCCGTATGCACAGACGGGCACACTTTTATTATAAGCATAATATGATGTTTTTGGCCCGCTTTGTATCACAGCGTGCCGCACGCAAAACGGGTATTGAAATACATCCCGGTGCTACTATTGGCAGACGTCTTGTAATCGACCACGGAACCGGTATTGTAATTGGTGAGACTACCGAAATCGGCGACGATGTACTAATTTATCAGGGTGTTACTTTGGGCGGTACGGGAAAAGATACAGGCAAGCGTCACCCGACTATTGGCAACAATGTTATGATAAGTGCGGGTGCAAAGGTTTTAGGCCCATTTAAAATCGGTGATAATTCACGTGTTGCAGCGGGTGCTGTAGTCCTCGAGGAAGTGCCGCCGAATTCAACTGTTGTAGGCGTTCCTGCACGTGTTGTCCGTCAGGACGGTAAAAGGGTTACAAAACCGCTTGACCAGATACACATTCCCGACCCTGTAAAACTAAAAATGGATAGCCTAGAAAATAGAATTTCAGAACTCGAAACACTCTTAGCTAAGGAGAAGTAAAATGAAAATTTTTAATACACTAACCCGACAAAAGGACGAATTTAAGCCAATAAACGAGGGCGAGGTTAAAATTTACGCCTGCGGACCTACTGTTTATAACTATATCCACATCGGAAACGCAAGACCTCTTTGCGTTTTTGATGTTTTGCGTCGCTATTTTGAATGGCGTGGCTACAGTGTAAATTTCGTTCAGAACTTTACCGATATTGACGACAAGCTAATCCGCAAGGCTAACGAGGAAGGCACCACTGTGCCCGAGGTTGCCGCACGCTTTATTGACGAATTTTGGACCGACGCTAAGGGACTTAATGTTAAAGAGGCAACAACTCACCCGAGAGCTACCGAAAATATTGAGCAGATACAAAATATTATCTCCTCCCTTGTGGAAAAGGGCTATGCTTATACTGCCGGCGGAGATGTTTATTACAGAGCCAAAAAATTTAATGGCTACGGTAAGCTTTCACATCAACCGCTTGAGGATTTGGAGGCAGGTGCCAGAATAGAGACGGGTGACATTAAGGAAGACCCTATGGATTTCTGTCTTTGGAAGGGTGCTAAGGAAGGCGAGCCTTATTGGGAGTCGCCTTGGGGCAAGGGACGTCCCGGCTGGCATATTGAATGCTCGGCTATGGCAGGCAGATATCTCGGCAAAACTATTGATATTCATTGTGGCGGTCTTGACCTTATTTTCCCTCACCACGAGAACGAAATTGCTCAAAGTGAGGCTGCAAACGGATGCGACTTTGCACATTATTGGATGCATAACGGCTTTATAAATGTTGATAACCACAAAATGTCAAAATCGCTTAACAACTTCTTTACTGTACGCGATGTTGCTGAGAAATTCGGTTACGAGCCTATCAGATATTTCCTTATCTCGTCTCAGTACAGAAGTCCTATTAATTATTCTGTTGATATCATCGAGCAGGCTAAAAATTCGCTTGAAAGACTTTATACCTGCCGTGACAATATAGATTTTGCACTTAAAAATGCAGAAAACGGCGGCGAGGTGCCTGCTTTCTTAGAAGAGCGTAAGGCAGAATTTATTTCCGCTATGGAGGATGACCTTAACACCGCCGACGCACTAGCTTCAATCTTTGTTTTGGTGCGTGATATTAATACTGCTGTGGCAAACGGTGCAAAACGTGACACCTTGCTTGCCTGTGCAGATATGTTCGACCAATTAACAGGCGTTTTAGGTCTTGTTTACAACCGAAAGACCGAGACGCTCGACAGTGAAATAGAAGCACTTATTGAAAAGCGTACCGAAGCCCGCAAGGCAAAGGACTTTAAAACCGCCGACGAAATCCGCGATAAGCTTAAAGAAATGGGTATTGTTTTAGAGGATACCCCTCAGGGCGTAAAATGGTCGAGAATATAAAGCGCGAGCCTTTGGGAAAAGGCTTTTTCGTGAATGTATCACCGCATCATACCTTTGGAACCGACGCGGTGGTGCTATCACACTTTGCAAAGCCTAAAAGAAAAGAAAATTACGTTGACCTTGGAACAGGCTGCGGAATTATTCCGCTTTTGCTTCTTCGCGATAACCCCAACATAAACGCAGTTGGCGTGGATATAAGCGAGGAAGCGGTATTCCTTGCACAAAAAACGGTAAACGAATTAGAGCTTGCAAATTTTAAGGTAATACATTCCAATCTTTTAGATTTAAAGGGCAAGGTGGAATTCGGTTCAAAAACCCTTATCACCTGCAATCCGCCCTATAAAGCACCGAATGCGGGACTAAAAAATCCCGATAAGGTAGAAATGGTAGCCCGTCACGAGGTTGCCTGCACACTAGAGGATATAATCACCGTTTCGGCAAAACTTTTGCAATCGGGCGGCAGACTTTGTATGTGTCAGCGTCCCGAACGCTTGTCCGAAATGATGTGTCTTTTTTCAAAGCATAAAATCGAGCCTAAAAGACTTCGTCTTGTTTCTCAAAGAAAGGGCGAGGCGCCTTGGCTTGTCCTTTTAGAGGGCAGACGCTCAGGCAATACTGGTCTTGTAATCGAGCCTACGCTTTATGTTGAGGAAAACGGCGTTCTTTCAAACGAAATGATAGAGCTTTACGGCTCTTATAAAGAGGATTATTTAAAATGAGTGGAACACTTTATGTTGTGGGAACTCCCATAGGAAACCTTGGGGATTTGTCTCCCCGTGCCGCCGAAACCTTAGAAAAGGTGGATTTTATCGCAGCGGAGGACACGAGAGTTACCGTAAAACTGCTTAATCATTTGGGTTTAAAAAAAGAAATGCTTTCTTATTATGAGCATAATAAGAAGGGTAAGGGAAATCTTATTATTGAACGCATTTTAAAGGGCGAAAGCTGTGCGGTGGTTTCGGATGCGGGAATGCCTGCTATTTCAGACCCCGGTGAGGACTTGGTGCGTCTTGCCCACGAAAACGGAATAAAGGTGGAATCAGTCCCTGGACCCAGTGCCCTTATAACCGCAATCAGTATTTCGGGCTTTCCTTGTGGCAGATTTTGCTTTGAGGGCTTTTTATCTATGAATAAAATAAGCCGCCGCACCCATTTAGAGGAGCTAAAAAATGAAAAACGCAGTATGCTTTTTTACGAAGCCCCACACAAACTGCTTGCAACACTTAAAGATTTTTATAAATATTTTGGTGATAGAAAAATAGTATTTGTAAGAGAGCTTACAAAAATTCACGAAACCGTATTTGAGACAACTCTGTCGGCGGCGATTGATTACTACTCTGAAAATACACCTCGGGGCGAGTTTGTCCTGATTTTAGAGGGTGCTAAGGAAACTACACGGGTTTTCACCTTAGAGGATGCCGTAAAGATTGCAAAAGGCCTTATTGCAGAGGGTGTTTCAACCTCGGCTGCGGCAAAGCAGGCGGCAGAGGAAACCGGCATTAAAAAAGGCGATATTTACAAAGAAATTATTTAGGAGCAATAAAATGGATGAAAAAAATTTAAACGAAGGTATGGAAAACGACTCTCTTCCGCTGAGTGCTTACCAGCATTCCTCTGCGGATGACGGGTTTGAGGATATCTCCTCCTGTTCAAAAAGCATAGATTTTGAGGATGTTTCTTCAAGCTCTAAATATATTGATCCAAAGCAATACAAAAAGAAAAAAGGCAACGCCTTTGTACTCTGGTGGCGAAAGCTTAAAACCTGGAAAAAGGTTGTCCTTTCCTCCTTTTTATCCTTTATACTAATTATTGCTCTGTTAATTGGCTCGCTTTTTGCTTTTCCGAACCTATATTATAATTATGACAATAAATTCTCAAAAAATCCTGAAATACTCGGCGTAGAGGAAATTATTGATGATAAAATCATAAATATTGCTCTTTTCGGTGTTGATACGAGAAAAAAGAATGTATTTACCGGAAATACTGATAGTATTATGATTTTAAGCCTTAACACAAGAACAAAAAAGGTTAAAATTATTTCCATTATGCGTGATTCTCTGGTGCCGATTGTAGTAAACGGGAAAACAACCTACAGAAAGATAAATTCCGCATACGCAAAAAGCCCTGAGGTGGCAATCCATACCCTTAATACCTGCTTTGGGCTTGATATTATGGAATATGCTACCGTAAACTTTTTCGGTATGATAGACATCATCGATGCTGTTGGCGGTGTTGAGTGTGAGCTTACAGAAAAAGAGGTTACAAAAAACACCGGCGCTATGCTTCTAAACGGCTGTATTGCCGAAATATGCACTGTGTCGGGCTTAAACGCAAAGGATTATTATGTTTATAAATCAGGAAAGCAGAAGCTTAACGGTGTTCAGGCGGTTGCTTATTCCCGTATAAGAAAAACCGCAAATATTTGGGGTACTAACAACGATTACGGCAGAACTGACCGCCAAAGACACGTAATGGAACAGCTTTTTAATAAAGCACTTACCATTCCAAAGTCACAGTATATGGATTTAATTAACGCATTACTTCCCTGCACTAAAACATCTCTTTCTCCGACCGAAATTTACGATTTAGCGGTATCTATACTGCTTCATTCCCCCTCATTCCAGCAAACACGTATGCCGCTTCAGGAATACCTGATGAAGTCCCCCGGAAACCCAAGCCTTGGCTCGGTGGTCTATTATGATTTGGATTTTGCTAGAAAGGTTATTCACGCCTTTATTTATGATGATATTACGCCCGAACAATATATAAAAACCCACGAAATTGAGAAAAATGACTGGTACTCTAAGGAGTCGGGCTGGACTCCGCCAAAGACTGAGGAGCCTGAGGAACCTGAGAAACCTGAGGAACCAAAGAACCCCGAAACTCCTGACGGCGGTGAGACACCCGACGATACGCCCGATGGCGGCGATACGCCCGACGGCAACCCTGACGGCGGTGAGACTCCTGACGGTGGTGAGACTCCTGACGGTGGTGGCGAAACACCAGACGACAACCCTGACAGCGGTGGCGAAACTACCGACAGCGGTGATACTCCCGATGACGAGCAGTAAAAATAAACCCTTAAAAATACTAAAACGAAAGGTCGTTTAAATAATGGAAAACGAAAAAATAGAAGGCTGTACACACGATTGCTCTACCTGCAGCCAAAACTGTCCCTCAAGAGATGCTAAAAGCCTTTTAGAGCCGACCGGCGAATTCAACAATATAAAGCACGTAATAGGTGTTGTAAGCGGTAAGGGTGGTGTGGGTAAATCTATGGTTACCTCTATGCTTGCAGTTCTTATGAGCCGTATGGGCTATAAGGTGGGTATTCTTGATGCCGACATCACAGGCCCCTCTATCCCTAAAACCTTTGGTATAAATTCACGTGCTATGCAAAATGAAATCGGCATTTTACCCGCCGTTACCTCTACGGGAATAAAGCTTATGTCGGTAAACCTTTTGCTTGAGGAAAAGGAATCTCCCGTTTTGTGGCGTGGTCCTGTTATTGCGGGTGCTGTAAAGCAGTTCTGGCACGACGTATATTGGGGCGACCTTGATTATCTTTTTATTGACTGCCCTCCCGGAACGGGCGATGTTCCGCTTACTGTTTTCCAGAGCATTCCGCTTGACGGAGCTGTTATTGTAACCTCTCCTCAGGACTTGGTATCAATGATTGTTAAAAAAGCCTATAATATGGCTTCTCTTATGAATATTCCGGTGCTTGGCATTGTTGAGAATATGAGCTATGTAGTTTGTCCTGACTGCGGAAAAAGCTTTCATATTTTCGGCTCAGGCTCTGAAAGCATCGCAGAGGAGCTTGGCGTTCCACTGCTAGGCAAAATGCCGATTGATACCTCACTCACACAGCTTGTTGATAACGGTATGTTTGAGCGTTTTGAGGCTTCATATTTAGAGGCTGCCGCAAAGGAAATTGACAAAAAAATCAATAGTAAATAATATATTCAAATATTTTTATTTTGTCTTCTGTTATTTCTATTATACTTTGTTTCGCACCATTGCCTATGAGAGTCATACTCTCATAGGCTTTATTTATTCCAAAAATCCCAACAATAAAGCAAAAAACCACTACTGCCGAGACATAAACTGTTCTTAAATATTTTTCTGTGCTCTTTTTCATTTATGCTCCCATTCCTTTTAAAAGCTTTACAAGGCAGTCGCCTACAAGCTGTGCCGAATATTCCGCCTCGCTTAGGGCGTTTGCATCGGTTCCAAACTCAATAAGCAGAGAACCCGTTGTAAGGCTTTGATTATAATTTTTAGATGCTACTACCATAGGACGAGCCAAAGTAGGATAAGTTTTTTCAAATATCTGCTGAAGCCTTACTGCAAGCTTTAAATTTTCCTTCCAATTCGGAAAATTCGTAACATTGCCTGTCTGACTTCCCATAACAAGCATTACCTGTGCCGCCTTTTTGCCGTTTATAGTGCTTACAAGCTTATATTTATCATTTCCGCTTGCGAGTGCATCTCGGTGAAGGTCAAGCACCACTTTAATTGTGGGGTATTTTTTTATATATTCGCAAATCGTTTTTGCCGCAGCCGAATAGCTTCCCGAATATGATGGATAATCGTGCTGGGTTTTAACGTGAATTACGGATATTCCCGCATTTTCAAGGCGGGCAGTTACTATTTCACCTATTCTTACCATATTTTTGCTGTTATCGGTAGTTCTTGAAGTGTATTTGCTTGTATAATACTCGCTGGCGGTCGGCATATAGGTCTCGGTTGCGTGGGTATGAAGAATTAAAACCTGCGGTTTTTCGGTTTTTGTAAGCGAAAGCGAAAGCTTTGCTTCAAGAAAGCTTTTTATATCAATTTTAGTGCCTGTACTGTTTTTCATATATACTCCGTCATAAGAGGTGGCGGCAGTATAAGGAGAAATGTATTTTTCTATTATTTTACCCTTTATATCGCCCGTCATTACCTCAACCGTTTCGGTCGGGGTGTTATTTTTTGAGGGTTCTTCAGGGGCATCTGCCTCAAGAAAAAAGGGATTAAGGCTATCGTTAAAAAAGCTAACTTTAACGCTTTTTTGTGCTATCCTTATTTCTTTGTTTTGCGGTTTAAAAACCGCGTTTATATTATAAAAAACCAAAAAAACTGCTAAAATTAAGGATATATAAAAGCAAATATTCCTTTTTCTTTTCATACTATCACCGCTTAAATTTTATTCATTTTTGCGGTTTTTTATACCAATTTTTCTATTATTTCATACTCCGTAAAGGGTTGTAAAAAGCGGTTTATTGCGTTTGCTACAGCACAGCTTAGCTGTCTTGAATACAAATCGCAATCCTTTGGTGTAACAATCAAATTTGAATGTGTTTCGGGAGGGCTTCCCGTTAATTCATAGGCTATACTATACGCTTCTGTTACGGTGGGAATACCTATCGAAATAACGGGAATTTCGAGCGTTTTTTGGCTGATTTCAAGGCGGTCGTTTTTAACCCCCGAGCCCGGCATTATTCCTTTTGTGGTAAGCTCTATACACCTGAAAATGCGGTCGCTTTTTCCTGTGCAAAGTGCGTCAATTACTATTACCGCCTCAGGCTTTATTTTGTCGCATACCGCCTTTATTGTCTCGAGAGCTTCTATGCCTGTTTTTCCGAGTACTCCGGGCGTAATTACCGCAGTGGGCAAAAGGTGATTAAACCCTATTTTTTCTGCCAATTCTTTTTTTATATGGCGTGTTGCCAAAAGCCTTTTTGCAACGCTAGGACCTATATTGTCACATACTATTTCATCGTTGCCGAGTGCCGCACAAAGAATTGTCCCCTCTGGACGTTTTAATAGGTGGTTTAGAGCCTTTAAAAGTTCTGTTTCCAAAGGTGAAAAATCGCATATTTTTTCTACCTCGCAAAAAGAAATACAGGCGACTTTTTCACCCGAATTTTCAAAATAATTAACCTCTGTATAGCCGTTTTTGTAAGCTTTAAAATTTTCTCTGTCATTTTCGGTTATTTTCTCGGTTGCAAGGTCGGTTCGAAGCCCCATTTTAAGCCCTCTTTTTCAAAAAAATTTGCCTTGTTAATAATTTGAGTAAAAAGATTAAAAATTATACACTTTTTAGAGATAAAAAAGTTGAAAAAAAGATGTCCTTGTGTTATTATATATATAATAATATAATAGATATATAATATATAGAAAGGCGGTTTACATAATGCCGGTTAGTTCACTTGACGATATTTGGGGTATAGTTAGTGAAGAATGTAAAAATTTAATAACCGAAACTGCATTTTCCTGTTTTTTACAGGATTTAAAACCCGTTTCTTTCAGGGACGGTGCTTTTACCCTTTCTTGTAATGATGAATATGCGGCAGGAATAATTCAACAAAACTATGCTCCCATAATAGAAAAAGCAATTAAATCCTCTATGGGTATTACTATAGGGGTAAGCATTATTTATAAAGACGAGGAGGCGGAAATTTTAAAGGCTGAGGAATTCAGCGAAGGTCTCACCTTTGAAGACTTTTTCACCTTCAAAAATTTCATTGTAGGCTCTGCTAACCGTTTTGCTTATGCGGCAAGTATTGCGGTTACAGAAAATCCGGGAGTTTCCTATAATCCCCTTGTAATTTACGGTCCCTCGGGTGTTGGCAAAACTCATTTGATGCTGGCTATCAAAAATCAAATAAGACGCCGTCATCCCCAAAAGAAAATAGAATACATCAGGAGTGAGGAATTCACGAACGAGCTTATCCGTGCTTTGCAGGACGGTAAGTTAGGTCTTGGCACTATTGATGATTTCAGAAACAAATACAGAAATACTGACGTTTTGCTTATCGACGATATTCACTTTATTGCAGGTAAGGAGCAAACGCAGGAAGAGTTCTTTAACACCTTTAACACTCTGCTTCAAAAGAATAAGCAGATTGTGGTAACGCTTGACCGCCCGCCACGTGAGGTTAGAACACTTGACAACCGTATTCGTTCACGTCTCGAAAGCGGTCTTTTTGCGGATATCACCACTCCCGATTATGAAACAAGAGTTGGTATTGTTAAGAAAAAGGCAGAGGGAATGGGAATTGAAATAAGCGAGGATTTAATCCATTATATTGCCGAAAATATAAAGGTTAATATCCGTCAGCTTGAAGGTGTTGTTAAAAAGCTAAAGGCTTTTATAACACTTCAAAACCGAGTACCCACCATTTCTACGGTGCAAGGCTTTATTAAGGACGTTATAAATGATACAAAGCCTGAGCCTATTAAAATTGAAAAAATTATTGAAGAGGTTTCTAAAACCTACAACGTAAGCGAGGAGGAAATTCTTTCTAACAAAAGAACTGCTCCGCTGGTGCTTGCCCGTCAGGTTGCAATGTATATTTCACGAAAAACAACCGACCTTTCCTTTAAGCAAATCGGTGAATGCTTCGGCAAAGACCACACTACCGTATTAAGTAACGTAAACAAGGTAGAAAATTTCCTTATAGACAAGCCTTACCAAAAGGAATTGGTTGATGATATTATCAAAAATTTGAAAAGCAACAACACTTCTTCTTTCTAAAAATTATCCACAAAGATAACCTTTATCCACTAACACTGGGTGTGGACGGCGGGGGATAAAAAATAAAGCATATATTTATCCACTTTTTATAAAATTTTCAATCCACACAGAAAAGCAAATAACAATGCTGTTTTTAAATACATATCCACCGTTTCCACCTATCTTATTATTACTGTTATTTTTTATTTGTTTTAAGGAGGAAAAATATGATTTTTTCTGTTGAACGTGCAAAACTATTAGAAGCTGTATCAAGACTTCAAAGAGTAGTAGGTGCTAAAACCTCTATGCCTGTTTTAGAGGGAATTCTTATTTCTGCCGAAAAGGGTAAAATAACACTTGTAGCATATAATCTTGAAATGGGAATTAAAAAGGAATTATATGCAAAATGCGATGCAGAGGGTGACATTGTAATAAATGCCCGACTTCTTGCTGATATTTTAAGACGTCTTAACGGGCTTCAGGTTGAAATAGAGGCAGACGAAAGACTTAACTGCCATATAAGATGCGGTGAAGCCACCTTTGATATTATGGGTATGGCAGGGGCAGACTTTCCTGAGCTTCCCTCTATCGGAGAAGGAAACAAAATCTCTGTTGACGGAAAGATTTTTGCCGACAGCGTAAGGGGAACTATCTTTGCTGCAGCCCAAACTGAGGGTGCACGTCCTATTCTTACAGGACTTAACTTTACTTTTTTTGATAACAATATGCAGTTAGTAGCTATAGACGGTTACCGTTTAGCTATAAGAAAGCAAAAGATTAATACAGAAAACAACATTTCCTTTACTGCTACAAGCAAGGCTATTGCAGAGGTTGTAAAGCTTATTGATGAGGAAACCGAAAATATAGAAATTAGTGTAAGTGAAAGACTTATTTCCTTTAATATTAACGGATATTCCTTTATTTCCCGTTTAATTGAGGGGGATTTTGTAAATTACGAAAAAACCCTGCCCGAAAGCATTAAACAAAGGGTTGTAGTAAATACTAGAGAGCTTATCAACACAATAGAGCGTGTATCCTTATTAATTAGTGAATCTTTTTCAACTCCTATAAGATGTTATTTTAACGAGCTTAATGTGGTATTTACCTGTGCTACCTCTATTGGCAGAGCTACTGAAACCTTTAATATTGAGCTTGAGGGTACTTCCTTTGAAATTGGTCTTAATTCAAGATATTTACTCGATGCTTTAAAGGCTTGTGAAGCAGAAAATATTCAAATTTTATTTAACGGTCCAAACACAGGCGTTGTAATAGACCCTATTGCGGGCGACGATTTCAAATATATGATAATGCCTATGAGGTTAAAATAATGGAGCTTGAAAAAATTAATATTAAAGAGGATTTTATAAGACTTGACAGTGCAATGAAGCTTGCAAATTTAGTTGTAACCGGCGGTCACGCAAAAATTGTTATCCAAAACGGTGAGGTAAAGGTAAACGGCGAAATTTGTACTATGCGTGGTAAAAAGCTTTATAAGGGCGATAAGGTAGAGTTTGAAAATAACGGATTTGAAATTGTATGAAAATTGAAAAATTAAGATTTTCAAATTTTAGAAACATTGAAAGCCTTGAAATTAATCCTTGTGAAAATATGAATGTAATCTGTGGTGAAAATGCACAGGGAAAAACAAATATTATTGAGGGAATATGGTGTTTCACTGGGGCTAAAAGCTTTAGGGGTGCAAAGGAAAGCGAGCTTATTTCCTTTAATAAAGAAAATGCAGTTTTAGAAGCAGATTTTGAAAGTGAAAAAATTAAAAAATCGGCTAAAATTGTATTTGGAGAGAAAAAACAAATTTATTTAAACGGAAAAAAGCTTTCAAATAATATTTCCTTTGTTGGAAATTTGAATTCTATTGTTTTTTCGCCTATTGATTTAAGACTTGTTACTGACGGACCGAGTATAAGACGAAAATTTTTAGATTTAAGCATAGGTCAGCTTTCTCCATCTTATATTGAAATTTTAAAGTCCTACACAAGGGCAGTTTCACAGCGAAACAATATTATTAAAGAATTAAAATATGACGCATCTTTAAACATTATGCTTGATATTTTTGAGGACGAAATCGTAATTACAGCCAAAAAAATAATAGAGCAAAGAAAAAGATACATAGAAAAAATAAATTGCTATTTGCCTAAAATTTATTTTGATATTTCGGGCGGAAAAGAAAATTTAAGTGTGGATTACATTTATACAAATCCCGACGATATAAAAGAAAAGCTTCTTTTAAGCCGTAAAGATGATATGTATACGGGTGTCACCTCAATAGGTCCGCACAGAGATGATTTATGCTTTAAAATTAACGATATTGATGCCCGTTCCTTTGGCTCGCAAGGTCAAAAAAGAAGTGTTGCATTGTCTCTTAAGCTTGCCGAAGCCGAGGTGCTAAAGAAAAATGTCGGTGAAAGTCCAATTTGTTTAATGGATGATGTAATGAGTGAGCTTGACCCCGAAAGACAAAATTTTATTCTTAATCACATAAAGGATATGCAGGTTTTTTTAACCTGCTGTGACCCGTCTAATGTAAAAAATTTGAAAGCGGGCAAAATATTTAATGTAAAAAACGGAAGTGTGGGGTAAGATGTATCTTCATTTAGGACAGGAAACAGTTGTAAATGAAAAGGATGTAGTAGGAATTTTTGATCTTGATACCTCTACTGTTTCAAAACACACAAGAAATTTTTTAAACAAAGCCGAAAAGGAAAAAAGAGTTTACAATGTTTCCTTTGAGCTTCCAAAATCCTTTGTTCTTTGTTGCAACAAGGAAAAAGAGCAAAAGGTTTATATATCGCAAATTTCCACTACTACCTTGAATAAAAGGTCGAATTTTGAAAGGAATGATTTTAAATGAGCGAAGAGCTAAATATGCCTGTAACCGAAAATTATGACGAAAACTCCATACAGGTATTAGAAGGTCTCGAAGCCGTAAGAAAACGCCCCGGTATGTACATAGGCTCTACCGGTGAAAGGGGACTTCACCACTTAGTTTATGAAATTGTGGATAACTCTATTGATGAAGCCTTGGCAGGATATTGTGATAAAATAACTGTTGATATTTTGGACGACGGAATTATAAGAGTTACCGATAACGGAAGAGGTATTCCTGTTGGTATTAATCCTCAAAAAGGTATTCCTACTGTAACTGTTGTATTTACTATTCTCCATGCCGGCGGTAAATTCTGCGGTGGTGGATACAAGGTGTCCGACGAGCTTCACGGTGTTGGTGCATCGGTTGTTAATGCTTTGTCTTCTTGGCTTGAAGTTGAGGTTAAAGACGGAAGCAAAATATACAAGCAACGCTATGAAAAGGGAAATATTGTATCAGATTTGGAAGTAATAGGAGAAACAAATGAAACAGGTACTACTGTTACATTTAAGCCAGACCCTACAATTTTCACAGATACTACTGTTTATGATTATGATATTCTTTTAAACAGATTAAGGGAGCAATCCTTCTTAAATGCAGGTATTCGTATTGTTTTAACCGATAAGAGAACAGACTCTGTAACAAAGGACAGACAGGATGATTTATGCTACGCAGGCGGTATTAAATCCTATGTAGAATATTTATTAGCAGGCATTAAAAAGGACCCCTTAAACGATAATGTTATCTATTTAAGCGGTACCAAAAAGGATGAAGCAGTTGAAATAGCCCTTATTTGGTCTACTGCTTATGATAATAAGATTTTATCCTTTGCTAACACGCTTCACACTATTGACGGCGGTACTCACGAAGCAGCCTTCCGTCAGACCGTTTCACGTGTTGTAAACAAATACGCTCACGATTTCAAGAAAATTAAGGAATCTAGTGACAATTTAAAGGGTGACGACATTTTAGAGGGGCTTGTTGCGGTTGTATCCGTAAAGCTTGCCGACGCACAGTTTGAGTCTCAGACAAAGGCAAAGCTTGGTAACACCTCGGTAGGACAGTTGGTAAGAGAAATTGTAAACGACCAATTGTATAAATTCTTAGAGGAAAATCCGGCAGAATCTAAAATTATTATTGATAAAGCTATTGCCGCATCAAATGCACGTGAGGCTGCACAAAAAGCAAGAGATGCCTCTCGTAATAAGTCGGGTATTGGCGGTAAAACCCGTATGCCCGAAAAGCTTAAGGACTGTATTTCGGACGACCCCACAAAAACCGAAATATTTATCGTAGAGGGAGACAGTGCAGGCGGTAGTGCGGTTGAAGGCAGAAACAGTACCTATCAGGCAATACTTCCCTTATGGGGTAAAATGCTTAACGTTGAAAAAGCTCGCGAGGATAAGGTTTACGGAAACGATAAGCTTTCTCCCGTAGTAATAGCTCTTGGCACCGGAATTGGCGAAAATTTCGACATAAACAAGCTCCGTTACGATAAAATTGTTATTATGGCCGATGCCGACGTTGACGGAAGCCATATCAGAACACTGTTATTAACATTTTTCTTCAGATATATGCCCGAGCTTATCGAAACAGGTCATATTTACTTAGCACAGCCTCCGCTTTATCGTGTGGCAAAGGGTAAAAAGTATTATGATGCCTTTACTGATGAGGAGCGAGATGCTTATATTGAGCAATTAGGCGGAAATGTTGATATTCAGCGTTATAAGGGTCTTGGTGAAATGGACCCCGACCAGCTATGGGAAACAACTCTTAATCCTGAACGCAGAACAATGCTAAGGGTTAATATGGCGGATGCAATTCTTGCAGACGAAACCTTTACAATGCTTATGGGTGAGGAAGTTGAGCCCAGACGCAAATTTATTGAAGAAAACGCAATCTTTGCGACAGATTTGGATATTTAAGGAGGGAGTAAAAAATGGCAAAGCATGAAAATGTATATTGGCCCGAAAATGAGGAAACCAATATTCAGCCTGTAGAAATTGTTGACGAAGTAAAACAAAGTATGCTTCAGTATTCAATGTCAGTTTTGGTTGGCCGTGCTATTCCCGATGTAAGGGACGGTTTAAAGCCTGTTCACAGAAGAATACTTTATACTATGTACGAAAACGGTCTTACTCCCGATAAAGCATACAGAAAATGTGCCGACACTGTAGGTTCGGTGCTGGGACGCTATCATCCCCACGGTGATGCTTCTGTTTATGATGCAATGGTACGTATGGCTCAGGACTTTTCTCTGCGTCATCCTCTTATTGACGGACACGGAAACTTCGGTAATATAGATGGATATCCTGCCGCTGCTTACCGTTATACTGAGTCCCGTATGAACAGACTTTCCTACAGTATGCTTGACGATATTGACAAGGAAACCGTAGATTTTGCACCAAACTATGATAACCGTTTACAAGAGCCTACTGTTTTACCTGTTCGTTTTCCACAGCTTTTAGTAAACGGCTCAAGCGGTATTGCGGTTGGTATGGCTACCGAAATTCCCCCTCACAATTTGGGCGAGGTAATTGACGGTATGTGTGCTCTTATTGACAATCCCGATGCAGAACTTCAGGATATTTGTCAGTATATAAAGGGACCCGATTTTCCGACCGGCGGTATTATTATGGGCAGAAGCGGTATTCGTGCTGCTTATGCTACGGGCAGAGGAAAAATAATTCTTCGCGGTAAAGCCGAAATTGAGGAAGTTAAAAACGGAAAATTCAGAATAGTTATCACCGAAATCCCTTATAAGGTTAAAAAGCAGGAATTAGTTAAAAATATTTACGATTTAGCAGCCGACAAGAAAATTGAGGGCATTGACGATGTTGTTGACTACTCCTCAAAGCGTGACGGCGGTATAAGAATTATAGTTGACCTTAAAAAGGATGCAAATCCGCAGGTGGTGCTGAATAAGCTTTATAAGAATACTCAGCTTCAAACTACCTTTGGTGCAATTCTACTTGCTATCGTAAACGGAAAACCGCAAATTCTGACACTTAAAGAAATGCTTCAGAATTGTATTGATTTCCAATATGATATCATTTTCCGCAGAACAACCTTTGAAAAGAAAAAGGCTGAGGAAAGAGCTCATATTTTACAAGGCTTAAAGGTAGCACTTGACTTTATTGACGAGGTAATCGCAATTATCAGAAACAGCAAAACTATCCCCGAAAGTAAGGAAGCCTTGGGCAAGCGTTTTGGTCTTGACGATATTCAGACTTCGGCTATTGTTGCTATGCAACTTGGAAAGCTTGCAGGTCTTGAAAAACAGAAAATTCTTGACGAATTACAGGAAAAGCTCGATTTCATAAAGGAATGTGAGGCTATTCTTGCAAGCCGAGAGAGAATTCTTGACATTGTTAAGACAGAGGCACTTAATTTAAGAGATAAGTATTCCGACGACCGCAGAACAGAAATAAGCGACGTTGCAGGCGAGGTTGACATTGAGGATTTAATCCCCGAGGAAGCTTGTGTTATTACAAAAACCGAAAACGGATATATCAAGCGTCTGCCTGCAGATACTTATAATGTTCAGAACCGCGGTGGCAGAGGAATTACCGGTATGACTACAAGAGAAGAGGATAACGTTGAAAATATGTTTATCTGCTCCTCTCACGATTATATTATGCTGTTCTCTAATCTTGGCCGTATGTACAGAATTAAGGCATACGAAATCCCCGAGGGAAGCAGAACTGCAAAGGGTATGAATATTGTAAATATTCTCCCGCTAATGCCAAGCGAAAAAATTACCATTATACTTCCGGCAAGCGAATTGGATGAGGAAAACTACATTACAATGGTAACAAGCAAGGGTACAATTAAGCGTACCAAGCTTTCCGAATTCAGAAACACCAGAAAGAGTGGTATTATAGCAATTTCCATTGACGAGGACGAGGAATTATCCTTTGTTAAGATGACAAGCGGTAGTGACAACCTTATTATTGCAACCAAAAAGGGTATGGCAATTCAGTTTAAGGAGACCGACGTTCGTGCAATGGGCAGAACAGCACACGGTGTCAGGGCAATTTCCTTAAAGGCAGACGATAAGGTAATTTCAATGGACGTTGCAAGCGAAAACACAAGACTTTTAACCGTTACAGAAACAGGCTACGGCAGAATAAGTCATATTTCCGATTACCGCTTGCAGTCACGTGGCGGTAAGGGTATTATGAACTACCGTACCGAGAAATACGGCGATGTTGCGGCAGTGCTTAATGTTACCGACGAGGGCGACATTGTTATGATTGCCTCAAACGGTATTATTATCCGTATTTACAGCGGTGATATTTCGACCTTCTCGCGTCCGGCTAAGGGTGTTCGAGTTATGCGTGTGGCAGAGGGTGAAAAGATACTCTCTGTAGCAATTACTGAGCATAATAACGATGAGGTTACCCAAAAGCCTGAGGCTCCCGACAGCGATTCCGCCGACAGCACCGAGACTGACGAAGAAAACGTTTCTGAAACACAAGAGGCACAAGAGGAATAAAGCGGTAAAAAATTCCCCTGAAAGCAGTTGATTTAATTTATGTTTGACGAACAAAATAATTATCAGCAGAGGGACACCTCTGCTGATAATAAAACGGATGCGTCTCAAGGCTTTTCTGTTAATACAGAGGGCTTTGAGGCGGAGAACATCCCTCCTTTTTTCGAGCAATACGAGGAAACTCCCGAAAAAGTAGAGAAAAAAGCAATTTTCAAAACCGCAAACATTATCGGTATTTCATTTATTTTGCTTGAAGTTTTTGTATACGCTTTGAACAGACTGTCAATTTCCGCAGTGCAGTTTTTAGGCTTTGACATAAACGAAAGCATAAATATTCTTAACGACCCGGCAGTTCGGCAGTTCAGGCAGGTAGCCCTTTCAATAATCGGTTTTTGTCTGCCGTTTGTAATAGTTTTCAAGTGTGCAAACGTAAAGATAGGCGAGCTTGTAAGCTTTAAAAAGTGGGAAAAAGGGACGGCGGTTCCCTTTGTGCTTATAGGCTTTGGAATTTGTATGTTTTCAAATATTGTAACTGCGGTCGCAGGTGCTATATTTGAAAGTCAGGGCGTGGAATATTCTGTAGATTTTGGAAGTGACCCTAAAGGTATATTTGGTTTTATGTTAACCTTTTTGTCTACCGTAATCACACCCGCTTTGGTAGAGGAGTTCATTTGCCGTGGTTTAATTTTAGGCTCGCTTAAAAAATTCGGCGAGGGCTTTGCAATCCTTATTTCCTCGCTTTTATTTGGAATAATGCACGGCAATTTTGAGCAAATACCCTTTGCCTTTTTAATCGGCTTGGGGCTCGGCTTTATGACCGTAAAAAGCGGTAGTATCTGGCCTGCAGTTATTGTTCACGCACTTAATAACTCGGTTTCAGTTTTATTCACCTATCTGCCCGACAGCTTGCCCGTTTTAGCAACCGATGTAATCTACATTTTAATACTGACTGTGGCATTAGCACTCGGCATTTTTGGGTTTCTTATTATAGGCAACAAAAAAGAGCTTTTAATCATAGAAAATAAAACCACCCAAAATTCGCTTTTAATAAAGTGTGTGTCATTCTGTATATCTGTACCGATTATACTTTTTGTAGGATATAATCTTTATTTATCACTTCAATATTTTGTTTAAAGGAGAACTTATGTTGCTTTTAAATTTATATCAAGAGAACAAAACCGCTTTTATGATAGTATTAATAGTTGCGGTTTCAATAAGAATTGCCACTTATTTGTTGCGTGGCACTGCACTTTTAAGGCTTTCGAAAGCCGAGGGCTTTAAAAACGGATATTTAGCCTTTGTTCCCTTTGTTTCACCCTTTGTTTTGGGTAAGCTTTCGGGATATGAAAAGAAAAGAGATAAGCTATTGCTTATTTTGTCGCTTTTGAAGGCTGTTTTGTTGCTAGCTTTTGCGGGAACGGGCTTTTATTCTGCAAAAACAGTGCTAAGCTTTGCCGAAAAGTGTGCCGAAAAAGGTACTTTTATGGAGCTTTCGATGTTCTATTCGGTTATCCCCGCACTGCTTATTTTTGTGATTTTGGCAGTGGTTTCGGTTCTTTTTGCTGTATACTATTTCATTTCGCTTTACAGTGTATATAAAAAAGCAGACGGAAAAAGAGCAGTTATCTGGCTTATACTTTCGTTTATTCCTTTGGTATCCCCAATAATCTTATTTCTGCTAAGCTTTAAAAAATATGAACAGTAGTTTTATGAAAGAGGCACTGGCTCTTGCCCAAAAAGCCTATGGGCTCGGCGAGGTACCGGTGGGTGCAGTAATCGTAAAGGACGGAAAAATAGTCGGCAAAGGCTTTAATCTAAGAGAGCAAAAGCAAAACGCACTCTCCCACGCCGAAATTGAGGCTATAAACGATGCTTGCAATACACTAGGCTCTTGGCGGCTTGACGGGTGCGAAATGTATGTCACCTTAGAGCCTTGCCCGATGTGTGCCGGTGCTATTATAAATTCCCGAATAAAAACCCTTGTTTTCGGAGCGTATGACAGCAGTATGGGAAGCATTGACAGCGTTATTAATCTCTGCGATTTGCCCTATAATCACAAGGTAGAGGTATACGGCGGAATTTTAGAGGACGACTGCCTCTCTTTACTAAAAGAATTTTTTATAAATTTAAGAGAAAAAACAAAAACCGAGGAATAACCTCGGTTTTTTAATATGTTTTTTGTTTTATGCGTTTGCTAATTTTTCGGCAAAGGCGGCAAGCTCTTCATCATTATAAAACTCAATCGTGAGAGTTCCTTTGCCTTTCGATGTAGGTTTTATGTAAACCTTTCTGCCTATTTCATTCTTTAAGGATAGCTCAACCTCTTTATAAAAAGTGGGTATCTCACGAACAGATTTTACCTTAGCTTTGCGTTTTTGCTCGGCTGCCATTTTTTCAAGCTCACGAACCGATGCACCCTCAACTGCGGCATAAAGCATACGCTGTCTTAATGAGATGTCCTCTACCGATAATAATGCTCTTGCGTGGCCAGCAGAAATTACACCCTTACGCAAAGCTTCAAGCTCGGCGGGGGTTAGCTTTAACAGTCTTAAAGCATTTGTTACCGCACTTCGGCTTTTTCCCATACGGGCCGAGACCTCTTCCTGAGTTAGAGAGAAATCCTCGATAAGTGCCTTGTAGCCGAGTGCCTCCTCAACAGGATTTAGGTCCTCACGCTGTAAATTTTCTATAAGGGCTATTTCCATAAGGGTTTTATCGTCGGTATCCTTTATAATAACAGGTACCTCGTGAACTTCGGCAATTCTGCAGGCACGCCAACGACGTTCACCCGCAATAATCATATATCTGCCGTCTAAAGTTGGCTTGACCACAATAGGTTGTATAAGACCGTGCCTTGCAATGCTATCAGCAAGCTCATTTAAAGCCTGCTCGTCAAAATCCTTACGGGGCTGGTTTCGGTTAGGCTCTATTTCATTTATATTAACGGTGACAGAACCGCTTTTTTGAGATAGGTTTTCATCAAAAAGAGAATCAAGACCTCTGCCAAGTCCGCCTTTTTTAACTGCCATATTAATGTCTCCTGTTCTTTTTCAAAAATTCTTTTGCTAAATCGTTATAAGCACTAGCTCCCTTTGACCGCTTATCGTAATACTGTATCGGCATACCGTAGCTCGGAGCCTCAGAAAGCCTTACTGCACGCGGAATTACGGTTTTGTAAAGCTTGTCTGAAAAATACTTTTTAATTTCAGATACAACCTGATTTGTAAGGTTTAATCTGCCGTCAAACATAGTCAGCACTATTCCCTCAATCTCAAGCGTGGGGTTATAAAGCCTTTTTACCTGACGAACCGACGCCATTAGCTGAGAAAGACCTTCAAGTGCAAAATATTCACATTGAATAGGCACAAACACCGTATCGCTGGCATTCAGAGCGTTAATTGTAATAAGTCCCAATGACGGCGGACAGTCTATAAATATGTAATCATATTTGTCCCTTGCTGTTGCAAGTGCCATTTTAAGCTGATTTTGACGGTTTTCTATTTCTATAAGGTCAACCTCGGCGGCGGCAAGGTCCATAGAGGAAGGAACAACCCACACATTTTCGTATTCTGACTTAACTGCAGCCGATTCGGCATTGCCTTTACCAATAAGCAGCTCATAGGAAGAAATTTTAACCTCTTTTTTATTTATTCCGTATCCGCTTGTAGTATTGCCCTGAGGGTCGGCGTCAACAAGCAGAACCTTTTTGCCTGAAATACCCAATGCCGAAGCCAAATTTACAGCGGTGGTAGTCTTTCCTACGCCACCTTTTTGGTTTACAACTGAAATGATTTTACCCATAAAAATACTCCTGTAGTTAGCCAAAGCATTTAAACTTGAATCAGATTTTGAAACAAGTATTTTTCGCTGTGGCATTGTTAAAATACTCGTAAATCCGTCAGGATTTACTGCGTTTTTGCCTCGCACATCAAAAAATCCTTTATTTACAAAATTCTGCGACCTAAAAGGTGCAGTTTTATGTGGAGATTTTGGTGATGCGAAGCATATAAGGCTGTCGCCTATATGCGACAAAGAGCCAAAAGATACCTTAAAAC
>JAZNBP010000060.1:0-9444 GCA_045587085.1 Acutalibacteraceae bacterium | reverse complement strand
GGTATTATGGTTAAAACCTCTGTAAAATCTCCCACAGGCTCAGGGTTTTTAATTTTCCTTACGTGGCTCTGCTACGCATCCTCTTACTTAGGCAAGGTTAATTACTCGGCAAACATTACACAGATAATTGATTTTTACTCTGTCACAAAATCAGAAGCCGGCTTAATCCCCACGTTTTTCTTTTTTGCTTACGGTGTAGGACAAATAGTAAACGGCTTGTTCTGTAAGAAATACAATATTAAGTGGATAATTTTTTCAAGCCTGTTTGCTTCAGGTTTAATTAACCTAATAATTGCAATTTCTGACAATTTCAGTATTATTAAGTGGCTCTGGCTTTTAAACGGCTTTGTACTGTCAGTTTTATGGCCAACACTTATCAGACTTCTATCGGAAAGTCTTCCTCAAAAGGATTTAAGCAAATCGAGTGTTGTTATGGGAACCACAGTTGCTGTCGGTACTCTTGTTATTTACGGACTAAGCTCTGTTTTTGCAATTTTTTCAGCATTTAAGCTAGCTTTTTATACTGCTGCTATCATTGATTTAGCAGTTGCTATTGTTTGGATATTAGCTTTTAATACTGCGGTTGATAATGCTAAAAAACTAAAAGCATCTGACACTCTGCCTAATACTTTATCTAAAAAGAACGAGAACGAAAATACTAGTGCAACCTTTGAAAAGAAAAACGTATTGCTTATAATTGTTTCGCTTTGCATTTTTGCAGTAGGCGTAAACCTTATTAAAGATGGTCTTACCACATGGGTTCCTTCAATTCTTAAAGATCAATACCATTTCCCCGATTATTTATCAATTCTTTTAACATTAGTTTTGCCTTTAATCGCAATATTCGGTAATATGATCGCCCTTGCTATTCATAAAGCAATTCCCGATTACATAACCCATTGCTTTGCTGTTTTCTCTGTTATGGGCGTTTTAATTTTAGGAATTATTGGAATTCTTAAAATCGACCAAGCAATTTTAATGCTTATTTTACTTATTATTGTATATTTCTTAACCTCAAGCCTAAACAGTGTTGTAACGAGTATATTTCCCATGTTTATGCGTGGTCAAATCAATTCCGGATTAATTGCAGGCATATTAAATGGTTTCTGCTATGCAGGAAGTACAATCAGTTCGTACGGACTTGGCGTTATTGCAGAAAACTTTGGTTGGTCGGCAGTTTTCCTTACCCTCTTTGCTTTTTGTGTGTTTGCATGCATCGTTTGGGTTATTTACAAAATTATAAGACATTCATTTACAGAAATATAAAAATTATATACAACAAAAAAAGGAAGCGAAATTTTCGCTTCCTTTAATTTTTTATTTGATTAATTAGTCCTTATTGAAAAAGCTCATAACATCGCCGAAAGCTTCATCGTCATCAGCAGAGGTGTTAAGGAAAGAAACTAAATCGTTCTTTTCGTCCTTCTTATCATCGCCAAGACCGGTAGCTACAACGGTTACGCGAATAGTATCCTCAAGAGTGTCATCAAGCTGAGCACCCCAAATGATTGTTGCATCGGGATGAGCCATATCAGAAATGATAGATGAAGCAAGCTCAACCTCTTCAAGACCGATATCCTCAGAACCGGTAATGCTGATGATAACACCGCGAGCATTATCCATAGAAGTTTCGATTAAGGGGCTATTGATAGCCATACGAGCAGCCTGCTCTGCCTTATCGCGGCCTGAAGCAATACCAACACCCATATGAGCATAGCCTGCATCTGCCATAATAGACTTAACGTCAGCAAAGTCAAGGTTTACAAGTGCTGTAACGTTGATAAGCTCAGAAATGCTCTGTACGCCCTGACGGAGTACATCGTCTGCAATATTAAATGCATTCTTGAAGGTAATTTTCTCTTCAGAAACAAACTTTAATCTTTCATTAGGGATAACAACAAGGCTGTCAACGTGTTCACGCAAAGCAGCAATACCTGCTTCAGCCTGAGTCATACGCTTTTTGCCCTCAAAAGCGAAGGGCTTTGTAACAATACCTACTGTTAATATACCGAGCTCACGAGCAATAGCAGAAACGATAGGTGCAGCACCTGTTCCTGTTCCGCCGCCCATACCTGCGGTAATAAAAATCATATCTGCATCGCGGATAGCAGCTGCGATTTCATCACGTGACTCCTCAGCAGCGGCACGGCCGTTATCAGGATTACCACCTGCACCCATACCTGCGGTTGTCTTGTCACCAATTTGTATTTTCTGTGTTGCCTTAGATTTTAAAAGTGCAGCCTTATCAGAGTTAATAGCAACAAACTCTACACCCTTTACACCGGCGTCAACCATGCGATTAATAGCGTTTCCGCCGCCTCCGCCTACACCTACAACTTTAATTTGAACTACGTTAGCCTCTGCAACTTCAAATGGCATTTTAAATTCCTCCGTATTTATGTAAAATTTCTTTATGTTTGCCCATATATTAGAATTCTATCACATATTATTTTAAATTTCAATAGTTTTTGTAACAATTTTGTAATTTTTTTAAAAATTTACTCTTCTTTTGCTTCAAAAATGCTTTGCGGTTTATCTTTTGTCCAAGAAGAAAGGTTAATTGTGCCGACCTCGTCACTGTCAAGCTCGCTTATAACCTTTGCTAAATGCTTAATTTTTTCATCGATATAGTTTGCATTTCCAAGCTTCACATCAAATTTATCCTCAACCTTAAGCTTAATGGAAACTGTATTGCTTACGTCAATTATATTAATTTTTAAATCATACTTTGTAAGCTTTTGCAAAACCTCATCCTTTATAGTGTTGGCTTTGTTGTTTTTTAGCTCGATTTCATTACCTGTTTGTGCCTTAAAGCTTACACCCTTAATGATAGGAATTTTCACAGGCTCTTCAGAATATTTTTTCATAACCCAGCCACTTTTACTAACCGAGAAATACAGGGAGCCCTTTTTATAGGCGATATATTCCTTTGCATCCACAACCTGTATTTCGATTTTATCAGGCAGCTTTTTCGAAAGCTTAATTTCCTCAACAAAAGGAAGCTCTTTCTTGATTTTTTCCTCTATTTTGTTTTCAGAAAGTGTGATAACATTATCCCCAGCTTTTATTCCCGACGCCTTTGCAATTTGCTCTACAGTATAAATTTTACTGCCCGAAATTACTATCTTTCTAGTCGGAAAGAAAACTGTAAGCGACAATATTATACCTACCAAAACAGCGAGAATCAGTAAGGTTACAAAAAACATTTTTAGTCGCCTTTTTCTGATTCTTTTTTGTCGAGCTTTTCTTTTCATTAAAAACTCATCATTTGAAATTCTGTCTGACAAAATATCATTCCTTTATACTAATATCTGCATTGAGAAGTTTAAAACAACCTACAATATCCTCATAACCACGATTTATATGGTGAATTTCATCAATAACCGTTATTCCGTCGGCCGCAAGACCGCCTATTACAAGAGCCGCACCTCCACGCAAATCGGTGCATTTGCAATAAGCACCCGTAAGCTTTTCGACACCCTCTATAACAGCTACCTTACCCTCGGTTTTTATCCTTGAACCTAAGCGGTTAAGCTCATCAACATAGCGGTATCTGTTTTCGAATATGTTTTCAACAAAAACACTGATACCTTGAGCTTTAGTAAGCATTGAAATAATTATTGGACCTGCATCCGTAGGAAAGCCGGGATAGGTAAGGCTTTTAATTGATGCAACCCTTGAAAGAGGTTTTGAAGCCTTGATTTTAAGTGTTTTTCCGTTAGCTCTAATATCACATCCGCTTTGCTCGAAAACCGAAAGAATAGAAAGCATATGAGACGGCATAACCGATTTTAAAATCAATTCACCGCCCGTAACAGCAGCTGCTGCCATATAGGTTGCCGCAGTTATTCTGTCGGGTATAACGCTCTGCTCCGTACTTCTTAAAGCTTCAACCCCGTGAATTACTACCGTATCCGAACCGGCACCGTAAATCTTAGCTCCTGCACTATTTAAAAAATCAGCAAGATTGCTAATCTCAGGCTCCTTAGCCGCATTGTGAATAATTGTAATACCCTTAGATATTGCCGTTGCCAAAATAATATTTTCGGTGGCACCCACACTTGGAAAGCTTAATGTAATTTCTGCACCCTTAATACCGTTTGGTGCCTCACAATATAAAAAACCGTGTTCTTCGGTAATGTTTACGCCTAATTTTGCAAGTGAAGCCAGGTGCAAATCGATAGGTCTTGGACCCAATTCGCAACCACCCGGACTGCTTATAACTGCCTTTTGGCATCTGCCCAAAATAGCACCAAGAAAAACTACCGATGAACGCATTTCACGCATTAGCTCCTCAGGGATTTTGTAATCCGAAGGCTCTATAGCATCAACAATTACGGTGTCACTTTCTTTCAAGCAGTCGCAACCTAGTCTTGATAAAATTTTAAGGCATACTGAAACATCCGAAAGCTCGGGGCAATTATGTATTATGCATTCGCCCTTTATTAGAAATGTTGCCGCAAGTATCGGCAAAACACTGTTTTTCGCCCCTTGAACGGTAATTTCTCCCGTAATTTTTCTGCCACCGTTTATAAGTATTTTCGACATAAAAGCACCCTCTCACAGTAACTGTTTTTACAGTTTATACTATGCTAAAATGCTTTTTTAGTCACTAAATCAAAGACATTAGCGTATCGTAAATACGCTTAGTCGCGTCCGTGATAGCCACTTGCTTTGCGGCTTCACGCATATTTTCCAAAAGTTTCGGGGAATCTATTAAACGGCTTACCGTTTCAATTAATTTATCACCGGTTAAATCCTTTTCCTCAATTATTTCAGCCGCACCTGCCTGTTTAAGTGTCATTGCATTGTGGAACTGATGATTTTCTGCAACATAGGGTGACGGAATAAGTATTGCAGGCTTGCCGAGAGCTGCAATTTCGCCAAGTGTAATAGCACCTGCTCTGCATATAACCAAATCTGCCGCCGACATACATACATCCATATTATCAATATACTCACGTACAGATATCATTTCTGATAACGATATATTTTCTAATGCTTTGTTCATATCTGCAAAGCCTGATGCTCCACTTGCGTGTATGTGATAATACTTATCGGTTCCGTTATGCCACTTAATAAGCTCGGTCACAGTCTCATTAATTCTGCGAGCTCCCAAAGAACCGCCAAAAGAAAGTATAAGCGGTTTATCCCCTATTTGAAGCTTCTGTCTTGCCATATTTCGGTCAGAATTTAAAAGCTCACCTCTTATGGGATTTCCCGTAATAACAGGCTCTTTATTTAACTTTAAATGTTTTCTTGCCTCAGGCATTGCAAGCATTACCGAATCCGCATTTGAAGCCAGCATTTTTGTTGTAATTCCGGGGAAAGCGTTTTGCTCGTGTATCGCAGTTTTAATGCCTAATTTTTGAGCCTGCTTTAACACAGGTCCGCTTACATATCCGCCTGTACCTACAACCAAATCGGGCTTTAGCTCACGTAAAAGCTTTCGTGAACGAACAGAGGACGTAACTGCCTTTTTTGCGGCAGAAATATTTCTTAAAATGTTTTTGGGAGTGATTTTACGCTGAAAGCCTGCAACGTCTATTGTATAAAAATCATATCCCTTTTGAGGGACTAGCTTTGCTTCCAATTTTTTTGCAGTACCAATATAACTGATTTTGGAATCAGGATGCTTTTCTTTTATGAAATCAGCCACTGCGAGTGCAGGATTAATGTGTCCTGCAGTTCCTCCGCCCGCAAATAAAATATGCATAAGTGTCACCCGCCATTTAAGTTTTTTCTATATTAGCCCCGCGTGATACCGAGAGTATAATTCCCATTTCCGCCAGCAGTATTACAAGCGAAGTACCGCCATAGCTGAAAAACGGTAGGCTGATGCCTGTATTCGGTATTGTATTTGTTACAACCCAGATGTTAAGCATAGCCTGAAAGCCTACCTGAAAGGTAAGTCCAAGTGCCAAGAGAGAGCCGAATTTATCTTTTGAATGCATAGCTATTGTAAAACCACGCCAAACAAGTAAACAGAAAAGTACAATTATTAAAAATGCACCAATAAAGCCTAACTCCTCGCAAATAACCGAGAAAATAAAATCGTTGTGCGGTTCGGGAAGATATAGGTATTTTTGTCTTGACTGCCCTATTCCTCTGCCCCAAAAACCGCCTGAGCCGATAGCCAAAAGTGACTGTATTGTCTGGAAGCCCTTACCCTGTGCGTCTGACCAAGGGTCAATCCAATAATTAAGACGGTCGGCAAGATAACCGATTGCACCTGAAATCACAAGCACAAAACCAATTACTGCTACGCCAATTCCACCGCCGACAATATATTTTTTCGGTATTCCGCCGACGATTAGCAATACCATACCTATAGCAAAGACCAAAACAGTTGCCGAAATGTGCGGTTCTAAAATTATAAGCACGCAGGTAAGTCCCAAAATGCCTACCAAAAATGCAATAAACTTAAATTCCTTCATTTGGTTGTAATTTGATGCAATAAGTGTGGAAAAAAGCAGAATAATTGCAAATTTTGCTATTTCAGAGGGCTGAAAATTAAACGAGCCTACCACAATCCATCTTTTTACATCCATTCCCGATACCATAGGTGGCAGTAACAGAAGTAAGACCAATAATCCTAATGTTCCAAAATATATTATCCACGAAAATTTTCGTAATTTATGGTAATCCCAACGTGCTAGGATAAACATAAAAATAAGTCCAACAACAGCGAAAAGAGCTTGCCTTATAATAAATTTATAGCTGTTTCCGTAATATTCTAATGAATAAGGATAGCTTGCAGAAAAAAGCATAACAAGACCTACGGTCAAAAGAATTAAAACAATGCTTAAAAAGGTTATGTCGATTTTGCCCGTATTTTCTGCTGACTTACGCTTTTTAATTCTGCTAGCAGGCATAACGCCGCCTCCTTAAAAAATAATAGTTAAAAGTGCTAAAACACTACCGATAAATGCTATAAAGGAAAATACAAAAACTATTTTTTGCTCTGACCAACCACACATCTCGAAATGATGATGAAGCGGTGCCATTTTAAATATACGTTTTTTTGTTTTTTTGTAGTATGCAACCTGAATTACATCGGATAGTGCTTCCATTAAATAAACGCAACCCGCAAGAATAAGTAATACAGGTCTTCCGATACCAAAGGAAAGTGCTACCACAAGACCGCCCAAAAACATTGAGCCGGTATCACCCATAAAGACCTTCGCCGGCTTTGCATTCCAACAAATGAAGCCAACACAAGCTCCTGCCAATGCAGCAGAAAGAGTGCTGAATTGAATATTTGACAGCATTGTAGATGCCAGCATAAATGCACAGGAAACTACAAGTGTAACGCTTGAAGCTAAACCGTCTATACCGTCGGTCAGGTTTACGGCATTTGTAAAGCCATAAATAAATACTAATGCAATAGGCCAGAAAATAAGGCCTACACCTTCTACGATATTAACATCGCCGACAAAAGGAATGTTTGTGGTTTTTACTCCGCCTAAATAAAGAGAAAGCAAATAACCTGCCGAAATCAGTAATTGTAAAAAGGTCTTTTGCTTTGCAGTAAGTCCTAAATTACGCTTTTTAACTACCTTGATGTAGTCGTCCATAAAGCCTACTGCTGCCATAAGAAGTGCCATAGCAATTCCCGATATAAAAACCGTAAAGGAGAACTTGTTTTTAAGGGCAATAAATAAACCATCGTTTGCAATAGCAGAATACGAAACAGAGGCTACAAGGCTTAAAACAAAGCCTAAAATTATCATAACACCGCCCATTGTAGGTGTTCCCTGCTTCTCCTTATGCCATTTGGGGCCAATATCAAGTATAGTTTGCCCGAATTTAAGCTTTCTTAAATACGGAATTATAATGTATCCCGAAATCGATGTAACCAGAAATGCCACAAGTGCTGCAATTATTACTGATAAATCCTTCATCGTATTGCTCCTTAATTTAATTCTGCCAATGCTTCTAAAACTACTTCTCTTTCATCAAGATGTATTGTCTCGTTTTTGAGAATTTGGTAGGTTTCGTGTCCTTTACCCGCAAGTACGATTATATCACCGCTATGGGCTGTCTTTATTGCGTATTTTATAGCTTCTATGCGGTTTTCAATCACCTTATAGGGGGTAAGACTTCCTTCTAAACCAACCATAATATCATTAATTATTTCCATTGGTTCCTCTGTGCGGGGATTATCGCTTGTAATTATTACAAAATCGGAATATCTGGCAGCAATGCTTCCCATAATCGGTCGCTTTGTTTTATCGCGGTCTCCACCGCAACCGAAAAGACAAACAAGTCTGTTTTTTTCACATTCTTTAAAGGTAGAAAGTATATTTTTAATACCGTCAGGGGTATGCGCATAGTCGATTATAACAGTAAAATCCTTGCCTGTGGGAACTACCTCTGCTCTGCCCTTTACACCCGGAAGCGAAGCGATAGCTCGGCTTACATCATTAATATTAAAACCAAGCTCACTGGCAGTTACTGCTGACGCCAAAGAATTATAAACCGTAAATTTACCGCCGGTATGCACTTTTATGTGATTAATACCAAAGTCGCTTACCATTTCATAATCAACTGAATCAGGTCTGTACTTAATATCCTTAGCACTGTAAGTTGAATTATTACCTGATGAATAGGTCACAACCTTGCAGGAAAGTCCTTCCAATATTCTATCTGCATATTCATCATCCATATTAATAACAGCCGTCTTACACATTTTGAAAAGCTTTTTCTTAGCTTCTAAATAATTATCCATAGTTATATGGTAATCAAGGTGGTCCTGTGTAAGATTTGTAAAAATAGCTACCTCAAAATCAAGATTGTAAACACGGCATTGGTCAAGTGCGTGAGACGATACCTCCATAATAACATAGGTACAGCCCTTTGCCTTCATCAAAGAAAAGAGGGAGTTTAAATCGTACGCATTTGGAGTTGTGTTTTGGGTAGCGATTACCTCGTCCCCAACCATATTTTGAATAGTGCCGATAAGACCTACCTTATACCCCTCTGATTCAAGGATTTTTTTAAGCATATAGGTTACCGAGGTTTTACCGTTTGTACCGGTTACTCCGATAAGCTTTAAATCCTTGGCAGGATAGCCAAACCACTTTGCACACATTTCGGCATAGCAAGCGTGTGTGTCTGCAACTATGATTTGATTTTCAAGACCTGTATCCTCTTCAGCGATTATTACTGCTGCACCGTTTGATGCCGCAGATACCGCAAATTTATGACCGTCAAGCTTTGCACCCTTAATACAAATAAATACAAAGCCCTCTTTTACGCTTCTTGAATCTACAGTTATGCCTTTTATTTCTAAATCGGCGAATTTTTCATCACAATTAATTAAATTTTTAAGTTTCACCCTAATCACCCATCCACTGCCGTATCATCACGGAAATATACTGTAACAATGGTACCGGCGTCAACAGTCATACCAGCTTCTACGCTTTGCCTGTAAGCCTTAAT
>JAZNBP010000059.1:0-2832 GCA_045587085.1 Acutalibacteraceae bacterium | reverse complement strand
CCGCCGCCGTGAACACGGCAAGCACCCTTACCGTTTAAGAATTTTTTAGTAAGTGCAATCGCCAAGGAAAGACCTTGAGCGGATACATCCGATGTGGAGTAAAGATTTTGCAGATAATCGTAAGAGGATTGTCCCGAAGCGTTTACATACTCCAAGAATTTTTCAAATTCAGCATTTTTTAACGCCTGTCTTTGGTCTAGAACACGCTGTTGCTCGTTTATGAAGTGGAAAGCTCTGAGCACTGCTCGGTCGCCACAGCTTTTACGAAGCGATGCGATATTGCTGTAAAAACGCTCAATATCGGCATCTCTTAAGAAATTTACACCCAACTGATTACTTACAGCCTTACATTCTAAAGTGATGTCTGCGTAATCCTGAGTTAGGTTTGCGTGGTTGCCACCCGTGTCTACAACACAAAGTGTATAACCGAAGCTTTTAATGTCAAGCTCAATGCTTTCGGTTATGGGAGCCGACGGGTCATTAAAATCGGCATAGGTAAAGCCACCGAGGGAGCTTGCCATTTGGTCTAAGAGACCGCAGGGCTTACCGAAAAACTCACGTTCGGCATACTGACCGATTTTTGCGATTTCTATAGGCGTGGCATTTCCGCCAAACATATTGTTTACAATATTACCTACAAGTACCTCAAATGCGGCAGAGGAGGAAAGTCCCGAACCCTTTAAAACATTAGAGGTTGTGTAGGCGTCAAAGCCCTTAATATCAAGTCCCATTTCCTTGAATTTGTGGCACACACCACGGATAAGCGAAATAGCACAGCCTTTTTCACTCTCACGATAGTCAAAATCGCCTGCTGTTAATGTATCCTCGGGGAAGCCCTCAGATTTAATGCGGATAACCCCGTCATTATTAGGTGATACAACAGCTATAACGTCAAGGTTTACACTGCCGGCAAGTACACTTCCATGTTGGTGGTCGGTATGGTTACCGCCAACTTCAGTTCTGCCAGGAGCAGAAAAAAGACGGATTTCGCCTGATTTTGGGAATAAATTGACAAAAGAGTCACAAGCCTTTAAATAACGGTCCTTTGCAGAGGAGATATCGCCATAAAGCATAGAAAAATCTTTATCGAAATTTCCGTTTTGTATGGCGTTTTTAATTTCAGTAATATTCATATTTTTCTCCCAAAAATTATTTAGAAATAATTGCTAGAGTATCTCTTGCGATTGCAAGTTCTTCGTTTGTGGGAATAATATAAAGGTTAACCTTACTGTTTTCAGTAGAAATCTTAACCTCTTCTCCGCCGATTTGGTTCTTTTGAGGGTCGATTTCTGCACCTAAATATGTAAGGCTTTCGCATACTACCTGTCTGAGAGTTCTGTCATTTTCACCGATACCGCCTGTGAAGGCAATAGCGTCAACACCGTTCATAGCTGCAACATAGGAGCCAATGAATTTTATAATTTGATAACGTTGCATATCAAGAGCCAGCTGAGCTCTGTGGTTGCCCTCATTAGCGGCAGCTACAACGTCACGGTTGTCATTTGAAATGCCTGATACACCCAAAATGCCTGATTCCTTATTGAAAATACGGTTAAGGTCAGCAGGGGATAGATTTTCTTTTTCTGCAATAAAGGTTATAGCGGAGGGGTCAAGTGTACCGGTTCTGGTGCCCATCATAAATCCGTCAAGAGGAGTAAAGCCCATTGAAGTATCAACACAAACACCGTCCTTAATAGCGGTGATAGAGCAACCGTTACCTAAATGGCAGGTAATAATCTTAAGGTCCTTCTTATCCTTGCCTTCAAGTGCTGCAACACGGTCGCTTACAAAACGGTGAGATGTACCGTGAGCACCGTATTTACGAACCTTGTATTCCTCAAAATATTTATAAGGAATGGGGAACATATAAGCCTTTTCGGGCATTGTCTGGTGGAAGGAGGTATCAAAAACTGCAACCTGAGGCTTTTCGGTTCCAAAGGTTTTAATGCAAGCCTTGATAGCTAAAACGTGTGCAGGATTATGCAAAGGAGCCAATGCACCCAAATCGTCAATATCCTGTAAAGCCTTTTCTGTTATTAGGCAAGAGCCCTTAAAGATGCTACCACCTTGCACTATTCTGTGACCGATAGCCGAAACCTCGTCAAAAGAGTCGATAACCTTTGCATCACTTTTGGTCATTGCGTAAACAACAGCCTCGAAAGCTTCGCTGTGTGTGGGCATTGCGGTTTCTGCTTCGTATTTTGTGCCTTCGGCCGACTTGTGTGTAATGGAGCCTGAAACACCGATTCTTTCACAAAGACCTTTACAAAGCACCTGCTCGTTTTCCATATCAATAAGCTGATACTTTAAGGAAGAGCTACCTGCATTAACTACAAAAATTTTCATTTTTAATTCCTCCGTTTAAATCCATTCTTGCTATATTTTGCAATTTATGGTAAATTATTTATATAACCAATTCATTATACATTATCTATTTATTTTTTTCAAGGCTAAATTAGAAAGAAGTGATTTTTTGGGCATTTGCGGTATAATTGCTGAGTTTAATCCCCTGCATACAGGTCATAAATACCTAATAAACGAAGCAAAACGCTATGGCAGTGTGGTATGTGTGCTTAGCGGAAACTTTGTGCAAAGAGGGGATACCGCTATTATAGATAAGCGAAAAAGGGCTCTTGCTGCCTTACGCTGCGGGGTAGATTTAGTTTTGGAGCTGCCTGTAATCTGGTCTATGTCAACTGCACAGAATTTTGCTTTGGGTTCGGTTGCGGCTTTAAAAGCTGCGGGCTGTGATACCTTGATTTTCGGTTCGGAATCGGGCGACGTAAAAAAGCTTCTAGAAACTGCTGAGATACTTTTAAGCGACGAATTTTC
>JAZNBP010000058.1:0-15163 GCA_045587085.1 Acutalibacteraceae bacterium | reverse complement strand
CAAGCGACAAGTATATTGAAAACTATAATGTAATTGCTGCTACAAACGGTGCCGGCTTTAATATGTCAACAGGTGAGCCCGGTGGTTTGCTTGTTATGGGTGGTGTTGAATATCATCCGATAAATGCTAATGGATTTTTCGGTATTTTAAAGGATGGTACACCGATTATTGCTTCTACAGACGATTATAACAACAAGTACAAGGGTGAGGTTGCTGAGGGTATAGCAGGCTTTGGTGCAACTTTAGTCAAAGACGGTAAAATCGTTGTAAACCACAGTGCTAATTACACCAGCAATCGTGCAAGCCGTACCGCAGTTGGTATCACAAAGACAGGCAAAGTGGTACTTATGGTACTTGACGGCAGACAGGAGCCCTTCTCTTGTGGCGGTAGTTACGAGGAAATTGCTCAAATTATGCTTGAAGCAGGCTGCTATAACGCAGTTAATCTTGACGGTGGCGGATCCTCTACATTCGTAGCAAAACAAGAAGGCGACGATGAGCTTTCAGTAGTAAGCAGACCTTCTGATGGTTTCGACCGTTCGGTTAGTACATCACTTATGATGGTATCTACTGCACCTTCATCTACTGCATTCCATCACGCAGTTATTGAAAGTGACTATGATTATTTAACTCCTAATTCTCAGGTAGAGTTTTCTGCATTCGGCGTAAGCGCAACAGGTAATGCTGCTGATTTACCCGAGGGAACTTCTTTTGCAGTTTCTGACGAAAGTGTTGGAACAATTACCGAGGACGGTATCTTTACAGCTAAAGCTTATGGTGATGTAGAGATTTACCTTATGCTTGGTGAGGAAATTCTTGCAACCAAAACTTTGGGTGTTGTTGTTCCCGAAGCAGTATTTTTCACAAAAACTGCTATAAATACGGTTTACGGTTCTAAGTTAGAGCTTCCTATAAAGGCTACTTACTTAGGTAAGCCGGTTGTAATTAATTCAAACGATGTTTCCTTATCGATGAATAATAAAGCTGCCGGAACTTTTGACGGATTATATTTCATTGGAAAAGAATCCTCAGGTGTAAAGGTAGTTACCTTAATTTTAACTCTTGCAGGTGCTGACGAGTCAACAGCTTCTACTTTAGAGGTTTCGCTATTTAATCAGGGTGAGGCAGTATTTGACTTTGACCAGGCAACAGCAGGCGACAGACAGCTTGCTTGGGATAGAAAGGTTTCTAACTCCACTACAGATGATGCAATAACCTACAATGTTATTGATCCGGCTAAGGATATGGAAACCTCCTACATCTTTGCTATTGATATGTCAAAGATTGAAATTCCTCAGAAGCTTAACGATTTGGTTTATATGCTTCCCGGTGCTGATATTGAGGGAGCTACCGCTTGGATGTTCCTTTGCCAATTAGCACAGCGTGTAAGTGATTTGACAACGGTTACTCCTGTAATCAAGTTTGATAAAAACTTTGATGTTGATTATTCTAACATTACTCTTGTAAATGATTATTTTGAGCTTACTAATACATCATTTAATTCTGAGACAAATGAGTTATCTCTTACACTTAAATGGAAGAGACAAACTCAGGCTATTGATGTTACAAAGGCTAATCCTATTTGTATCGTAAGTGGTGCAAAACTTACTCCTAAGGCTGATGCTGCTTGGTCAAATCAAGGAAAGCTTAATATAGTAAATTCAGGTAAAATCGGTTATATAATTTATCTCAGAGCAAGTGCACTTTACTCTTTTGCTCAAAAGCCTGAAAATCAAGCTGAGTATGATTTATATCCATTTGTAAACACTGCATATAATGATGAATCAGGTGCATACTTTAGCTCAATTTATAAAGAATTTGAGGACTCTTACACATTAAATAAGGCACTTAAGAACGGTTGGGTAACCGTTAAGGGCGGTGCTGAGTACTATGTTGACGGTGTTAAAACCACAGGTATTGCTCTTATAGACGGTTATTATTATGATTTTGGCGAGGATGGTATTTGTCTTGGTCAAAATAAATATACCGGTCTATTCTTTGATGACAGTGTTTCTGCTTACCGTTACTCAAAGCTTGGCGTATTACAAACCGGTTGGCATATGATTGGAGAAAAATGGCACTATTTCCACTCTGATTACAATGCCAAGGGTGGCTATTACAGACAAGGTGATGTTTCTTATAACTTTAACGCCGACGGTTCAATAACAAGTGGCGTTTGGGCTAAGAACTTTAAGGGTACACGCTATTACTATGGTCCTACCTACTATCTCAATGGTTGGTATGAAATAGATGGTCTTAATTATCTATTTAAGAAGGGCTACCGTTGTGTAGGACTTGATTACTATGTAACAAAAACATCACCAAATATTTGGTATGATTTCGGTGAAACAGGTGCTCCTGCTATTCCACTCGAGGGTATACATATTGTTGAGGGTGAGTACCGTTATTACGAAAACGGTATGGGTATGGAAAAATATTTATTCGAATATGAGGGTAATTATTATTTCTCAACCTACGACGGTGTTTTAGCTACTAATAAGATTATGTATGCTTGGGCCACTAATTGTGATTTGCCAAAGGGTAAATATGCATTTGGTCCTGACGGTAAGGTGCTTGGTTTATCCGCTGAAGGTACAGTAATCGAAATTGACGGTGTTAAATACTACTACAAGAATGGTAAGGGTGTTGAAGCAGGGCTTATCAAGTTTGAAGGCGACTATTATTGTGCTAAGTATGACGGTAAGCTTGTAACCAACGAAATTTACTATGCTAATACTACTGTTTGCGATTTGCCCAAGGGTAGATACGAATTCGGTCCTGACGGCAAGATGCTACAAGGACTTGTTGAAAAAGACGGTCAATATTACTACTACGAAAACGGACGTGGTGTAGAAAAAGGCTTAATCAAGGTTGACGGCGATTACTATTATGCTTTATATGCCGGAAAATTGGTTAAAGATCAGATCTATTACGCAAATGTTACTGCGTGTGACTTGCCGAGAGGTAAATATGAGTTTGGTCCTGACGGCAAGATGCTTCAAGGCATTGTTGAAAAAGACGGCAAGTATTATTACTACGAAAATGGCCGTGGTGTAGAAAAAGGCTTAATCAAGGTTGATGGTGATTATTACTTCACAAAGTACGCAGGCGAAATTATAACCGATCAGATTTTCTATGCTTATATGACAAATTGCGATTTAGGTAAGGGCAGATATGAATTTGGTCCTGATGGCAAGATGTATAATGGTATAGTAGAAAAAGACGGTAAGCTTTATTACTACGAAAACGGCCGTGGTGTAGAAAAAGGCTTAATCAAGGTTGACGGTGATTATTATTTCACAAAGTACGCAGGCGAAATTATAACCGATCAGATTTTCTACGCTTATATGACAAATTGCGATTTAGGTAAGGGCAGATATGAATTTGGTCCTGACGGCAAGATGTATAACGGTATAGTAGAAAAAGACGGTAAGCTTTATTACTACGAAAACGGACGTGGTGTAGAGAAAGGTCTCATTAAGTATAATGGCGACTATTACTTTACAAAGTATGCAGGCGAGCTTATTACAAATCAAATTTTCTACGCTTATATGACAAATTGCGATTTAGGTAAGGGTAGATATGAATTCGGTCCTGACGGCAAGATGTATAACGGTATAGTAGAAAAAGACGGTAAGCTTTATTACTACGAAAATGGTCGTGGCTTAGAAAAGGGACTTATCGAGTATAACGGTGATTATTACTTCGCAAAATACGGCGGCGAGATTGTTACTGATCAAGTATTCTATGCTTATATAACAGATTGTGATTTAGGTAAGGGCAGATATGAATTCGCTTGTGACGGCAAGATGCTTAATGGTATTGTTGAAAAGAACGGCAAATACTATTACTATGAAAATGGTCGCGGTATTGAGAAGGGCTTGTTCTTCTATGAAGGTCATTACTACTTCGCACTTTATGGTGGAGAATTGGTAGTAAGCAGAAGCCTTCGTATTTGGCAGGGTAACGGACTTCTTATTGAACAAACATATACCTTTAATGAGCTTGGACAAATAATAGCATAATTAAAATTAATGTAAATCCCATCAGTTGCTGATGGGATTTACAAAAGTCCGGAAAGAGATAAAATGAATACAAAAAGTGTATTTCAAAATGCAAAATGGATTGTTGCTTGTAGGATAGCACAATCTGTTATACAATTGGTTATAGGTATGATTTCAGCCCGTTATTTAGGTCCTTCTAATTACGGGCTAATTAACTATGCAGCTTCTATTGTTGCCTTTGCTTTGCCGGTTATGAGGTTAGGCTTCAACTCAACCTTGGTACACGATTTTGTAGAGGCTCCCAATAGGGAAGGCAAAATTTTAGGAACGGCACTTACTTTGAATGTTTTATCATCACTCTTTTGTATTTTAGGTGTGTCCGGCGTAGTTTCTGTGTTGAATGCAGGAGATAAAACTACTATTTTAGTTTGTATCCTATATAGTTTTTCACTTGTTTTTTCTGCACTTGAAATGATACAGTATTGGTTTCAGTATAAATTAAAATCGAAATATTCATCAATAGTAATGCTTCTAGCTTACGTATTGGTATCACTATATAAAATATTCTTATTAATTACAGGAAAAAGCGTTTATTGGTTCGCATTAGTTAATTGTTTTGATTATGCAATAATTTCTATCTCATTGCTGATTATTTATTTTAAAATTGGTAAAACTAAGCTTTCTTTTTCTTTTTCGGTTGCAAAAGCGATGCTTTCTAAAAGTAAGCATTATATGCTTTCGGGCATAATGGTGGTTGCTTTTCAAACCACTGACCATGTTATGCTGCTTAATATGATAAATAAAAAGGAGAACGGATATTATACTGCGGCAATTACTGCGGCAGGTGTTGTCCAGTTTGTTTATACTGCAATAATAGATTCTTACAGACCACTTATTCTATCAAACAAAAAGGAAAATAATGCGGATTATAACAAAAACATTTCGTCTCTTTATTCAATAATAATATATTTGTCTTTGGCACAGTCGTTGGCTTTCTTTGTTTTTGCTAAGCCAATTATCACAGTTTTATACGGCAGTAGCTATATGCCGTCAGTTTCAGTTATTAGAGTACTAGTTTGGTACCTTGCATTCTCTTATATGGGAATGGTAAGAAATGTTTGGATTTTGGCAGAGCAAAAGCAAAAATATTTATGGATTATAAATCTTTCCGGAGCTGTTTTTAATGTGGTGATTAATAGTATTTTAATACCTTTTTACGGTGCTGTGGGAGCGGCTGTCGCCTCACTTGCAACACAAATATTTATAAACTTTATTTTAGGCTTCATTATGAAACCTATCAGACAAAACAACAAATTACTGTTAATAGGTCTTAATCCTAAATTCGCTTATCATAATTTTAAAAAAATGTTGCAGTTTATCAAAAAAAAGAATTGAAATTATGAGCGATAGCAAGTATAATAAATATGTTATTGTATTTTAATTCCAAGCATAAAAAAAGGAGTTCTTAATGGAAAATTTCGATATACCCCAAAAAGACAGTAATATATCTCTTGACGATGATAATACCATAAAGCCCAAGCCTGCAAAGCAGGACAAACAACCGAATCCCGGGAATGAACTTTTTATTTCGCCAAGAAAGACTTCTTCAAGGTCCCGAAAAAAGAATAGTCTCATAAAAAGAATTATAAAGCATAATAAGAGAATAATAGCAATTATACTTGCTTTCTTGTTTGTTTTTTCGGTTTTTTATATTAGAGCCACTGTAATCAGAAGGAATGAACGCGAAGAAAAGAGTAAGGAAGCGTTACAACTTTCACAAAGCAGTAATTCCGAAGAATTGCAAACCATAAATGTTGAATTTACCTATTTCACAGAGGAAGTTGTAACTGTTAGTGATGCTATCAATGCATATATTAGGGCAGATGCTTCTATAGAAGCAAAGCAGATTGCTAAGGAATACTCAAACAGTGGCGTATTGTATGCACAAAAGCCACTTGAAATATCCTATAATATAGTGGATAAACCACTTGGCTGTGTTGTGACCTCTGCCGAGCTTGAGGTTTCTGAATATTATGATTTTTCAAATTCAACAAAGCTTAAGTTTAATTTGACTAAAAAGATTGCCCGCATTTATAATTTAAAAACTAACACAAATTATTATTACAGAATTACTATTAACTTTAAAAATAATACATTTTCTACTCACGGAGGTAGCTTTAAAACTACACAAAATCCGCGTATTTTAGCAGTTGACGGTATTACTAATGTTCGTGATATCGGCGGTTTTAAAGGGCTTAACGGAAAATATGTAAAGCAGGGACTTCTTTTCAGGGGGACTGAGCTTGATGGTGTTGTAGAGCCTGACTTTAAGATTACCGAAAACGGTATTTCCACAATGCTTAATACCCTTAAAATCCGCACCGAAATGGATTTAAGAAAACAGGGCGGTGAGGATATGCTTGGAAACAGCGTAACCCACAAGTATTACAATTCCTCGATGTATAAATATATTTTTGATGACGCTGCGGCAGCATCTACACGAAAAATATTCTCAGATATTGCAAACCCCTCTAATTATCCTATTTATATGCATTGTACCTACGGTAATGACAGAACCGGAACAATTTGCTTTATTTTGGAAGCACTCCTCGGTATGTCGAAGGGTGACATAATGAAGGAATATCAGTTATCTGCATTTTGCTACGATGAATTTTCTTTAACCGAAATAAAGGAATTTATTAGTGCGTTTGAAACACTTGAAGGTGAAACTTATACTGAAAAGGCTGAGAGTTATCTGCTCTCAATTGGAGTTACAGAAAAAGAGATTGAAAGTATTAGAAATATATTCTTAGGATAGATTTAAAAGCGGTCAAGTGCCAATTATGGATGCTTGGTCGCTTTTGGTTTTATTAGGATAATATTTGATAAGTAATATTTAAAAGCCTACTTTCATACAATTAATTAGTACATTAGGAGTTGATTGTATGAGAGAGGATTTCCGCGAGAGAGCAGTGATTTTAGGAGAATACATACTTGATACAGGGGCTACTGTAAGGGCTTGTGCCAAGGTATTTAAAATTAGTAAATCTACTGTACATAAAGATGTTACCGAAAGATTGTATTATGATAATCCGCAGCTTTACAGAAGCGTTAAGGCGGTGCTTGAAAAGAACAAACAGGAACGTCACATAAGGGGCGGCATGGCAACACGACGAAAATATAAAGGAGAAATTTAAAAAAAGTGTTGACAAATAAGAAATGTTTGTGTTATAATCTTAAAAAATATAAAAGCTTTGACGAAGACGGTTTTATAAAATCATTTACAGAGAGTCGGCGGTTGATGCGAGCCGATAGTGATTTTTTAAGTCTAACCTATCACTTCTGAGCTGGTGAACTGAAATTATAGTAAGTTCTCTCGTGAGGCTGCGTAAAGGCATACGGGTTGTTAGACCCTGAGTGGCAGTATTTACTGCAAATTGAGTGGTACCGCGGATGTTTATTTCATTCGTCTCAAGTTTATTGAGACGAATTTTTTTATTTTAAGGAGGCTTTAATATGTCAACAAACAAAGAACTTTTAGAGGTTGCTTTACGAATTAGGGAAATGCGTGAAATTTCGGGCATTACTCAGGCCGAAATGGCAGAAAAAACTGAAGTTTCGTTTGACGATTACAAAAAATACGAAGCAGCAGAACAAGATATGCCTTTTAGCTTTATTCACAAATGCTCATTAGTTTTTGGTCTTGGTATTTCGGATTTGCTTGACGGCAGCAGTGCAAAGCTTTCTTCTTATACTATTACGCGTAAGGGAAAGGGACAAGCGACTGCCAAGGAGGACGGTATCGAAATACAGAATTTGGCACCTATGTTCCGTAAAAAAATAGCAGAGCCATATTGGGTAAAATATGAATTTAACCCTGAACTTCAGGATAAGCCAATTCATTTAGCTACTCACTCAGGACAGGAGTTTGACCTTGTAATGAGTGGCAGACTTAAGGTACAAATTGGCGATAATGTTGAATATTTAAGTGAGGGTGACAGTATTTATTACAACAGCTCAACCCCTCACGGAATGATAGCGGTAGACGGACAGGACTGCTTGTTTGTAGCGGTTGTATTACCGGGCGAAAATGAGCAGGAAACAAGCATTCGAGAAACTATTGTTACTGCCCACTCCGGAAATAAGCAGTTGGCAGTTTCAGGCTTTGTAGATACTGTTGAGGATGAAAACGGCGTTTTACAAACTATTGATTTCAAAAACGAGGAAAGTTTCAACTTTGCTTTTGATATTGTTGACGCAGTAGCAAAGAAAAATCCTAAAAAGACTGCTATGGTGCATATCGATAAAAATATGGTAGAGCGTCGCTTTACATATCAGGATATGAAGCGTGCATCTAACCAATGTGCAAATTACTTTAAATCCTTGGGAATCAAAAAAGGCGATAGGGTAATGCTTGTGCTAAAAAGACATTATCAGTTCTGGTTTGCAATTTTAGCACTTCACAAGCTTGGGGCTATTGCAATTCCTGCCACCAATCTTTTACAAGAGCACGATTTTGAGTACCGCTTTAATGCTGCCGATGTAACCGCAATTGTTTGTACTGCTGACGGCGATGTTGCAAATCAGGTTGATTTAGCAGCAAAAAACAGTCCTACTCTTAAAACTAAAATTATGGTAGGCGGAACACGTGAAGGTTGGAATAACTTTGACGAGGAATACGAGCTTTACAGTGCACATTTTTACAGAAATGATGATACCGCTTGCGGTAGCGATTTAATGCTGATGTTCTTCACTTCTGGTACTACGGGTTATCCTAAAATTGCGGCTCATAATTATAAATATGCACTTGGTCACTACATCACTGCTAAGTATTGGCACGGTGTTGATGAGGACGGCTTACACTTTACCATTTCAGAAACCGGTTGGGGCAAGGCACTTTGGGGCAAGCTTTACGGTCAATGGATGTGCGAGGGTGCTGTATTTACCTACGATTTCGACAGATTTGATGCATCCGAAATATTGCCGATGTTTGCAAAATACAACATAACAACCTTCTGCGCTCCGCCGACTATGCTTAGAATGATGATAAAGCAGGATATCAGCCAATACGATTTATCATCAATCAAGCATATGACCACTGCGGGCGAGGCTTTAAACCCCGAGGTTTACAAGCAGTTTGAAAAAGCAACAGGACTTCAAATTATGGAAGGCTTCGGTCAGACCGAGCTTACCTTGGTTATTGCAAATCTTATGGGTAACGGACATAAGCTAGGCTCAATGGGTAAACCTACACCGCTTTATGATGTTGATATTCTTGACCTCGACGGCAATCCTGTTCCTGACGGCGAAACGGGCGAAATTGTTGTTAAAACAAGTGATAAGGTCCCCTGTGGATTGTTTGACGGTTATTATAAGGATAAGGCTAAAACCGACGAGGTATGGCACGACGGATATTATCATACCGGCGATACCGCTTGGCGTGATGAAGATGGCTTCTATTGGTATGTAGGACGTGTGGATGACGTTATTAAATCATCGGGCTACAGAATTGGACCGTTCGAGATAGAAAGCGTTATTATGGAACTTCCGTATGTTCTTGAATGTGGTGTTTCCGCAGCTCCTGACGAGGTAAGAGGTCAGGTTGTAAAGGCAAGTATAGTACTGGTAAAAGGTACTGAGCCAACAGAGGAGCTTAAAAAGGATATTCAGAACTATGTAAAGCAACATACTGCACCTTATAAATATCCCCGTATAGTAGAGTTTAGGGACTCTTTACCTAAGACAATTAGCGGAAAAATCCAGAGAAATAAGCTCTAAATTAATATTGACAAAACCTGAAAGTTATGATATATTATTTATTAAAGGCGTTGACAGTGAGTGTAAGAATTATGCGCTTTCAGAGAGATGGCGGTTGGTGTAAGCCATTAGTAGCGATTTTTTACTGTAACACTTGAGCCGAGAGGAAGAAAAAATTAAAATTTTAGTAGACCCTCTCCGTGATTGCTGCGTTAATGCATAGGAATTGTTAGATTCCAAGAGTGGCAGTTTTACTGCAATTTGAGTGGTACCGCGGGTTTGTGTTTAAACGGCTCGTCTCAAAGTCATAACTTTGGGGCGGGCTTTATGTTTTAAGGCGGTCGCCCAATACGGAGGAAATTATGCAAAACAACGGACTTGATTTTAAGATTAAAGAAATTGCCGGCAGAATTAAAGAGCTTCGCGAAATCGTAGGTCTTACAACTGCACAAATGGCTTCTGCTACAGATGTGACAGAGGCTGAGTATATCGATTGCGAAAACGGTGAAAGCGATTTAAACTTTGCTTTCATCTATCGCTGTGCAAATGTGTTTTCTGTCGATGTAACTGATATTATAGAGGGTGTAAGCCCTACTCTAAAATCATATACCGTAACCAGAAGGGGCGAGGGCCAGCGTATTGAAAAGGCACACGGTATGACATATTATAACCTTGCCGCTGCCTTTAAAAACAGAATAGCTGAGCCACTTTATGTTAAGAGTGTTTATAGCGAGGAAGCACAGAATAAGGAAATAGAGCTTACAACCCACGCCGGTCAGGAGTGTGACCTTATTATTGCAGGTCACCTTATGGTGCAAATCGGTGACCACAAGGTTGTTTTAGGCCCCGGAGACAGTATTTATTATAACAGCTTGACTCCCCACGGTATGATAGCTGTAAACGGCGAGGATTGCGAATTTTATGCTATAGTTTTAAATCCTACAGGTGAGCCTATTCCTGAGCTTACAGATGTTAAGTCTGCTCCTTTTAAGGTGACAAAGGTAGCCCCTAAAAAGGATGAAAAAGAGCGTATTTACAGTCAGTTTATTGACATAGTAGAAAACGAAAAGGGTACACCTACTTCTATTAAATTTAAGAATACCGAGCGTTTTAATTTTGCTTTTGATTTAGTAGATGCTTTGGCGGATAAGAACCCCGAAAAGCTTGCAATGCTTCATATTGGTATCGACCATACAGAGCGTCGTTTTACCTTTAAGGATATGAAAAAGGCATCTAACCAATGTGCAAACTACTTTAAATCGTTGGGAATTAAAAAAGGCGACAGGGTAATGTTGGTGCTAAAAAGACATTATCAGTTCTGGTTTAGTATGCTAGCCTTAAATAAGCTCGGTGCTATCGCTATTCCTGCTACAAATCAGCTTCAAGAAAAGGATTTTGATTACCGTTTCCGTTCTGCCGGTGTTACTGCAATTATTTGCACTGCTGACGGCGATACAGCACATCAGGTTGATTTGGCAGCAGAAAAGAACCCTCAGCTTGTTAATAAGCTTATTGTAAACGGCAGTCGTGAGGGTTGGAGAAGCTTTGACGAGGAGTACACCCTTTACAGTACACACTTTAACCGCAATGAGGAGTCGCCCTCAGGTGACGATTTAATGCTTATGTATTTCACATCAGGCACAAGCGGTTATCCTAAAATTGCGGCTCATACACATAAATATCCGCTTGGTCATTTCCATACCGCCAAATATTGGCATAATGTTGACCCTGAGGGACTTCACTTTACTATTTCCGATACTGGTTGGGCAAAGGCAATGTGGGGCAAGCTATACGGACAGTGGCTTTGTGAAGCGGCAACCTTTGTTTATGATTTCGACAGGTTTGATGCGGCAGATATTTTGCCAATGTTTACAAAGTATAAAATAACTACCTTCTGTGCACCGCCTACAATGCTTAGAATGATGATTAAGCAGGATATAAGTCAGTATGATTTTTCATCGGTTAAGCATATGACTACTGCGGGCGAGGCTTTAAATCCTGAGGTTTACCGCCAATTTGAAAAGGCGACAGGTCTTCAAATTCTTGAGGGCTTCGGTCAGACAGAAAGCACTATGATTATAGGAAATATGACGGGTGAGCCTCACAAGCTTGGTTCTATGGGTAAGCCTGCACCTATTTACGATGTTAAGATTGTTGACCCTGACGGTAAAGAAGTAGCGGTAGGTGAGACCGGTGAAATTGTTATTGATATAAGTCAAGGTCTTCCTTGCGGACTTTCTATCGGCTATTATGGGGACGAGGAGAAAACAAAAGAAACCTGGTGCAAAGATTATTATCATACCGGCGATACCGCTTGGCGTGATGAGGACGGCTTCTATTGGTATGTTGGCAGAATTGATGACGTTATTAAGTCATCAGGCTACAGAATAGGACCGTTTGAAATTGAAAGCGTTATTATGGAGCTTCCCTATGTGCTTGAGTGCGGTGTTTCTGCGGCCCCTGACCCTGTTCGTGGTCAGGTTGTAAAGGCAAGCATAGTTCTTGTAAAGGGAACAGATGCTACTGAGGAGCTTAAGAAAGAAATTCAAGCCTATGTTAAGGAAAGAACTGCTCCTTATAAATATCCGCGTATTGTTGAATTCAGAGAATCTCTCCCTAAAACAGTAAGCGGAAAAATACAAAGAAATAAGTTGTAATTATTATGGATTTTAAAAGAGTTACTTTACTTTGCGGCCATTACGGAAGCGGAAAAACAAATGTTGCAATTAATATAGCATTTTTGCTTCGAAAGTGTTATAATGAAGTGTGCATTGCTGATTTGGATATTGTTAATCCGTATTTTCGCACAAAGGATAGCCGTGAGGAGTTAGAAAAAGCAGGCATTAAGCTTATAGCTTCCGAATATGTAGGTACTAATGTTGATATTCCTGCTCTCCCGCAGGAGATGTACTCAATTACCGATAACAAGGATATGAAAGCGGTTATTGATGTTGGAGGCGATGATAGGGGTGCTTTGGCGCTTGGCCGTATTTCTCCCGCTATTTTAGCTGAGAATGATTATGAATGCTTGCTTGTAATAAATAAATTTAGACCTCTTACTCCCGATGCAGAGTCAACAGTTGAGATTATGCGGGAAATTGAGTATGCAGGTAAAATTAAATTTACAGGGATTATTAATAACTCGAATTTGGGTGAGGAAACCACCGCCGAGGATATAATAAGCTCCCTTGAGTATGCGAATGAGGTATCAAGGATTACGGGTATTCCCGTAGCGCTTACCTCGGTTTCAGAAAAGCTTTATACTGAGCTTGAAGGCAAGGTAGAAAATCTTTTACCGTTAAAGCTTCAAGCAAAGATTAATTAGAAAAAGGAGTGCTGAAAATGGCAAAACTAACCTTTAAAACCGACAAATGCAAGGGCTGTGGATTATGCGTTAATGTATGTCCTAAGGGCGTTTTAGCATTATCGGAAACAACAATCAACAAAAAGGGTCACCACCCTGTAGAAGCAGTAAACGAGGATGCTTGCATAGGCTGTGCTTTTTGTGCAACTATGTGCCCTGACTGCATAATTAAGGTAGAAAGGTAAGGGTGATAAAAATGGCAGATAAGGTTTTAATGAAAGGTAACGAAGCTATTGCCGAAGCCGCTATCAAGGCAGGCTGTATGCATTATTTTGGTTATCCTATTACACCTCAAACAGAAATTGCCGCTTATATGGCAAAAAGAATGCCTAAAATTGGCGGTTGCTTCTTGCAGGCTGAAAGTGAAATTGCCGCTATCAATATGGTTTACGGCGTTTCCTCAACAGGTCATAGAGTTATGACCTCATCATCAAGTCCCGGAATTTCACTAAAGGGTGAGGGACTTTCTTATCTTGCAGGTGCAGATTTGCCTGCACTTGTTGTAAATGTTCAAAGAGGCGGTCCCGGTCTTGGCGGTATTCAGCCCTCACAGTCTGATTATTTTCAGGCTACAAAGGCAGGCGGTCACGGTGACTTTAGAATGTTAGTTTTAGCACCTGCTTCTGTTCAGGAAATGGCAGACCTTACCGTAAAAGGTTTCGGACTTGCTGATAAATACCGTATGACTGCCATGATTTTGGCAGACGGTACTATGGGACAAATGATGGAGCCTGTATCTCTTGATTATGAGGAGCAGGAGCTTATCGAAAAGCCTTGGGCTACCACCGGCACCAATATGGAAAGAGAGCATAACATTGTAAATTCCTTGTTCCTTTCTCCCGAAAAGCTTGAGCAGGTTAATTTTGAGCGTTATGAGAGATATAAGTACATAGAAGAAAATGAAGTTATGTACGAGGAATATATGATGGATGACGCAGAAATTTGCGTTGCCGCCTTTGGTATTGCGGCTCGTGTTGCAAAGAATGCAATCAACGAAGCCAGAGCCAAGGGTATAAAGGTAGGACTTATCCGTCCTATCACCTTGTGGCCTTTCCCTCTAGCACCCTTTAAGAAAGCTGCAGAAAAGGTAAGCGAAATCATTTCGGTTGAGCTTTCAATGGGACAGATGATTGAGGATATCAAGCTTGCAAGCGAGTGTAAGGTTCCCGTAACACTATGCAATCGCGTGGGCGGTATGATTCCGTCACCTGAGCAGGTGTTAGAGGCAATCGAAAAGGCTTCAAAAGGAGGTAATAAGTAATGGTAGTATTTGATAAACCACATGCTTTAACAGATGTACCGCTTCATTATTGCCCCGGTTGCACACACGGTATTGTTCACCGTTTGGTAGCAGAGGTTATTGATGAATTGGGAATAGAGGGTAAAACAATCGGTGTAGCTCCTGTTGGTTGCTCTGTTATGGCTTATGATTATTTCAACTGTGATATGATTGAGGCAGCTCACGGACGTGCTCCGGCGGTTGCTACAGGCGTTAAGCGTGCTTTAAAGGATAATATTGTGTTTACATATCAGGGTGACGGTGACTTGGCTTCTATCGGTATGGCCGAGACTGTACATTCGGCTGCTAGAAATGAAAACATAACAGTTATCTTTATTAATAACGCAATTTACGGTATGACAGGCGGTCAGATGGCTCCTACATCGCTGCCCGGTCAGGTTACACAGACCTCTCCTTATGGTAGAGATACTTCTCATTGCGGTTTCCCCGTTAAGGTTTGCGAAATGCTTTCACAAATTGACGGTGCCGAGTATTTGGAGCGTGTAGCTGTAAACAATGTTAAGAATGTTAAGGCTGCTAAAAAGGCTATTAAAAAGGCTTTCCAAAATCAGGTAGAGGGCAAGGGCTTCTCTTTGGTTGAGGTTGTTTCAAGCTGTCCTACAAACTGGGGTATGACTCCTCAAAAGGCACTTGAGTGGATTGATGAAAAAATGATTCCTTATTATCCTTTGGGTGTATATAAGGACCGTTCAGCAGAAAGTGAGGCAAAATAATATGGCTACAACACAGTATTTATTT
>JAZNBP010000057.1:0-3765 GCA_045587085.1 Acutalibacteraceae bacterium | reverse complement strand
GCGGTCTTTTTGTCAGGGGCAGTAGTATGGCGTATTGCTTCGAATCCTACTGCTCCTGCTAAAAAAAAAAGACACCAACTTACGTCGATGTCTTCCTTTTTCGTGGCAGGGGCAGTAGGATTCGAACCCACGACCTGCGGTTTTGGAGACCGTTATTCTACCAGCTGAACTATACCCCTTTATTTGCTACCATTATATTATATTCAAATGGGTGTATAATGTCAAGGGGAATTTCAAATTATTTTGGATAAAATGATGAAATTATTGACATACATGCTATTAAATGTTATTATTACTGTATTATGGCTAAGGAGAATGTTTTAGTGCTTAATTTTGGATTTGTTATAAACAGTGTTGTATTGGGCATCGGACTTGCAATGGATGCTTTTTCGGTTTCCCTTGCAAATGGTCTTAATGAGCCGTTTATGAAAAGAAGAAAGCTATTTACAATCGCGGCTGTATACGCTATTTTTCAGGCGATTATGCCTCTTATAGGCTGGTTTTGCGTGCATACGGTTGCAACTGCGTTTGAAGGCTTCAAACCTTTGATTCCTTGGATTGCACTTATTCTTCTTACATATATCGGCACAAATATGATTTGCGAAGGTCTAAAGGTAGGGGAGGAGAAAATCCAGTCCGTCAGAACCTTGGGCTTAGCCGCTCTTATAATGCAGGGAATAGCGACCTCCATCGATGCACTTTCAGTGGGATTTACAATATCCGAATATAATTTCTTTATGGCAGTTATTGCTGCACTGATTATAGCGGCGGTGACCTTTGGAATTTGCAGTATAGGAGTAAAAATAGGAAAGAGCTGTGCCACAAAAATTGCAGGTAAGCCCACTATTGTGGGAGGATGCATTTTAATATTTATTGGATTGGAAATATTCATAAAAGGCGTATTTATAAAATAAAAAAATGTAGTCGAAATAATCGACTACATTTTTTTATTATTCTTTAATTAGTTCCTTACACGATGCTGCAAGACCTGCAAGTGACTGAATTTCGGAAGGGATAATTATTTTTGTTGCCTGTCCGTTTGCAACCTTTTCCATACTCTCCAGTGACTTTATCGCAATATAGGACTTTGAGGGGTTTGCCTCATTGATTTTCCTGATACCCTCTGCAATAGCAGTCTGTACTGCTATAATTGCCTCGGCTTCACCTTCAGCTTCGCGAATTGCTGCCTGCTTCTTTGCTTCAGCACGAAGAATTGCACTTTCCTTTTCACCCTCTGCCATAAGGATAGAGGACTTCTTTTCGCCCTCTGCACGAAGTATGGCTTCACGGCGTTCGCGTTCTGCTTTCATCTGCTTTTCCATTGCGTTTTGAATTTCCTTTGGAGGAATAATATTCTTAAGCTCGACACGATTGATTTTGATTCCCCAAGGGTCGGTAGCTTCATCAAGAATCGCACGCATTTTCGTATTTACCGTGTCACGAGAGGTAAGAGTTCCGTCAAGGTCTAAATCACCGATAATATTACGAAGTGTGGTTGCCGTAAGATTCTCGATTGCCATCATCGGGCGTTCAACCCCGTAGGTATAAAGCTTAGGGTCTGTAATCTGAAAATAGACAACGGTGTCAATCTGCATTGAAACATTATCCTTTGTAATAACCGGTTGGGGAGGGAAGTCCACAACCTGTTCTTTTAAGTTAACTCTTTTGGAAATTCGGTCAATAAACGGGACCTTTACATGCAGACCAACCGTCCAGGTGTCGTGATAACCGCCGAATCTTTCTATAACATATGAATACGCCTGCGGAACAATTTTAATATTGGAAATAACCAAAATAATAACAGCGATTGCAATAATAGCACAAATGGTAATAATTGAATTTCCCATACCGATATTTATACCGGAAGTTGCTATTTGAGCCGTAAAATTTGAAAAATTCATAAACTAGTCCTCCTTAATATTTACAATTAATTTAACGCCGTCTATATTGTTTACTGTCACATAGGTGCCTTGTTTGATTTTAATATCGTCTACACTTCTTGCACTCCACTCAATTCCGCGAAGTCTTACCGCACCTTTGCCGTCGGGATTCGAAATATCCTCCGTAACTACACCGGTCTGCCCGATTAGTGCATCAAAATTTGTTTTGATGACTGTTGGTGACTTAAGCCTTTCTACAAATTTTTTGGTAAAAATCAGAAGAAAACCGCTTGTTAAAACAAAAATCAGTATCTGGATAGGAATACTTACTTCAAATATTGCAGCAACCAAGGCAGCGAAAGAACCGCCTGCAAACCAAATGGAAACAAACTGAGCAGTTGATGCCTCGATAATCATAAATGCAATAATAGCTATTGTCCAAAAAATCATAAATTAATCACCACCTAATTCAAATATTTATCAAATACATCCATCGTCCCCTCTGGAGTATCCATAAAATACGGACGTGAAAGATTTTGCCCGTCATAATCTGTTGCGTGCCACCATATTCCCATTTTTATTTTATCGTATTTTGGCAGAGAAATAAACATATCCTCTATCCATTTTATCTTATCACCGCCGATTGCAGAGCAAGAAAATTCGGTTATCATAATTGGCTTTTCATTAATACGGATTGCCCTTTCGTAGATGGGGGCATATATTTCGTCAAAGCTTCTCCAGTTTTCTCCTTCGTAATATGTTCCTGTATTATAGCCCGTAATTCCGTATACATCAACATATTCATCACCGGGGTAATATAAATCCTGGCTATTCCATTTATAATTCGGGAAGCTTCGCTCATTGGGATTCCATACCCAAATGACGTTCTTTGCACCGGATTGCGATATTTTTGTGTGAATATAACGGTAAAGCTCTACATAGATTTGGGGGTCACGGGATGTGTGGAATGCACTGTAGTTGCACCAGTCGCCATTCATTTCATTAAAGGGACGCATAAGAACCGTTACATTGGGGTATGAAGCAAGCATTTTACCGTAAGCGTTTAAGAAATAGTCGTACTCGCCGTTTAGAATCTCATAAACCATATTTTTATTAGAATTTCGCACTAACGGAGTTTGCAGTGTAAGCTCTACTGCTTTTCCTGTTTTTTGTGCATATTGTAAGTTAGTTGCAACCTTTGCCATATAATTATTCACCTTGGTATTATATGCCGCGGTATATGCACCGTTTTTATCGGTAAACTCTGTATAAACGAGGAATGAACTGAACTTGTAGTTTAGCTTTTCTTCAAATTCCTCCATTTTCTCAAATCCTCCGAATTTATCAGGCGGGAACATTCCCAAGGTGAATTTTGCGTTATCGGAAAATAAATTGTTGTATGTGGTTTTTGCGGCACTGTTAAGGTGGGAGAGACTATTTAGTTTATAGCCCCTATTATAAGCATTCGCCTGAGGTACAGATGCATCAAAGGTTGAAAGCGAATTTACAATACTAAGATAATCGCTCTCCTGTGTAAAAGGTCGGGAGGACGCAAAGAAGAAAGTGTATACCCTTGCCCCGACACAAACATCCACGCAGACGTAATTGTTTTTATCGTTCTTAATGGAATCAAGCTTTGAACGGGACCACTGTAAAATGTGATACTCCCTGCCGTTTTGAATATAGGTGATTTGCTTTTCGACCTTGTGATCCGCAGTGTTTTCCACGAATTTGTTTGAATAATTTAGATAGGAAAGCCTTTCAGTTGCGGTATCAAAAGTTTCCTTGAAAATCTTTAAAGTTCTATACCCGTCGCTTAAAATCGCACCTGTATCGGAAAGCGACATATCAAGTTTCATATCAGAAGGAATAATAATAGAATACC
>JAZNBP010000056.1:0-16519 GCA_045587085.1 Acutalibacteraceae bacterium | reverse complement strand
AACAACACGAAAATGTCGTGCGGTAAATTCTGCCGTAAAAATCTGGCAAACATCGTTTCACGACCACATAATACGGGATGAAAAGGATTATCTTAAGATTTGGAATTATATTGACACTAATCCTTTTAAGTGGCAAGATGATTGTTTTTACACTGAATAAAAAACGCAGAGAAGGAAAACTTCTCTGCGTTTTAAATTAATCTTTGCTTATAACCTTTTTTTGCCAGGACTTTTTGCCACACTTCGGGCAACACATATATCTTGTTCTGCCCATATGCGGTGCTAAATTAATTGTTTTGAAGGAGGGTACATATTTATGTCCGCATTCTTTACACTCGTAATATCCTGCTATTTGCTCTATTTTCATGCAAGAAATAAAGCCTATAAAGCATGGTATAACTCCCGAAAACACAAGAATTATCCGAAGGTAATCTTTCATAGGAATATAGCTTGCTATTAGTATCGGTATAAGTAATATAAGGATAGATAAAATGCCAAGCACCCATTCAATAGTCAAAAGCCTTTTATCTGCCAGCTCTTTTTGTTTTATCATTTCAAGTAAATTGTTTTCATGCTCTTTGTTATAATTATCCAATGTTACTACCTCCCCGGATAACAAATCATTTACAGTAATTTTTAAGATATCACAAAGCTCCAACATAATAGAGGAGTCGGGCATTGCTTTACCGCGTTCCCATTTAGATATGGCTCTGTCTGTGATGTTTAATTTCTCAGCCAACTGCATCTGAGTTAAATTCACATTCTTTCTGCGTTCGGCTATAAAGCTTCCGATTTTTTGCTGATTCATAAGGCTTCTCCTTTCTGTAAACATTGTATTATACAGGGGGTGTAAAATAAACATACCACTAGTTGATATTAAAGATTTTCTACTGTTTTTTCATTTAAATTTATGATTTCTAGGTTTTCGGTTTTGTCTGTACAAACAGAAATTATAAAATCGCTAATTTTAATTGTTTTTGTGTTGTGAGTAGAAATTTTACTGATGTGGCTTAAGGTCAAGCCCTTGTGCTTTATTGCACTTTCAAGACGTGTCCAAAGTCTTAAAAGCTCAAGGTCGTCTGTTTCGTCTGTTTTTAAGAACCGCCTTGCTACGCTTTTGTTGAATTCTTTTATTTTTTCGATGTCAACACCTATTTCGCAGTCGGAAACAGCAAGTGCCAAGCCGTTTTTTGAATGTGAAAGACTAAAGAAAAGCTTTTGCTTATTTGTTATGTACGGCTTTCCGTTTTTGGTTTTTTCTATTTTGATGTCCTGCCCGTAAAAATGCTTTAATAGGCTGTAGCCAATGCTTGATAATTCTGCTTTGCTGTATATGTATTTCCTGTCCTCAAAAAAATAAAGCTTAAGCACCGTATCACCTCACACTTAAGTATTATATACTAATACCTAAATAAATAAAAGAAAAATTTATAAATTTACAAAAAAGTGTTGACAAAAGGTACTGTTTAGTGGGATAATGTGATAGGTACTATATAATTGTGCCAATTATGTTTATTGGTGATGCTGATGCGTGTAATTACGGGTATAGCTAAAGGTAAACGCCTTATAGCCCCCGAAGGATATGATGTAAGGCCTACCTCTGATAAGGTTAAGGAAGGGCTTTTCAGTGCTTTGCAATTTGATATAGAGGGCAGAAGAATTTTAGATTTGTTTGCCGGCTCCGGTCAGCTGGGCATTGAAGCTTTAAGCCGCGGTGCTAAGAGTGCAGTTTTTGTTGATAATTCGGCGACCTCTGTTAAAATTGTAGAAAAGAATATCGAAGCCTGCGGTTTTAAGGAAAACTCAAGGGTGGTAAAATCTGACTATTCTGCATTTTGTGCTATGTCAAGGGATACCTTTGATATTGTCTTTTTGGACCCGCCTTATTATGAGGAGCTTTTGCTGTCGTCTGTGAAAGCGGTTTTACCGCTTATGAGCGATTATGGACTAATCGTTTGCGAGCATCCGCCAAAGGTTTCATTGCCTGAGGAAATAGGCGGCTTTAAAGCACTTAAAACCTATTCCTACGGAAAAATCAATGTTACGGTTTACAGAAAGGGGGAGGGGTAGTGAAAAATACTGTTACAGCTATATGCCCCGGCTCCTTTGACCCTGTGACCTACGGTCATTTGGATATCGTAACACGTGCTTCTAAAATGTTTGAAAAGCTCATTGTGGTAGTAGCCAGCAACAGCTCTAAAAAAAGCTCATTTACCCCTGAAGAAAGGGTAGAAATGATAAAAAAGTGCATCACAGATTTACCCAATGTTGAGGTTGTGCATTATGATGGACTTTTGGCAGATTACGCTGCCGAAATCGGTGCTACGGCAATAGTTAAGGGACTTCGTGCTATGTCCGACTTTGAGTATGAATTTCAAATGGCACTTACAAATAAAAAACTTAATCCGAATGTTGAAACCCTGTTTTTAACAACAGCGGCAGAGAATATGTATCTAAGCTCAAGTATGGTTAAGCAAATAGCCTCTATGGGCGGCGATATAGAAAGCTTTGTGCCCGATGTTATCAGGCAGGATATTATAGACAGAATTAAAAAATAAAACGCCTATTTAGGTTTTTGGAGGAAAGAAAAATGACACTTGACCAATTATTAGAGGAATTTGATGAGGTCCTTGACAGTGGTATTAAAATCCCCGGCAAAAAAACAGTTATTGATATTGAGAAGCTAAGAGCTGTAGTAGACGACATCCGTCTTAACATTCCCGCTGAAATCAAGCAGGCTAAGGGTATTGTTGAAGACAGAGCTGATATTATCACAAACGCTAAGCGTGAGGCTGACGGAATTATCCGCAATGCTGAGGATAAGGCAAAGGCTATGGTAGCTCAAGAGGAAATCGTAAAGCTAGCTCAGGCAAAGGCTGCTGAAATCATCGCAACTGCTCAGACTAAGAGCCGTGAGATGAGAAAGGCAGCACAGGATTTTGTTGATGACATTATGCGTAGAGCAGATGAAGGTCTTACCGCTAATCTTGGTGAGGTTCGCAAGACAAGAGCTGCTTTAAAGCAACAGATTCCTACATCTAAGGATTAATTTTCAAAATAATAAAAACACCTTGCCAAAAAGGTGAGGTGTTTTTGCGTTTTTAATTGACTAGGCTTGAAAGGAGCAAATGAAGTGTATAATAACATTTCACCAAACCTTAATTTTGTTGAGGAAGAGAAAAAAATCGAAAAATTTTGGTCGGATGCCAAGATTTTTGAAAAGAGTATAGAGGAACGCCGTGACGGTACACCTTATGTTTTTTATGATGGTCCGCCTACTGCTAACGGAAAACCCCATATCGGACACGTGTTAACCCGTGTTATCAAGGATATGATTCCCCGTTACCGCACTATGAAGGGCTGTATGGTGCCCCGAAAAGCCGGCTGGGATACTCACGGATTACCTGTTGAGCTTGAGGTTGAAAAGCTTTTAGGTCTTGACGGCAAGGAGCAAATTGAGGAATACGGTTTAGAGCCTTTTATTGCTCATTGTAAAGAAAGTGTTTGGAAATATAAGGGTATGTGGGAGGATTTTTCCAAAACTGTTGGCTTTTGGGCTGATATGGAAAATCCGTATGTTACCTATGATAATAACTTTATCGAGTCCGAGTGGTGGGCATTAAAGCAGATTTTTGATAAAGGTCTTTTGTATAAGGGCTTCAAAATTGTGCCCTATTGTCCCCGTTGCGGAACTCCGCTTTCCTCACACGAGGTAGCTCAGGGCTATAAGAATGTAAAGGAACGCAGTGCGGTTGTTCGCTTTAAGGTAGTAGGTGAGGATGCTTATTTCCTTGCTTGGACCACTACTCCGTGGACACTGCCTTCAAACGTGGCACTTTGCGTAAATCCTGACGAAAGCTATTGCAAGGTAGCTGCGGCTGACGGTTACACCTACTATATGGCAGAGGCTTTGCTTGATAAGGTGCTTGGAAAATTGGCAACAGAGGAAGCTCCCGCTTATGAAATCACAGAAAAATTTGTAGGTAAAGAGCTTGAAAATAAGGAATATGGACCTTTGTTTGACTTTGTAAAGCCCGTTTGCGAAAAACAGCATAAAAAGGCACACTATATCACCTGTGATAGTTACGTTACAATGAGCGACGGTACAGGTATCGTTCATATTGCTCCCGCCTTTGGTGAGGATGACTCTAAGGTTGGTAGAAAGTACGATTTACCCTTTGTTCAGTTTGTAAACGGCAAGGGCGAATAAACCGAGGAAACTCCTTATGCAGGTCTTTTTGTAAAGGATGCCGACCCCAAGGTTTTGGTTGATTTAGAGGCTAAGGGACTTCTTTTTGATGCTCCTAAGTTTGAACACGAATATCCCCATTGCTGGAGATGTGACACTCCTCTTATCTATTACGCAAGGGAATCTTGGTTTATCAAGATGACCGACGTTAAGGATGACCTTATTAAGAATAACAATACAATTAATTGGATACCTGAAAGCATTGGTAAAGGTCGCTTTGGCGATTGGCTTAAAAATGTTCAGGATTGGGGCATTTCCCGTAACAGATATTGGGGAACTCCCTTGAATATCTGGACCTGCGAGTGCGGTCATATGCACTCTATAGGCAGTATAGAGGAATTAAAGAAATTATCCGATAACTGCCCCGATGAGATAGAGCTTCACCGTCCTTTCATAGACGCAGTTACTATCAAGTGTCCCCATTGCGGTAAGGAGATGCACAGAGTTCCCGAGGTTATCGACTGTTGGTTCGACAGTGGCTCAATGCCATTTGCACAGCACCACTATCCTTTTGAAAATAAGGATTTGTTTGAGTCTCAGTTCCCTGCAGACTTCATTTCCGAGGCAGTTGACCAAACAAGAGGCTGGTTCTATTCCTTGCTTGCAATTTCTACCCTTATTTTCGATAAGGCTCCCTTTAAAAATGTAATAGTGTTAGGTCACGTTCAGGACGAAAACGGTCAGAAAATGAGTAAGTCAAAGGGTAATGCAGTTGACCCGTTTGATGCACTCGAAAAATTCGGTGCAGATGCTATTCGTTGGTATTTCTACACCAATTCTGCTCCTTGGCTTCCTAACCGTTTCCACGACAGGGCAGTAACAGAAGGTCAGCGTAAGTTTATGGGTACACTTTGGAATACCTATGCTTTCTATGTGCTTTACGCTAATATAGATGAATTTGACCCATCGCAGTATGATATAAACGACTGCGAGCTTACTGTTATGGATAAATGGCTGTTGTCTCGCCTTAATTCTACAGTTAAGGCAGTTGACGATAATTTGGCTAACTACCGAATTCCTGAAGCTGCACGTGCTTTGCAGGATTTTGTAGACGAAATGAGTAACTGGTATGTTCGTCGCGGTCGTGAAAGATATTGGGTTCAGGGTATGACCGAGGATAAAAAGGCGGCGTATATGACCCTTTATAAGGCACTTGTAACGGTTGCCTTGGCAGCAGCTCCGATGATACCGTTTATGACCGAGAACATTTATCAGAATTTAGTCAGAAACATTGATAAAACTGCTCCCGAGAGTATACATCTTTGCTCTTTCCCCGAGGTTGAGGAAAACCGCATTGACCTAAAGCTTGAGGAGCAAATGGAAAAGGTTCTTGAAATTGTGGTTCTTGGTAGAAGTGCCCGCAACGGCTCATCACTTAAAAACCGTCAGCCACTTGCTACTATGTTTGTAAAGCTTGACGGCGATGTTGACGAGGCTTATACCGAAATCATCCGTGATGAGCTTAATATTAAAAACGTTTCATTCACAAATGCGGTTGACGATTTTGTAAGCTATAGCTTTAAGCCACAGCTTAAGACCTTAGGTCCGAAATATGGCAAGCAGTTAGGCGAAATTAGAAATCTTTTAGCAGAAATCGACGGAAATAACGCTAAACGCGAGCTTGACCAAAACGGTGTATTAAAGCTTAATATTTCTATTGGTGAAATTGAACTGACAGCTGAGGATTTACTAATTGAAGCAAATCAGAAGGAAGGCTTCTTTACAGTAAGCGATAAGGGTGTTACCGTAGCACTTGATACAACCCTTACAGATGAGCTTATCGAGGAAGGATTCGTAAGAGAGCTTGTCAGCAAAATTCAGACAATGCGTAAGGATGCAGGCTTTAATGTTACCGACCATATTGAGATTACTTTGGACGGAAGCGAAAGGGTAATCCGTATAGCACTTAATAACAAGCCTGAAATTTCAGCTGATACGCTTGCAGATACGCTTGAAGCGTCAGCACCTATGGGCTTTGTTAAGGATTGGGATATTAACGGAGAAGCTGTTAATATAGGTGTTAAAAAGGTAGATTAATAAAATTAAAAGAGCAACAGATTTCTGTTGCTCTTTTTAATTATTTTTTCAATTCTTGTAAAAAGACGGTTGGTGTTTTGTTTGTGATTTTTTTAAAAACTTTGGAAAAATAAAATCTATCGTTAAATCCGCAACGGTTAGCGATTTCGTCAAGCGATAAATCTTTTTCGGTCATAAGCTTTATAGCATAGTTTATGCGAAGGCCATTTATATATTGTGTGAACTTCATACCCGTTTTCTTTAAAAAAAGGTGGGATAAATATTTTTCGGTGTAGAAAAATAGGTCGGAAGTCTTTTTTATTGATAAGTCCGATGATGTGAAATTTAGACTGACATAATCTAAAATACTGTCAAATTTGTCTTTGATTTTATTGTAGCGATCGTTTTTTTCATTCTCAATAAAAGAGAAGGTATATAGCAAAACGCTTTCTGTTACGGTGTTTGCGTTAGACGGTCTGACTCTACGGATGGATTCTATCCAAAAATCTATTATATGCTCCATATTGTAAAATACGCAGTTTTCTTTGCTTATGCCGTGCTCTTCTACTAAAACTTTTGCGCCGCCACCGTTAAAACTTATGTATAAGTAGGAAAAATCATGTTCTCCGTCAAGTGAATAGCTTTGATATGGCTGTGTAAAAAATGTATCACCTCGTTTAAGATTAAAGCTTTTGCCATCTGTTTTTAATGTAGCATTTCCTTTAAAAACAATGTGGGCATAGTAATTTTCATGCAAAAAGGGTTGTTTTAGGCGCTTTATATCCGTTTGGTAAACAAAATGAAAAAAAGACAACTCAGAAGTATGGTCTTTAGGCGGTATAAATTGGCAAATGTCACTCATAGCACTCACTCCTTTTGAAAAAAGTATATAATATTTTTTCAAAAATCAAGAAGTTCGCACTTTTTTACAATTAAAAATAGGTTTTTTACATTTACTTGTTCTTTCAGTGTGCTATAATATAGGTAAAATCGGATTGAAAGAGGAGAAAGTGTATGAGTGCCGGAACCATAGGTATGATATATTTGTTAAGCGCGTTAGTGGCACATCAGCTTCAAGGAGTTTTTGTTAAAAACTATGGTAAAAAGTACGGCAAGGGCGGAATGTTCTTTAATGCATTTTTATGCTTATTTGCTGTGGTTTACTTTATAATTTCGGATTTGCTGCTTGATAAAAGCGGTTTCACTTTGCCGCTGGATGTGTTTATTTGTGGCGCAGTTTCTTCACTGCTATACGCAATAGGCTTTTATGCGGCTTACATAGCGTTAGCTTGCGGTTCGTTTGGTTTAACCCGTTTTTACTCATCGTTTGGCAATGTGTTGACTATTGTGTACGGTATTGCAATTTTGGGTGAAACCACCGGCAGATTCTTTTATTTAGCGGTTTTCTTAAAATTCTTGGCTTTGTTTATGATTCAGTACAAGGCTTCAAAAGAACCGGATTTCAAGATTTCTGCTAAATGGCTTATAAGCTTATCTGCAAGTATTTTAGCTAATGTTGCAATTGCTATTATCAATAAGTGGCAGCAAGGTCATTTCGATGGCAAATACGGTAATGAATATCTTACTGTTATTTTCTTGGGCAGTGCGCTTGTTTTATTTATCTTGGGTTTTATTTACGAAAGAAATAGCTTTAAGGAAACTATCAAGCACGGCTTTACATACGGAATGGCGGCAGGATTACTTAATGGTATGAACAATGCTTTCAGCTTGGCTATGTATTATTATTTACCTATTTCGCTTTCAAGCCCATTGACAAGCGGACTTGGAATGCTTATAACTTTTGCTCTTGCGGTTGTTTTGTATAAAGAAAAGTTTGCTATCCGTCAGTATATCGGTGCTTTAATCGGTGTTGCAGCGGTTGTATTAATAAATATTAAGTAAGGGAGAAAAAACTTATGAAAATTTTAAAAATTGGTTTTGTAGGTCTTGGCCATCGCGGAAGAGAGCTTTTAAAGGTTGCAGCTTCTTTCGACCAGGTAAAAATTGCGGCGGTATGCGATATCCGTCCTGATAACTGGTATAAGCAGCAGTGGCTTTCAAATGCACCGCTTGCAGAAATGTTCCCGATACTGCATTTTATGAGGATTATGGCCGTATGCTTGACGAGGCAGGCTTAGATGATGTTATCGTTGAAACAGGTGCTGACATTCATGCGGCTTTCTGTGCAAAAGGCTTGGAAAAGAATGTTAACGTGCTTACCGATATTCCCGTTGTTGCTAATCTTAAAGAGGCTGAGATGCTTTGGAAGGCAGCACAAGAATCCAAGGCTCAGATATATGTAGGTGCTAATCCTAACTATGCAAAATATTCTACAATGCTTAAAAGCTTTTATGACAAGGGCTTACTTGGAAAGCCTTACTGTATGGAAGCCGAGTATATTCATTGGTCTTTACCCGGTTCGGGTGAGGATATCCATCTTAACGAAAACGGCGATTGGCGTTATTTGCTTAATCCTATTCGTTATTGTACCCATTCGCTTGGACCCTTGCTTGCAATTTTGGATGAGGAATTGCGTAAGGTTTCTGCTTTTGGTACAGGCGAGCGTACTCCTCCCGAGTATGCTAATAATCCTAAGGCAGTTGGTCACGGCGGTATTGACTATGCAATGCTCGACCACTTCTTTATGGCTATCGGCGAAGGAAAGGGTAATCCTGTTTCTCTTAAAGCAGGTCTTGCTATGACTCTGCCCGGTATCTATGCCGAGGAATCTGCTAAGCGTGGCGGTCAGGTTCTTACTATGCGTTATCCTTGGGATGAGGATTGGACCACAGAAATTAACTAAAATTTTAAAAATGTTTGCGAGGCTTACCTTATTAGGTAAGCCTCGCATTTTTATATCTTATTTTCGGTTGTATGGGAAAGGACTTGCAAATTTGTAAACGCTACCTTACAAATTATTGTGATACTTTTTCTCTATAAAGTTAATACATTCCTCTCGGTCTTGCTTTGTGAAATGACGCAATATTGTAATTACGCTTGTTTCATTTGGGGTAAGGATTAATTTATCCTCTATAATAATTTCTTTCTCTTTTTCTTGTGGCGGTATAATGGCAGTTGGCTCTAAGCCTAAAAGCAAATAATTTAAATCTGGTATCAAACATTATTGCGAGCTTTACGGCAGTTTCACAAGTGATTTTACCCGTTCTTTCCATTTGCGAATAGGTGCTTTCCTTTATCCCTAAAAATTTTGCGGTATCTTTTTGCTTGAACCCTAACTCTTTACGAATGGTTTTTATTCTTTGATTTATTTCGTTTGACAATTTTTACACCCCTAAAATTAAAAAAGTGTGCCTCATAAGAAGCACACCGAAAAAGTGCTTCCTATTGTTGCCACACAATCTCAACCCACAGAGGATACGAGTAAAAGGAAAAAACACTTTTTACCAAAGTATTCTTCCTCTATGAGTTAAATTTATGAAATTGTGTGGCAAGGTTAGTATACCATTTTTATAATTTAATGTAAAGAAAAATTTTTATGCTATGTTGTAGGGCAGGGGTTTACTCCTGCCGAAAAAAGAAACTGAGGGACGATGTGGGCATCGTCCCCTACAGCATATTAATTTTCTTTATTCTTTATTCTTTCATCTTCGTCTATCGTCTATTGTCTAACGTCTAGAACGCAGGCTGTTTCCTACAGTATAATTTCATATTGTTTTTTTGGGGGAAATATGATATACTAATGTATATATGTCTATTCTTTGAAAGGGATGTTTAAATGAAGCTTTTAGAAACGCTTTATAAATATTTAAGAATTGCTAAGAATTTATGTTTAAAAAAATTAAATGATTGGTTTAGTGTAACTACCTCAAAAAAGCTTAAAATAACAGGCCTTGCAGTAGCGGGCGTAACTTTTTTGGCGGTGCTTATTTTTGTCGGCTCCTTTACAAGCCTTGAATTTAAGCAAAAGTGGTTAATGCTTGCAGTAGCACTTGTTTCACCGCTTATTTTGGGACTTTCTATTGCTTATACCATAAGGCTTAAAAATCCGAAAGCGGATAAAGTTTATCAGCTTGTTACGCTTTTTATTATGCCGATTTTTGCTATGCTTATGACCGAAGCCTTAAACGGTGTATTTATTTTCAAAATGCGTATACTCGGTTTTATTGCAAATTATGTTGTAATATTTATTTTTTATTGCCTTTTATTTGCATTCACAGGAAGTCTCAGGGTTGCCTTTTTGTCAGTAAATACCGTTATTTTCGGGCTTGCTTTGGCCCACGCATATATAATGGAATTCAAGGGTGCAGTTTTCCAGCCTATGGACTTTTTCAGCATAACCACCGCTATGGGCGTGGCTAACACCTATGATTTTACGCCTACTGCTCAAATAATATTAGCTTCGATTCTCTTTATTTTTCTTACTAATTATGCGATTAAAACAAATACCCCTAAATATACTATCCCCACAAAAATAATTTCACGTGCACTTACAGGCACTTTCAGTATGGTAGTGCTTATAATATTCTATTTTACGAGCACATTCGCAAATCTTGGAATTAAGCCCGATTTCTGGAAGCAGGAGAGAGGATATAACCGTTACGGCTTTGTTTTCAACTTCTTCTGCAATACGAAATATTTGTGGATGAGCCCACCTGACGGATACGATTCTAATAAAATTGAAGAGCATATAAGTAATGTTGTAGACGGTAAGGATGAATACGAATATTCTACCGATTTGCCTAATATTATTTGTATAATGAATGAGTCCTTGTCAGACCTTAGGGTTTTGGGCGATTTCAAAACGAACGAGGATTATATGCCCTTTATGAGAAGCCTTACCGAAAACACCATAAAGGGAAACTGCTATGTTCCTGTAGTGGGTGCCGGCACTTCTAATACAGAATTTGAATTCTTAACAGGACATTCTACTGCATTTTTGCCTTCGGGAAGCAATGCGTATATGCTTTATATTAAAAATCCGATTGCCAGCTTGGTTTCAACCTTAAAGGCACAGAAATTTTCATCATATGCTTTGCACCCATATTATGCTCCCGGCTGGAAGCGTACCGATGTTTACAGCAATTTCGGTTTTGATGATTTTACAAGTCTTGAGGATATTTTTGAACCGTCTGTATTGGGACTTTACCGTGAAAACAGCGACGACCCCGACTATGTACAGGAGCTTATAAATCAGTATTATCCACAAAGTCCGAATATGGTGTTAAGACAGTATATAAGTGATGACTATAATTACGATTTGCTTATAAATAATTTTGAAAACAGGAATAAGGAAGTTCCGTATTTTGCCTTTAATGTAACTATGCAAAATCACGGCGGTTACACTACGGACGCACTAAATTTTGAGGAAAAGATTTACACTACCTCGCTTTCAAAGTCGTATCCAAAGGTTAATAAGTATCTTTCACTTGTGAAGGAAAGTGACGACGCCTTTAAAGAGCTTATTGAATATTTCTCTAATGTTGAGGACCCGACCATCATTTGTATGTTCGGTGACCATCATCCCACTGTTGAAAAAGAGTTTGTTGCAGAAGCGTTAGGGGTTAACAGCTTGTCAAATCTTACTATGCAGCAGGAGCAGGCAAGACATACTACACCCTTCTTTATCTGGGCGAATTATGATATTGAGGAGAAGTATATCGAGCGTCTTAGCGTTAACTATTTGTCCTCTTTGGTGCTTCAGACTGCGGGGGCTAGACTTACTGAATATAATAAGTATCTCTTAAAGCTTGCTGAAACTTTACCGGTAATAGATACAGTGGGTTATATTGATAATAAGGGTAATTATTATGATTGGGACCAAAAATCTCCCTATACTGATATATTAGAAGGCTACAAAAAAATTCAGTACAACAATATTTTTGACCAAGAACACGTTAATCGCAAAACATTCTATTTGGATGACTATGTGCTCAAGGCTACCGTACTTGAAGAGGAAGATTAATGCGAAACACAACACTTTGCCATATTGAAAAGGATGGGGCATATTTAATGCTCCACCGAATAAAAAAGCAAAACGATTTAAACCACGACAAGTGGGTAGGAATTGGCGGAAAATTTGAGGATAAGGAAAGCCCCGAGGAATGTAATTTTCGCGAAACATTAGAGGAAACGGGGCTTACCTTAAACAGTATGAGATATTGCGGTGTTGTGACCTTTGTGTCGGATATTTGGGAAACCGAATATATGCACATTTTTCATTCTGACGATTTTTCGGGTGAGATAAAGGATTGCGACGAGGGACGCCTTGAATGGGTAAAAATAGAGGATGTCTATAACCTTCCAATTTGGGAGGGGGATAAAATATTTTTGCGTCTTATTGAAGAAAAAGCCCCCTTCTTTTCGCTGAAGCTTGAGTATAAAGGGGACACCTTGGTTAATGCAATTTTGAACGGAGGCAGAATTATATGAGAATTTGTCTTTACGGTGCTTCAAGTAACGAGCTTGAAAGTATTTATGTTGAAAAAACAAAGGATTTGGGTGTAGCACTTGCCAAAAGGGGACACAACCTCGTTTACGGAGGCGGTGCCAGAGGTCTTATGGGTGCTGCGGCCAGCGGTGTGGTAGAAGGCGGCGGCAGTGTAATAGGTGTAGCTCCCAACTTTTTCAATGTTGACGGTGTTTTGTTCCAAGAATGCGAGGAAATGATTTACACCGAAACAATGCGTGAAAGAAAGCGTATTATGGAAGAAAAGGCAGATGCCTTTATAGTAGTTCCAGGTGGTCTTGGCACCTTTGACGAGCTGTTTGAAATTATGACACTAAAGCAATTAGGTCAGCACGAAAAGCCTATTGCAATGTATAATATAAACGGATATTATGATGCCTTTGAAAAACTGCTTGACAAAGCGGTAGAAGGCAGGTTTATGACACAAAAATCAAAGGAAATTTGCCCATTGTTTGATGATGCTGATAAGCTTTTAAGCTATATCGAAAATTATGACGCCGAGGATTACGATTTTACGATTATGAAAAAGGTTGAGGGCAAGTAAAATGTTTGGCTTTTTTAAAAAGAAAAAGGACGAAAACCTGAACGTTCTCGCTCAAATGGACGGCAGGGAAATCAAATATGTTACCAAACGTGTCCGTGATGAAAACGGAAATGCAAAGGAAACAATTTTTGGCAAATCGGGCAGAATAGTGGTAATAGACGGTGAAATCAGGATTATGTGCGGTGAAACCGATGTTTTTCGTTGCAAGGCTGAGGATTCCACCTACTATATGCTTCTTAGCGGTGACGGAATAACCGTATCAGGCGTAAACCTTATTAATAATGAAAAAATGGATATAATTGTTTATTATACATATTACAGAAAATAAAAAAACGACCTTAAAAGGTCGTTTTTTGTTATAGAAGGTAATATTAAAACCCTAAAATTTTAGTTCCTGCTTCTATTAGTGCCTGACGCTTTGCTTCACCGTCCTCATTAGAATTACCTACAGCACAAACATAAATTTTAATCTTTGGCTCTGTGCCTGATGGACGTACAATAAAGGATGAGCCGTTCTCCATAAAGAAGCAAATAACCTCAGACTTAGGAAGGGTTAAAACCTCTTCGGTTTTATTAATCAAATCATAGGAAACAGACTTTCCGTAATCGTTAATCTTGATTACTTTACTGCCCTCGATTTCACAAGGAGGATTTAAGCGTAAGCTTTCCATAATGTTTTTGATTTTTGCCATACCGCTTTGTCCTTCACAGGTGAAGCTGGTCTGAGCTGCATAATAGTAGCCGAATTCGTTATATATTTCGTTGAGTACATCGCCTAAGGTTTTGCCAAGCGATTTATAATATGCCGCCATTTCGCAGATAAGCATAGATGCTACAACCGCATCCTTATCACGTGCGTGGTCGCCAATAAGATATCCATAGCTTTCCTCAAAGCCAAGAATGTATCTTTCTGCCTCGTTATTGTCGGCAAGCATTGTTATTTGCTCACCTATAAACTTAAAGCCTGTAAGCACATTTACAAGTGTGCAACCGTGATTGTCAGCAATTCTTTGGCAAAGCTCGGTTGTAACTATTGTTTTAACTGCCAAGGGATTATTAGGCAGAGTGCCGTTTGCTTTTCTGCGGGTTAAAATGTAGTTAAGAAGCAGTACGCCAACATCGTTACCTGTAAACAATTTATATTCGCCGTCGATTAAAACTGCAATACCTACTCTGTCGCTGTCGGGGTCGGTTGCAAGCAGAATGTCGGCTTTGTTGTTTTCGGCAAGCTTTAACGCACACTCAAAGGCTTGCCTGATTTCGGGGTTGGGGTAGGGAGCTGTGGGGAAATTACCGTCGGGATATTCCTGCTCGGGAACAACGGTAACATCTGTAATTCCTATACGCTTTAAGATTTCACGAACAGGCTTGTTGCCGGCACCGTTTAGGGGTGTGTAAATAACCTTAAGACCGGATAGGTCAGCGTTTTTTTCTACACGCTGAGCTTCTACTGCTGAGAGATACTCGTTTACAATATCGTCACCGATATACTCAATTATTCCACTTTCTAAAGCCTTGTCAAAGTCGGTAGTTTTAACACCTTCAAATATATCAACGCTTTGCATAATAGAAAGAACAAAGTCAGCCTCTTTCGGGCCTAACTGAGAACCGTCGGGTCCGTAAGCCTTGTAGCCGTTATATTTGGCGGGATTGTGGCTAGCAGTAATTACAACACCTGCATCGCACTTAAGTCTGCGAACAGCAAAGGAAAGCATAGGTGTTGGGACTAATTCAGGATAAATATAAACCTTAATTCCGTTAGCCGCAAAAATAGAAGCGGCAGCTTTTGCAAACACATCGGATTTAATACGGCTGTCATAAGCAATAGCAACACGTCCGTTTTCAGCTACTGAATTCACATAAGCGGCAAGTCCCTGTGTTGCCTGACTTACCGTATAAATATTCATACGGTTTGTACCGGCACCAATAACACCGCGAAGTCCTGCAGTGCCAAATTCTAAGTTTTTATAAAAAGCGTCTGAAATAAGCTCCTCGTTTGAGGACATTTGCTTAAGTTCCTCAATAAGGTCAGGGTCTCGAGTGGCTTTTTCACACCATAGCTTGTAAGTTTCGTTTATCATTTCACTACCTCCAATTGTACATATATTATAATATTTTTCGCTTATTATGTCAATAGAAACAGCGGTATTTATACATTTTGACAAAAAGTAAATTTTTCTTGACATTTTTTCAAAAATGAGTTATCATTAGAATATATTTGGCGAGAAAATACTGTTTTGGTGTATAAATGTTGGAAAAATTTGTCGAAAATTACGAAAATTTAAGTGATGAAGAAATCGTCGGCAGAATAAAACAGGGGAACACCACTTTGTTAAACATTTTAATTGCAAGGTACTATCCCACAATTTTTTATTATGTCAGCCGTTATTTCAATACCAATTACAGTGAGGATGCATTTCAAGAGGCAACCCTGGCACTTTATTCTGCCATAAAAGGTTTTGACAGTGAGAAGGCTTCCTTTAAAACCTTTGCAACGCTTTGTATAAAGCGTGCGTTATGTGATTACATTAAGCAAAACAACAGGCAAAAGGATATTCCGTCGGATATGCTCTCCTCTTTGGAGGAGGTTGAGGTTGTTGATTACGGCAGTCCTGAAAAGATATTTTTTGAAAAGGAAGCATATAAATCCCTTGCAGAGGCCATAAAGCTTGAATTGTCTGCACTTGAGTATTCGGTTTTGGAATTGTTTTTGGCAGGCGAAAAATATAGCTCTATTGCTCAAAAGCTTTCTGTTTCCGAGAAATCTGTTGACAATGCACTTAGCCGTATACGTAAAAAAATCAAAGGTAATGACAGTCATTAGTACTGCTTACATATATGCCCATGTAGCTTAAACACAGAGCGTTGAAAAACAAAGATGTCGGTGCAATTCCGTCCAGGGCTAAAAAATCTTCCAAGAGAGGTAAAAGAAATGTTTGAAGGCAAGACATTAGTTTGCAAAGACTGCGGAGAGGAATTCGTGTTCTCTGCAAGAGAGCAGGAATTTTATGAATCCAAGGGCTTTGTAAATGAACCGCAGCGCTGTAAGCCTTGCCGCGACAAGCGTAAGAATGCAGGAAGGGCTCCAAGAGAAATGCACGAAGCAGTTTGTGCAGCTTGCGGCGGTGTTGCAACCGTGCCTTTTGTTCCGAGAGATGATCGTCCTGTATATTGCAGCGAGTGCTTTGCAAAGATGAAGGAACAAGAAACAGAAGAAGCTGCTGAATAATTTTGTAGCTTGACCGCCCTTTTAGGGCGGTTTTTATTTTTTTCTTGCAAATAA
>JAZNBP010000055.1:0-3574 GCA_045587085.1 Acutalibacteraceae bacterium | reverse complement strand
GTATACGCTGGGGGCACGGACAAGCTGGCTGACGATAACACGTTCAGCACCGTTTATGATAAATGTTCCCGAAGGAGTCATAATCGGGAAATCACCCATAAAGATTTCCTGTTCTTTAACTTCGCCGGTTTCCTTGTTGATAAGACGAACCTTAACACGAAGCGGAGCGGCATAAGTCGCATCCCTTTCCTTACATTCTTCAATGTCGTATTTTGGTGTCATATCAATCCTGTAGTCAACAAATTCAAGCATAAGATTGCCTGCATAGTCAGCTATCGGAGATACATCGTGAAAGACCTCTTTGAGCCCTTCCTCTAAGAACCAATCATAGGAATTCTTCTGAATTTCGATAAGATTAGGCATATCAATAACCTCTCTAATCTTACCGTAACTCATTCTGGTATTCCTTCCGAGTTTGACCGGATGAATCATAAACTATCACCTCTAATGTGTATTTACGCAGAAAAACAAAAATTTTACTGCGCATTTGAGAATAAAATGTATAAAAAATACATAAATAATTTACTAAATTAAACTTTTTTTGCAAGTGCGGAGAAATTTCGGGCAATATTTCATAAAAATTTGTTAATAATAAACAAATAAATGTTTGAAAATTTAGCTTTTTCGACCCAATTTTTGCCATAAATTGGCAAAAATGCAAAAAACCGCACTATAATAGAAATACATTATAGCACAAGAATTTTGGCTTGTCAAGACTTTTTTGAAAATTTTGAAGATGTGTAAGTAAAAGATGAAATTCTTCCTTATTATATTAAGATATTTTTTTATGTAACTTAATTGTAATATCTTTTTTTTGAAATTGTATTGACTTTATTTTCCTAAATGATATAATGCAAGTGTAAGTAAAAGCATAATAAATGCAGAGCTTAGGGAGATTTGGTATGGAAAATCCAAAAAACAGTAAATTAGAAGAGATTTTTAAAGAGGGGAAGCAGGCGGAACCCGAAACCGTTGAAGAAGCGGTTGAAAATGCAAAACGAGTTAAGGAAGTTGCAGAGAAGGCTGTTAAAGAGGCTAATGAAGCGGTACGGGACGCAAGGGAACGGCGGAAAAATCCCATTCCTGATTACGAACATTTTTTTGATGATTCAGAGGGTGAAAGGGAAAGAAAGGGTCTTTCTTTTACCTTTAAGCTTCTAAAAAAATATTGGCTAAAAGTGTTTATTTCCCAAATTTTGTTTATTATAAAGCATAGTCCTGTGTGGCTTATTCCTATCGTAACCTCTGAGGTTGTGACTATTGTTACGGAGGCGAATAAGCGTGGAAATGCTGTAAGGGATATTATTATTTGGGTTGTTGTCCTCGGAATAATGATTTTGCAGAATATTCCTACCCATATATGGTACGAAAAATATGCCAATAAAATGCTTAGAAATATCGGTGCAGGACTTCGTTGTTCTCTTATAAGAAAACTTCAGCACCTCTCTGTGACCTATCATAAAGAAATGGAGTCGGGGCGTATCCAATCGAAATTTATGCGCGACATAGAGGCGATTGAGGCTCTTAATTCGAGATTTGTCAAAAATGTTATACCCAGTATTCTTGGTGTAATAATATCGGTAGTTGTTTCCGCATATAAGAGCGGATGGGTAACAATTTTCTTTCTTGCGGTTATTCCTGTAAACATTCTTCTTGTTTACTCTTTCCGTAACAGGGTGAGAAAAACCAACAGAGAATACAGAATTGAAACAGAAAGTGTTTCGGCTAAAGTTGCAAGTATGATTGAAATGATACCTGTCACCAAAGCACACGGTCTCGAAGAGGAAGAGATTTCCATTCTTGAGAAGAAAATAACACAGCTTCGAAACCGCGGACTTGATTTAGACAAAACCAGTGCCTATTTTGGCTCTGTGGGATGGGTTACCAGTCAGATTTTAAGTACGATATGTCTCATTTTTTCCGCATTCCTTGCTCTTAAGGGTATGATACACGTAGGGGACATTGTTCTGTTTAAAACATATTTTTCAACCATAAGCAGTGAAGTTCAGGCGCTTATAAACTTCTATCCTGAAATCACAAAGGGTGCAGAATCCTTGCATTCAGTTTCTGAAATTATGCTTTCACGTGATGTTGAGGATAATTCAGGTAAAATTCCGATAAAGTATGTTCACGGAACAGTTCAGTTCGAGAATGTTTCATATCGTTATCCGGGTGCAGATAAGGATACTATTAAAGACTTTTCCTTAAATGTAGAACCCGGCGAATGTATTGCTTTTGTGGGTGCTTCGGGGTCAGGAAAATCCACCGCGATGAATATGATAATCGGATTTTTAAAAGCCAACAGCGGAGTTCTTAAGATTGACGGCAAGCCTATTGAGGAAATAAATCTTAATCAGTATCGTCAGTTTATTTCCGTTGTTCCGCAAAACAGTATTTTATTTACGGGAACAATCAGGGACAATATAACCTACGGATTAGGCGGATATTCTAAAAAACGTCTTGAAGAGGTTGTTGAAATGGCGAACATCAATGAATTTTTACACATCTTGCCAAAGGGACTTGATACAATGATTGGAGAGCACGGAGATAAGCTTTCCGGCGGACAGCGTCAGCGAATTTCAATAGCCAGAGCTCTTATGCGTGACCCGAAAATTCTTATTCTTGACGAAGCAACATCAGCTCTTGATAATATTTCGGAGTACCACGTTCAAAAAGCTATTTCAAGCCTTATAAAGGGCAGAACAACGTTTGTTGTTGCCCATAGACTTTCAACAATCAGAGATGCAGACAGAATAGTTGTTCTTGAAGAGGGAAGATGTGTCGAGGTCGGAACATTTGATGAGCTTATGGCTAAGAAAGGCAAATTTTACGAGCTTAAGTCACTTAATGATATGACAAGCAGAGAAAATTAATTGGATTTTTTCCGTTCTTTTCGGTATACTAATGATAATACTTAAAAAACTAAATTTAAGGAGAAAAATATGAAGAAAATTTTAACACTTATTTTGGCGATAACAATTGCAATGGCATTTGTAGCCTGTAAAAAAGAAGAGGTAAAGGAACCTCAAAATGATGAAATCAACACAGAACAAGAACTTATTGAAGAGGTTGAAGACGTAGAAGAAGAAACCGAGCAGAATGAGGCTGAAGATAAAAAGCCGAATGAAAATAAGCCAGCAGAGGATAAGCCTGATACAAAACCTGAAGAAAGTAAGCCTCAGGACAAACCTGCAGAGAGTAAACCTGAACAAAAACCTGAGCAAAAGCCTGAAGAAAATAACTCACAGGAAACCCCTGCGGTAACAGAGAAAACTTTGGGTAATACACTTCTTGCAGACTTTAAGGCAAAGGCAAAAGCAGGGAAAAGTGCGGAAACTATTGCAAATGAACTTCTGAGCAATCCTGCAATTTTATTTGGCGGTGCAACAAATCCTGTGGCACCGGGGGATTATCTGCCGGGATTTGACGAGGGTGAAATAAAAGGCTTTAAATCAGGTGTTGCTTTTATGCCTATGATTGGCTCAATCCCCTTTGTTGGATATGTTTTTGAGCTTGACGGAACAGTAGGTGCTTCTGATTTTATTTCAACTCTTAAGAAAAATGCAAACTTAAG
>JAZNBP010000054.1:0-5625 GCA_045587085.1 Acutalibacteraceae bacterium | reverse complement strand
TCGCCTCGACCATAACAAAAAGGTATCCTTCTGGATACCTTTTTGTTATGCTTTTATAAAGAGGATTTGAACCCGAGAAGATCCGAAGCGTAAAAAAATACAAAATAAATTTTTACTTAAAGCATATTTATTTTTTATTTCTTGTTCGGCAAAGAGCTATATAGCATAGCGTAATCACTATTACCGAGCCGATTAATATCAAGTACATATACGGAATGCTTACCTTTTTATCAAAGAAATAAATATTGCAGTCTATCCCTTTTTTAATATTTTCAACTATATCCTCTCCATAACCCTTATCGAGCATTTCGGCATATACTCCACGCAGGTAATGATTTCGAAGCAAAGCTGTTCCGTAAGTGCCGGGCAAAAATGAGATGATTTTTTGCAAAAGCTCGGGAAAGCTTGAAATCGGCATATACGCACCGCAAATAAATCCGTATCCCGAGGAAACTATAGTCCCCACGGCCGATGCCTGACCGGCAGTTGAAAGCCTGCTGTTAATAAGTGACGACAGTGCAGTTCCAAAAAGCACAAGCAAAATAATATTGCCAATCAGCAGAATAATATCAAAAAAGGTCAGATACCAACCCATAACGCCTATGTAAATCAGTCCTACAAAAAATGCAGTGAGACAAATCAGCAGGGTAACAAAGGCACTCGATAGAAAATAACTAAGTGATAGCAGAGAGTTTTTTACAGGAGTCATAGTTAAATCCTTTATCGCTCCGTTTACCTTATCATTGACCATTAACAGATTTGAACAAAAGGCTACCGTAACGCAAGATACCGCCAAAAGTGAGGATAAAAGCTGTCCCGAAACTGCACCGTTTATAAGCTTTTCATCTATAACCGCACCCTGTGGAAGTAATCCTATGAAAGCATCCTTATAAACCTTTGCCAAAAATGAGATGTACAAAACAAGCAAAATTATAGGTGTAATAAGCGAGGTAAAAAACATACCCTTGTCCTTAAAAAACAGCTTGCTGTTACGTTTTATAAGAGCATTAAGTTGCATCGTTATTACCTCCCTCTAACTTTTTACCGGTAACATTCAGGAACACGTCATCCATTTTGCCCTTTGTTATCTCATAATCGCAAAAAAGCTCTGGATGTTCGGTGATAAGCTTTGTTGCCTGAGAGGTTGTCTCAACCGCTACCCTGAAGCCACCGCTTATAGACGTATAGGGCATATTAAGTAGCTTTACCTGCTCCTCAGCAATGTTATATATCGAAATAAAATCGGCAGTATGCTCGCTTTTAAGGGCAAGCGGAGTGCCACTTGCTACTATTTTTCCGCAATCTAAAATCACGATATAGTCAGCCTCTGCCGCTTCCTCCATATAGTGCGTAGTTAAAAACACCGTAAGCCCCGTATTTTTGCGAAGCTCGGTTATTACATCCCATAAAAGCTTTCTTGTTTGCGGGTCAAGTCCCGTTGTCGGCTCGTCAAGTATTAAAATTTCAGGCTCGTGCAAAAGTGCCCTTGCTATGTCTATTCTTCGCCTCTCGCCACCCGAAAGCTTGCCGACAGTACGACAGAGTAGCCTTTCAAAATCAAGAAGTTTTGACAGGTTATCCAATCTGCTTTTAAAGGCATTTCCCGTAATACTGTAAAGTGCCGCTTTTGTTTCGAGATTATCCTTGACGGTAAGTGACGCATCTAAAACGGAATTCTGGAAAACAACACCCAGCTTTCTTTTTGCAGAATTTATTGCAGTATCCGTATTCTCACCACAAACAAAAACCTCACCGCTATCAGGCAAAAGCTGACCGCAAATAATTGAAATTGTGGTAGATTTTCCTGCTCCGTTTTCACCCAAAAAGGCAAAAAGCTCGCCCTTTTTAACGCTGAAATTCAAGTTATTTACAGCCTTTATATCCCCAAAGGATTTATGCAAATTTTTAATCTCTATTACATTCATTTTTCGTCCGCCTCATTAGTCTCAAATACTGCGTGCGAAAAGCTTTCAAACAGCTTTTTCGGCGGAATTGCTATTCCCCTTTTTTCATCGGCTAAAATTATAAGACTATCCCCCGGCTTTATATCAAAAATTTCTCTTGCCTGCTTCGGAATTACAATTTGTCCCTTTTCGCCAACAGTTGCAGTCCAAGCATATTTTCCTTTCGGTTTAGCCACAATGCCCACTCCTTTGTATAAAAAGTATGATTTGTATAACTAATTATACCAAAATCCAACTCCTTTGTCAATAAATATTGCAAGTAGACGCAAAAAATCCTGTAGGTTTACAATAGATGTGTTACAGTAGGCAATAAAAAAATAAGTGACGAATGGAAAATCCTGTGTTACAGTTAAGTTGCTGAACCAAAACGTACAGGAGGATTAACCATTCGTCATGAAAACTGTGACACAAACAATGCTGTATCGTCAAGGGGACACAAAGGGACGGTTCTATTGGGGGGACACAAAGGGACGGTTCTCCCTCGTGTTTCTGCTTGTGTCACCTGGTCCCCTTGTGTCACCTGTCTCACCCTATCTTTCCTTGTGTCATTCTGTAATTGCTAATTTAATCTTTTCAATCTCATATGAGTCGAACGGCGAATCAGGATGACTCTCATAAACAGCTATTATCCATTTAAGGAGTTCGTTATTTTTAGGAAATAAACACAATCCTTGGCATAGATAATCATATATTACAGGATGTATATCATAAAAAAATGTATCTGTATACAATAAGAATTCGCACAACAATAATATATTTTTGACCGACTTTTCCCTCGCGTTTAGATATACAAGATAAGAAAATTTATCAGAACTAATATTTTTTTTAAAATCCCGCTCAAAGTTCTCTAACGAATATCTGTATTCTTCGTCTTTTAATAATGCATAAAGTGTTTTAAAGTCGTGCATTTTTAATAACTTAGTAATATTTTTCATGTTTCCTCCCTACGGTTTACCTATACCATTCCAAACCCAAGCATCACCTATTCGAAAAATACCAACACAAGCAACACAAGGGAAGCAACACAAGGGGACGGTTCTATTGTGTTGTTAAAATTTTCTAACTATATTGAACCCTATCCCCGTTAATCTAGAAATTTGCCTTATAGACAATCCCCGATTTCTCAAAACCTTTAAATATTTATTTCTTTTATCGGTCGATAAATTTTGAAACTCATTAATCGTTTTGCATTTAGAAATTTTACGAATAATTTCTTTTGCTTCATCATCAGTAAGTCTAAAATTGTCTTCTTCAATTTCTAAACAACTATCTTGGCTATATTCATTATTAAACTCAATAAATTGTTCCTTATCTATTATTCCAAGACAAAAATCTATATCAACAACAAAAGGCGTATTAATATATTCATTATAACTACTAAATTTATATCCATCTATACTTTTACTTAATCCTACCTTAATAGGATTTTGATGTATATAACGAATAACGGTCAAAAAATATGAATTGTCTTCAACCGGTTCACTTTTAAATCTATCTTGAAACAAATGCCCGCTACGATGATATTTCCAATTATACCAATAAACATAACTACTAGCTATTCGTTTAATAATTAAGTCTAAATTTTCTTTTTCCTGTTTTAAAAGCAAATGAATATGATTAGACATAAGGCAATAAGCAAATATTTTATATCCACTTATTGCCTTATAATTTTTAAGTGTTTCTAAAAACTTCAAATTATCTTCTTCATCTTCAAAAATCACTTGTTTATTTATTCCGCGAAGCATAATATGATATATTCCGCTTTCACTTTTCCTTCGAGCTTGTCTTGGCATAATAATCACCCTGAATTATTATACTACAAACAACTTGTTTTGTCAACACAGTAGAACCGTCCCCTTGTGTTACCTTGTGTTACTTAGCATTTCATCACCGCCAAAATTTTCTGCTCTTAGCCCATGTGGTTATTATTTGACCAAACTCACGAACACAAAGAACACAAGGGCACAACACAATAGAACCGTCCTCTGTCTTTCGCTTATTTCCAACTAAAATAATATTCTATTAACCAACTTTCCATATTATCCTTTTCCCAATAAAAATCCGTTGACTCGTTCCCTTCTAAATTTATAGGCTTATAATTCATATTTCCAACAAATACAAAATGGTTTTTAGGATAACAATTTTTCTTTTCATATAACATTATCGCTTGTAAATACCATTCAAATGAAGGAATATATTCGTTTTCACTCATCAAAAATCCATTTTTTTTAAGTGGATATGTTAGTGGTAAAATATCACAATCTTTTATTGCATTTATATCAGGGATATGATCGAATATATTATTGTAAATTTTAACAATTGTATATTTCTTATTTGCGTAATATTCGCAATCTCCTATTTTTTGAAATAATATATATTTTCCGAATAAACCAACTTCCTTAGCTTTTTGAGTATGAAATTGATATGCATATACATCCCCAACATCCCATGGGTTAGTAGTAAACTCCGCCGCCTTTTTATATATTTTTTTAAAAGGCATCGGCGAATTTAATTTTCTTTTCAATTCAATCAAGTTACTTTTCCACTTGTTTGCCTTTTTAATGTCCCATATCTCCAATCCGCCATTTCGTTCAATCCAAAAAATTGCCTTTTGCTTTACTTTTGGCATAAGTCTACCATTTTCCCACTGAATATACGCAATAGCATACCAAAATAAAGGTTCTTCGTCTGTGCCCATAAGTTCATTAAATTCTTGATGTGTCAATTCATATGCTTCTTCATCAGAATATTGATTTTTTAAAAACTCAATATAGGTCTCCTTTATATCCAATGCAGTATCATTATCAAAAATCTTAATACTCCAAGTTCCCATTTGTTACTCCTTTAAAATATATTTACTCAGGATCTTTCCAACTTTGTATCAGAAATTGCATTTGCTCAAATTCTTTCTTAAATGTACTCCATTTTTTAGGAGAGATCGAATTAATCAAGTTTTTAAGTGTGTCAATTCCATAAGCTGTTATAAGCGTCTGTTCCATAGCGCGTGCTTGCGATTTAGTTAATCCAGTTGCAATAGCTCGCATAGTATAATAATTAAACGAAAATCTTTTGCTATGTTGATATCTACGTGTTGAATAACGTTTAGTAATTCCAACATATACGACATCAGTTGTTCCTTTTCTAACAATAACATAAACCGTATAATTACTGAGTTTATTAGGATTAACGCCGCCCGATTTAACACGAGATTTAACAGCAGAAATTGTAGCAGTAGCCGTAGCCATTAAATAGCTTACTTTTTTCACAATATAGGTTATTCCAACTATTGCAACCGCTGTTGCTGCAATGCATATTGCAGGCAGCCAAGAACTTAACATTGCAGCTTTAACAGCAGCTATTGATGTACTTATTGATGTAATTATACCTGACAATGCATTGCTTAATACAGAAATATAATATGTGCTTAATGATAAAGAACCTACATAATGTCCTGTTAAATCAACAAAATTAATTGGATTATTGCTACAATATGATATCAAATTACAGCAACTGCTTGTGGTAATTCCAGCCCCTAAATAAACAGGCTCGTCTGCATTAATAAACCTGCAGAATTCAGGATTATAGTAACGGCTTTGCAGGTAGTAGTATCCTGTTTCGGTGTCGAAATAGTAATCCCTGTAACGCATAGGATTAATTACAC
>JAZNBP010000053.1:0-12161 GCA_045587085.1 Acutalibacteraceae bacterium | reverse complement strand
TTCATATCTTTTTTAATGCGATAACGTCTTATGTAGTCACTGTCACAGCTTAGCTTGTAGAAATAATCGGTGGCAGCTTTAGGCGAGGCATTATAAAGCTGATAAAATTTATCAGTAACCTCACTCGGGCGGGGAACAAGTGCTGACATAAGCTTGGTGTCAAATAAATCTCTGTGTGTTATAGTATCCTCAATCAAACCCTTTTCTACGGCAAAATCAAGCAATTCTTTAAGTGTTTGCTCTAAATCTATTTCCGTAAAGCTTTCGTCACAAAAATATTCGTCGACATTCAAAATTTCTAAAATTCTGTTTGTGGCGTAGATTTCGTCACGTTTTGTTATTAAACCGGTTACAATACCGTAATCCACTAGTTTTTTAATACTTTTGCTAATCATAAGCGATAACCTCGTTTGACATATTTTTACATTAAAAATTATAAACAGTAATTTCTACTCTGTCAATAGCTATTTAATATATTATAGATATAAATATTTTTACTTATATTAAGTAAGCACTTGAAAATATCTGTCAGTTATGATAAAATTAATTGATATTGTATAAAGGAGATTTTTTCTTGCAAAGCACAGTCGAAATTAATTCCCTGTATTTAGAGCAATTTAAATATGTTACCGCCTTAAACGGCACGCTTGCGGATTATTACGGCCACACTCCAAAGGCATTGGTTGTAACCTTTGGTTGCCAGCAAAATGTAAGCGATTCGGAAAAGCTTAAGGGTATGCTGGTTTCACTTGGCTATACCTTAACTGAAGATGAAAACGAGGCGGATTTTATCATCTTTAACACCTGTGCTGTTCGCGGTCACGCCGAGGATAGGGTATATGGTAATATTGGCAAGGTTAAAGCTCTTAAAAAAGCTAATCCTAAGCTTATTGCCGCTGTCTGCGGATGTATGGCACAGCAGGAAATAGTAGCTGATAAGATTAAAAAAAGCTACCCATATATCGATTTGGTAATAGGTACACAGGTTTTTCACCGCCTGCCCGAATTTATTTATAAACGCATAAACGGTTCTAAGCGAATTTTTGAAAGAGAGCTTGAAAACCTGCCTATTGTTGAGGATATCCCCGTTTCGCGTGACGGAAAATATAAGGGCTGGCTTCCAATTATGTACGGATGCAATAATTTTTGCACATATTGTATTGTACCGTATGTAAGGGGTAGGGAACGCTCACGCGATCCTTATAAAATTTTAGAAGAAGCCCGTGCTATGGTAAAAGCAGGCTATAAAGATATTACCCTTTTGGGACAGAATGTTAATTCCTACGGTAAGGGCGAAGCACACGGTATAAATTTTGCAAAGCTGCTTAGAATGATTAATGATATCGAGGGTGATTTTGTAATTAGGTTTATGACCTCGCACCCGAAGGATTGCACGATAGAACTGCTTGATACTATCAGGGATTGCAAAAAGATAAGCCGACATTTGCATCTGCCATTCCAAAGCGGCAGCAGCAGAATTTTAAAGCTTATGAACCGATATTACGACCGAGAGGGTTATTTATCCCTGATAAAAGCCGCAAAGGAGCGTTTGCCCGACGTTAGTCTAACAAGTGATATTATAGTCGGCTTCCCGGGAGAAACTTATGAGGATTTTTGCGAAACCTTAAGTCTTGTGAAAGAGGTTGAGTTTTCCTCACTCTTCACCTTTATTTATTCTCCCAGAAACGGCACACCTGCCGAAAAGCTTCCTGACCCCGTTTCACGTGAGGAAAAGGGCAAATGGTTTGACGAGCTGTTAAAGCTTCAGGATGAAATTGCCGAAAAGAATATTAAAAACACTATCGGCAAACAGTTCAGGGTTTTATGCGAGGCAAAGGCAGAAACCGAGGGATATTTAATCGGCCGCACAAACGGTACGGCAACTGTTATATTTAAAGCTGATGATTCTTTACTCGGTCAATTTGTCGATGTAAGGATTGATTCATATAACGGTTCTTTTATGGGAACTAGAATTTAAGATAATAAAGAGGTATTTAAAATGGATGTAATTAAGAGTGTAAGAGAATTAGGTAAAGCAATTCAGGCGGACGAGCGTTTTATACGCTATGCAAAGGCTAGACTTGCTAACGATAACGATACTGAGCTTCAGGCTGCAATCGGTGAATTTAACATTGCCCGTATGGAGCTCGAAAATGCAGTTTCCGCAGAAAACAAGGACGACAAAAAGGTAGAGGAATTAAACCAAAAGCTACGTGATGTATACGGTAAAATTATGTCGTCCCCTGCAATGGTTGAATACAACACCGCAAAGGCTGAGCTTGACTCTCTTGTGAATGAAATTAATACTGTAATTTCAAAGTCACTCGACGGCGAGGACCCTGAGACCTGTGATACTGTTTCCTGCACAGGCTCTTGTGCTACCTGTGGCGGATGTCACTAATTAACTGATTATTCGGAAAGGGGTGGTTTTTTGGCACTCTCACCTATGATGCAACAATATTTGGATATTAAGGCTCAAAACGAGGACAGTCTGCTGTTTTTCAGAGTGGGCGACTTTTATGAGATGTTTTTTGAGGATGCAAAAACTGCCTCCAGTGAGCTTGATATTGTGCTTACCGGTAAAGATTGCGGTCTTGACGAAAGGGCTCCTATGTGCGGTGTTCCTTACCACGCGTGTGAAGCCTATATTGCCCGCCTTGTTGAAAAGGGCTATAAGGTTTCAATTTGCGAGCAGACCGAAAATCCCGCACTTGCAAAAGGTCTTGTAAAGCGTGAAATCATAAGAGTAGTAACACCGGGTACAGTAATAGAGGATACAATGCTTGACGAGGGCAAGAACAATTACCTTGCCGCTGTTGCATATACTTCCGACGGTGCCGGACTTTGCTTTTGTGATGCTTCAACCGGTGAATGTCTGGCTACATTCATTCCAAACGGAAAAACAGAATCTAAAATAGTTGAGGAAATTTCCCGCTTTAAGCCGAGAGAAATTCTTATTACCAAAAAGAATTTAGACAAGCTTTCCTCCCTTAATAATTTAATTGAAAACGGGCTAGACGCTCTTGTAACAATACGCAGTGAGGAAAGCTTTTTACCTGAGAATACCGAAAACAGAATTCTTAACCATTTTTCGGTTTTAAGTCTTGAAAATTTAGGGGTAGAGGCGGGGTCTCCTACCGCTGCTGCTATTGGCGTTACGCTTGACTATATTTACGAAACCGGTATTACAGGTAAAACCTCTGTAAATAAGGTTGAAATTTATTCCGACAGTCAGTATATGCGTCTTGATATGACGGCTGTAAGAAATCTTGAAATTGCTGAGACTATGCGTACTAAGTCTAAAAAAGGCTCTCTTTTATGGGTGCTTGACAAAACTAAAACACCTATGGGTAAGCGACTTATTCGTTCTTGGCTTTTAAATCCGCTTATGAATATCACCCAAATAACTCACCGTCAAAACGCGGTTGAGGAATTGGTGTCGGATACTGTCTTACGCGGTGAGCTAATTGAGGCATTAACCGGTATTCGTGATATTGAGCGAATAATGACAAAAGTGGTTTACGGTTCTGCAACTGCACGTGATTTAAATGCTATTGCTGCCACTGCTGAGCGTTTTCCTCCAATAAAAGCATTACTTCAAAATGTTTCCTCTAAGGCTTTAAAGGAAATTTATGCTTCTATTGACACTTTAGAGGATATTTCCTCACTGATAAGGCTTGCTATTGCCGATGAGCCGCCGCTAACTGTAAAAGAGGGCGGTATTATCAGAAAAGGCTATAATGCCGAGCTAGATACTTTACGTGAGGATATGACCGACGGCACTAATTTCCTGACAGATATTGAAGTCAGGGAAAGGGAGCGTACCGGTATTAAAAATCTAAAGGTTAAATTTAACAAGGTATTTGGTTATTATATTGAGGTTACCAATTCTTTCCTTGATAAAGTGCCTGAGGATTATATAAGAAAACAAACACTTACAGGTGCCGAGCGTTTCATTACTGAGGAGCTTAAAGAACTGGAAAAGCGTATGCTGTCATCTAAAGACCGTTCCTTCCAGCTTGAATATGAGCTCTTTAATGAAATCAGGCAGAAAACTGCAGATCAGCTTATTCGTTTCCAAAAAACCGCTTCTGCAATTTCAGCTCTTGACGTGCTTTGCTCTTTTGCAAGTGTTTCAGCATCAGAACGTTTTTGCCGACCGCTTATTAACAATAGCGGTAATATAAGAATAAATAACGGCAGACATCCTGTTGTTGAACAGGTTATTAAAACTCCCTTTGTTGCAAATGATACTTACCTTAATATGCAGGACGACCGCTGTGCGGTTATAACGGGACCTAATATGGCAGGTAAATCTACATATATGCGTCAGGTTGCCATTATTACCTTGCTTGCACAAACGGGTTGCTTTGTACCTGCCGAGTCTTGTGAAATAGGAATAGTTGATGCTATTTTCACCCGTGTTGGTGCGTCGGACGATTTAGCTTCGGGACAGTCAACCTTTATGGTAGAGATGAGCGAGGTTGCCGATATATTAAAAAATGCTACTCGTCACAGCCTGTTAATCCTTGACGAAATTGGCAGAGGAACCTCTACCTTTGACGGTATGTCAATAGCAAGGGCGGTTCTTGAGTATGTTGTTGATAAAAAGAAGCTTGGTGCTAAAACACTTTTTGCTACCCATTATCACGAGCTTACCGAAATGGAAAATGAGCTATCGGGTGTTAAAAACTACAATGTGCTTGTAAAGAAAAGGGGAGACGACATCACCTTTTTACGCCGTATAGTAAGAGGAAGTGCTGATGACAGCTATGGTATAGAGGTTGCTAAATTAGGCGGTATTCCCGTTTCGGTTATAGAGCGTGCAAAAGAAATTTTGAAAAAAACCGAGACTGAGGGAATTGTTACTTATAAAACCGCACAAAATCCCGACCTGCAGTTACCACTTGATATGATGTCTGCAAAAGAAATAATGTCTGAGCTTCAGTCTATCGATGTAAATACCTTAACTCCTATTGAGTCAATGCAAATACTTTTTGATATTGCTAACAAAGCAAAATCTATTTAGATTGTGAGGTGCAAAAATGCCTAAAATTACAGTATTGCCCAAAAATGTGGCAGAGCTTATTGCCGCAGGCGAGGTTGTTGAACGTCCGGCTTCAGTAATTAAAGAATTGGTAGAAAATTCAATAGACGCAGGTGCTACTGCCATTACTGTTGAAATTAACCGTGGCGGTATATCTTATATGCGTGTTACCGATAACGGTTGCGGTATACCTTTTTCTGAGGTTCCAACGGCATTTTTGCGTCACGCCACAAGTAAAATCAGCGATGCTTCTCATCTTGATGCTATTGGTACTTTGGGTTTTAGAGGTGAGGCGTTAGCAGCGATTTCCTCAGTAGCAAAGGTTGAAATGCTGACCGCTACCAAAGACTCAAATTTTGGCACCCACTATGTAATAGAGGGCGGGGAGGAAAAGCTATATGAGGAATCGGGTTGTCCTAGAGGCACCACGATTATAATACGTGATATTTTTTATAACACCCCTGCCAGAATGAAGTTTCTTAAAAAGGATGTTTCTGAGGCAAATGCGGTATCTGCCATTATTGACAGAATAGCACTTTCTCATCCCGAAATTTCGTTTAAGCTTATTCGTGACGGTAAGGTCACCCTTACAACTGCCGGTGACGGAAACGTAAAGGGTACTGTATATTCTGTTTTGGGACGTGAGCTTACCGCTTCTTTTATTGAGGTTACTGGGAATGAAAACAGCGTTGTTAAGGTTTCAGGTCTTGTTTCAAAGCCGGTTTCTGCGAAGCCTACAAGAAACAGTCAATACACCTTTTTAAATGGCAGACTTGTCCGTTCTGGTACAGTAGTTGCCGCCTGCGAGCAAGCATACAAAAACACTACAATGGTTGGAAAATTTCCGGCATTTGTTTTATATCTTACAGTTCCGCTTGATACGGTTGACGTAAATGTTCACCCCGCTAAGACCGAGGTGCGTTTCTCGGACGAAAAAATTGTTTTTGAGGCTGTATATGTTGCGGTTAAAAACGCTCTTTTTGCGGGTGATACTCGCCCTCAAATTAAAATGGCGGACAGAACCTTTAATCCGTATCAAAATGCGGTAGTGGGTGAATATAAGCAAGAACCAATTAAAGAAAAAACGATAGCCGAAAGGGTTTATAATACTAAACCTATTGCGAATGCTTTTGAAAACAAACAGGTTTTGCATGACAATAAACCATTTGATTTCACCAAAAATTATTCGGTTGTATCGCCTGACGGTACTGAATCAAAGCCTGTAATTGAAGAGGAAATTATTACTGAAACACCAATTATCGAACCCCAAAAAAAGGTAGTTGTTTTAGAAAAAGTAATCGATGAAGCTCCGGTAATTAAAGCTATCGGTCAAGTTTTTGATACTTATATTGTAGCGGAGATGGGCGAGAGTCTTTATTTAATAGATAAGCACGCAGCTCACGAACGTATTTTATTTAATAGTCTTAAAAAAAGTGTTGAAATTTCTGTTCAACAGCTTTTAGCCCCCGTTTCTGTTACGCTTAATCCGAATGAATATGATGCGATAATAAATAATCTTGATTTATTATCAAACGGCGGATTTGAAATTGATGATTTTGGCAACTCCTCGGTTATAGTAAGGGCAATCCCCTCATTTTTAACCGACGAGGATGTCACATCCGTTATTTCGGAAATAGCTGACGGAATTTTAAAATCCGGCAGTATTTCAACCGAACGTCAGGACAACCTGTTTCATACTGTTGCTTGCAAGGCGGCAATAAAGGCGGGAAGTAAAACAACACTTGTTGAAATGCAGAATTTGGCTGAAAAGGTTCTAAACGACCGTGAGGTTATGTACTGTCCGCACGGAAGACCTGTAGCCTATGAAATTAAAAAACGTGAGCTTGAGAAACAGTTTGGTAGAATTCAATGAGTAAAATTAAAACTATATTTATTGTCGGCCCTACTGCTTCAGGAAAAACCGATTTATCAATCCGCTTGGCTAAGGCATTAAACGGTGAGATTATTTCAGCTGATTCAATGCAGATTTATAAAGATATTCATATTGCGTCAGCGTCACCAGATGTTGATGAAATGCAGGGAATTACCCACCATTTGCTTGAGTTTTTAAATACAAACGAGCAGTTTTCGGTAGCTGATTACGTAAGGCTTGCAAGAAAAAAGATAAAGGAAATTTCACTTTCGGGAAAATTGCCCATTGTAGTTGGCGGAACAGGTCTTTATATAAATTCCTTGCTTGATAATACCGAGTTTATTGAAGCCGATAACAACTACTCTTTAAGAGAAAAGCTTGAAGCCGAATTTCAGGAATTAGGTGCACAGTCAATGCTCGAAAAGCTTAAAAGTATTGATTATGATGCTGCATCAAAGCTTCATATAAACGATAAAAAGAGAATTATACGTGCTCTTGAGGTTTATTATCTCACAGGAAACACCAAAAGCTATCAAAATGCAATTTCGCATTCAAACGAAAATTTTATAAATCCGCTTGTTTTGGGAATAACCTATTCTGACCGCGAAAAGCTTTATGACAGAATTAATCTTCGTGTTGATATTATGCTTAAAAACGGGCTTTTAGATGAGGCAAAGCGTGCGTTTCTGCTCTCTAATAATAAAGGCGGTTTTCAGGCTATCGGCCATAAGGAGTTTTTTCCGTATTTTAGGGGAGAGTGCGATTTAGAGCAGGCAATCCAAAATCTCAAAATGCAAACAAGACGATATGCTAAGCGTCAGCTTACTTGGTTTAGACGTGACGATAGAATTAATTGGCTTTATCCTGATAAGGATGCCGAATATTTTGATTATGCACTTAATTTAGTGAAAAAATTTTTAGAGGAGGAATAAGGTGTGAAAGCTTCGGTAATATTCAGAATTATTGTTATTGCTTTTGCTTTGGTTTTTTTAGCACATCATTTAATTTCTAGTGTGTATAACCCTGTAAAAACCGAAACCGCAATTTATGATACTGTCACTGACGGGCTTAATATTACCGGTCTTATAATCAGAAATGAAACCCTTGTTTCTACCGAAAATGACGGCGTTTTGCACTTTTTGGTTACTGACGGCGGAAGGGTAGCAAAGGGCGGTACCATTGCCAACGTTTACGAAAGCGAGGAATCCTCAATTACCCTTGCCGAGATAGACACCTTAAAGGCAAAAATAGCCGATATTAAGGATATTTTAAGCTATAACGATATGGATGCTGTAAACCTTGACGTAATATCCGCCAAGGTTGAAAGCAGAATTAATGAATTAATTTTAGCTACATCTAATTCTGATTTTAATAATGTTAAGCCTTCGGTTGAAAGTTTGTTATCGGCACTAAACAGAAAGCAGGTAGCTTTAGGTACGGATATTGATTTTTCTGCTCAGTTAGAGGAGTTAGAGCAAAAGCTTAATAACTTATCAAATAAATTGCCCAATCCTAAGGGCAGTGTTTCGGCTTTAAAATCGGGATATTTTGTTTCAAAAACCGATGGCTATGAAAAGGTTTTTACCGATATAGATTTAGAAAATATAACTTATGAATTTTTAAGCGACGCAAAACCGCAGAATAATGATAACAATGTCATTGGTAAAATTGTTTCGGATTACGAATGGTATATTGCAGCAGAGGTTTCTATTAATAACTCCTTAAGCTTTAAAGAGGGCGAGTCGCTGACTATTGAAACGGCTATCAAAACTTCTCCAACACTTCCGGTGACTGTTAAAAAAATTAACATTTCCGAAGCATCCTCAAAAGCAGTTATCATTTTTTCCTGCAATCAAATGAGCAGTGAATTGGCAACAATGCGAAGCGGTCCTATGACGGTTATCAAAAAACAGTATAGCGGTCTTAAAATTTCTCGCAAGGCATTGCGTGTAGTCGATTCCGTAAGGGGCGTTTATGTTAAAAACGGAATGCAGCTTGAATTTATTCCGATAAACATTGTCTTTAAGACCGAAAACTATATAATTTGCGAAAAAATTCCCGAAAATGAGAACGGCTTAAAGCTTTATGATGAGGTTGTTGTGAAAGGAAAAAAACTTTATGACGGAAAAATTATCTCGTGAGGAATTTGACAGCAACTATTCCGCTGTTTTAACAAGACTTAATAATGCACTTAAAAAGGTTAATAAACCCGCCGCCGATGTAATATTGCTTGCCGCTACCAAAACAGTTGACGTAAATACAATAAACTATGCAATAAGTAATGGAATTTCCTATATTGGCGAGAATAAGGTGCAGGAGCTTTTATCTAAGAACTCTGATATTGTACCTGTAAGACGTCACTTTATTGGTCATTTGCAAACAAATAAGGTAAAGGACATTATCGATAAGGTGGAAATGATAGAATCTGTCCATTCTATTAAATTAGCACGTGAAATTTCAAAGCAAGCAGAAAAACACGGCATTACAATGGATATTCTCTTAGAGGTAAATATCGGAAAAGAAGACTCAAAAAGCGGTTTTTTTGCCGAGGATTTGGCTTCAGCTTTAGAGGAAATCGCTCATTTGCCTAATATCAGAATAAAGGGTTTAATGGCAATTCCGCCGATTTGTGAGAATAGTGAGGATAATCGTCCTTATTTTCAAAAAATGTATAAACTATATGTTGACATAAGGGATAAAAAAATAGATAATAGTAGTATGGAATTTCTCTCTATGGGAATGTCGGACGATTTTGACATTGCCGTAGAAGAGGGAGCTAATATAATCCGTTTGGGTACTGCGCTTTTTGGCAAGCGTATATATAATAAATAATTTTAAAAGGAGATATAAAAATGGGACTTTTTGACAAAATCAAAAACATTCTTGTTATTCCCGATGAGGAAGACTACGAGACAGAAGCAGAGGAGATAGCGGAAAAGGAGACTAAAAAGCGTGCAGAAGCTCCTGCAAAGCGTGAGGCTGCTCCCCGCGTAGTAGGTGGCAGAGCAAAGACCGTTCCTTATAATCAAAATCAAATGCAGGTAGTACTAGTTAAGCCTGAAAGATATGACGATGTAACTTCTATCGCTGACCACTTAAACGATAAGAAAACAGTTGTTTTAAACCTTGAAACTGCAGACCGCGATTTATCACGCAGAATTGTAGACTTTTTAAGCGGCGCTACATACGCAAACCACGGAAATATGCGTAAAATTTCAAAGGGAACATTCCTCATCGTACCCGACGGTGTGGATATGATGGGCGAATTAATGCTTGACGAATTCGACGAAAACAGAATGTATTTCTAATGGATTCTACCCTTTTAACTGCAAGAATTTCAGATACTGCAGATTTGGCTTTTAAAACAGATAATTATAAATTTTTAGGTTTTTTAAGTCTTGAAGAAGCAGTTTTGGAAAAAAAGGTGCTTGAAAACCGAAATGTTAAGTTTAGCCTTTTTGGGGGCTACGATTTAGCAGAGCGTGTAATGCTTTGCTGTCTGCCTTCTTGGGGTGATACGGCAAGCTTTCCCATTACCGCGGTTACTTTTTCTTACCGCGAGGTGGATAAGCTTACCCACCGTGATTTTTTGGGTGCTTTGATGTCGCTAGGACTGACACGTGAATCTATTGGCGATATTTTGGTGGGTGAGGGTAGAGCTGTCGCATTTTTAAGTGACGATGTAGCTCACTTTGTTTTCACTCAGCTTGAAAAAATCGGCAGGGTAGGAGTCACGCTTCAAAAAGGCTATAAAGAACCCTTACCTTCAAAAGGTGAGCTTTTAGAATTTTCGGTTACTGTGGCATCTGCAAGACTTGACTGTGTTGTTGCAGCTCTTACTAATTCCTCAAGAAATACGGCAACTGAGATGATTTTAGGCGGACTTGTGTCTGTTAATTCACAGATTACCGAAAAGCCTACCAAACAGGTTTTCGATGGCGACGCACTTTCTTGTCGGGGCAAAGGAAAATTTATAATTTCTTCCCTTCGGGAGTTAACCCGTAAAAACAGAATCGTTTTAAAGTATAAAAAATATGTATGAGGTGAAGCTTTATGCTATCAGCGGCAGAGATTAAAAATGTTAAATTTTCAAAATCAATGTCCGGCTATAAGCAGGATGAGGTTGATGTTTTTCTTGATAAGATTGAGGCTGACTATCTGCAGTTTGACCGTACAATCAGGGATTTTCAAGCAAAAATTGAAGATTTAAACAAGGAAATTGAATCATATAAGGAAGCTCAGAACAGTATTCAAAATGTTTTACTTTCTGCACAACGCTTGGCAGACAAAATAGTTGGCGAGGCAAAGGAAAAAAGTGAAGAGATTATAAACAATGCCGAGGCTAATATTACTGTAATTACCGCCAGAGAAAAGGAGCTTGCTACCACATTCGAGTTAAAGGCTCAGGACCGTAAGGCTTCCCTTGAAACTGAGCTTGCCATAATGGTAGAAAATGCCGAGGAAAAGGCTCAAGCTATCACAAAAGCGGCAGAGGATGCGGTTTCACGTCAACAGCTTTTATTTGATAAGCTAAAGCTTGAAATTTCTTCATTTAAGTCACTTGTTTCAAGTAAGTATAAAGAGCATCTTGAAATACTTGCTACCATTCCTGATACTGTACCGTCAGACCCTACATACTTGGCTAAGGTTTTGTCTGCCGACCTTCAAAAGGAGCCTGACATTAAAAGCTTTATTTCAAATGAAGCTTCCGGTGATATTTTTTCAAACAATGTGGCAGAAAAATCAGAGCCTGAGCCTGAGATTGACGTTGATATAGATGCAATAAAGCCAGAGGAGTAAAAATTGATATCATATATACTTGCAATTATTGTAAGCCTTTCAGTTTTAGCACTTGATTTTTTAACTAAATATTTGGTTAAAACAAACTTTGCTTTGGGGGAAAGCAGACCTTTTATTGACGGACTGCTTAATTTTCTTTACATTCATAATGAGGGTGCCGCTTGGGGAATACTTTCCGGAAAAAGGGTGGTACTTCTTGTTGTGACTATCACAATTATGGCTGCCTGTGTTTTCTTTTTAATAAAATATGCACGCCATAATAAGTTATTGTTTTGGGCGGTTTCACTCGTGCTTTCGGGCGGTATTGGAAATATGTATGACCGCTTTTTCAGAAACGGCAAGGTTATTGACTTTTTGCAGTTTGACTTTTGGCAAAGCTTTCCTGTATTCAATGTTGCCGATTGTGCAATAGAAGTCGGAGGCCAAGCGGTCTTAGGAAGA
>JAZNBP010000052.1:0-6675 GCA_045587085.1 Acutalibacteraceae bacterium | reverse complement strand
GGAGGCTATGTTTTGACTACTAATTATAGTGTATCATTAGCTAAAATTATTAAGGAATTTTCTTTGGAAATATTGTACATTCCCGATTCGGCTGAAAAAATTTTGGTAACCTCGACCGAAATTAATCGTCCGGGACTTCATATTGCAGGATATTTCGAATTTTTTGATGAAAAAAGAATTCAGATTATCGGCAAAAGCGAGCAAAGCTTTTTGGAGCGTTTTACACCCGAAAAAGCGAATCAGCGTTTGGACGAGTTTTTTTCAAGAAAGCCGGTTGCTGTGGTTATTTGCCGTGACCTTGAAATAAGCGATGCGTATATAGAAAATGCAAAAAAATACGGCGTACCGCTATTTAGAAGTGCGGAATCTACCTCAAACTTTACATCCTCTTTGATAGCATTTTTGAATGTTCAGTTAGCTCCGAGAGTTACCCGTCACGGCGTTTTGGTTGAGGTTTACGGTGAGGGTATTTTACTGCTTGGTGAAAGCGGTGTTGGTAAGAGTGAAACTGCTATAGAGCTTGTTAAAAGAGGTCACCGCCTTATCGCTGACGATGCGGTTGAAATAAGGCGTGTTTCCAACAAATCACTTGTGGGTACAGCTCCCGACAACATAAGGCATTTTATCGAGCTTCGTGGCATAGGAATAATTAATGCCAGCCATATTTTCGGCGCAGGTGCAGTAAAGCTCACCGAAAAAATTGACCTTATTGTTAATATCGAGCCTTGGGATGTAAATAAAATTTATGACCGAATGGGACTTGAGCATCAAACAACCGAAATTTTAGACCTTAAAATCCCGTCGCTTACAATACCTGTAAAGCCGGGTAGAAATTTAGCTGTTATTATTGAGGTTGCTGCTATGAACAACCGTCAGAAAAAGCTTGGCTACAATGCAGCAGAGGATTTACTCAAAAAGCTTGGAATGACAGACGATGTAAGCGAAAACGATGCAGATATGGAAGTTAATCCGTTTTAGTAACAAGGAGAAATGAGTATGTACAAATTAGGAATTGATTTAGGCGGAACAAATATTGTAGCAGGTGTGGTTGATGAAAATTACAAAATCATTGCAACTGCAAAAAGAAAGACAAATTGTCCGCGTCCACAAGAGGAAATTGTAGCAGATATGGCGGCTGTTGCATTAGAAGCAATTAAAAAAGCAGGACTAAAGCCTTGTGATATAGATGCCGCAGGTGTCGGTGTTCCGGGCACTGTTGACCCCAAAGCCGGCATAGCATATTACGCTAATAACTTAGGTTTTGATAACCTACAGATGTCTAAAATATTAAAGCAACTCACAGGAATAGATTTTTATCTTGAAAATGATGCTAATGCAGCAGCTTACGGTGAGTTTTTGGCAGGTGCCGGAAAAGGTGCAAATAATTTTGTTATGATTACGCTTGGTACCGGTGTTGGCGGCGGAATTATTATTGACGGTAAAATTCACACAGGCTTTAATTATGCCGGCGGTGAATTAGGTCATATTGTTATTGCTATGAACGGTGAAATGTGTACCTGTGGCAGACAGGGCTGCTGGGAGGCCTATGCTTCGGCTACTGCACTTATCCGTCAAACAAAGCAGGCTATGATTAGATATCCTGACAGCATTATGTGGAAACTTTGCAAAGGCGATATCAACCTTGTAAACGGACGCACCTCATTTGAGGCAATAAGTCAGGGTGACTATGCGGCTGAGCAGGTTGTAAACAATTATGTAAATTACGTAGCAGTGGGAATTGCTAACTGCGTTAATATATTCCAGCCTGAAGTTGTTTGTGTAGGCGGCGGTATCTCTAAAGAAGGAGAAAATTTAATTGCTCCTGTAAGAAATATTGTATCAGGCGAAAACTATGCCAGAGGTATGGAAGTACAGACACAAATTAAGGCAGCAGAGCTTGGCAACGATGCAGGTATTATTGGTGCAGCTTACATCTGCAATTTGTATAAATAATTAATTAATTAATTTTTGGAGCGACTATGGACTATAAAGCTTTTTGTGAATTTTGTGAAAATAAGAAAATTGAATATAAAGCGTTAGAGCCCATGTCGCTTCATACAAGCTTTAAAATAGGGGGCAATGCGGATTTATTTGTATCGCCTACTAATAAAGCTATTCTTTGTGAGATAATAGGTTTTTTAAAGGAAAATAAAATTCCGTATTTCATCTTGGGTAAGGGCTCAAATTTGCTTGTTTCAGACAAAGGGATAGAGGGTGTGGTTATAAGCCTTTTATCCCTTAATGATATAACTGTAAATGATTGTATTGTAAAGGCTGATGCGGGTGCTTCATTAGCTTCTGTTTGTAAGGCTTGCCTTGAAAACAGTCTTACAGGTCTTGAATTTGCATACGGTATCCCCGGGACTGTAGGCGGTGCACTTTATATGAATGCCGGTGCTTATGGCGGTGAGATGTCCCAAGTGGTGACCTCGGCTGAGGTTTTAAACCTTGACGGTAAGATTGAAACTATTGCGATATCGGATATGGCACTAGGCTATAGAACAAGTTGCTTTAAAAATAACGGTGCAGTAATACTCTCTGTCAGCTTAAAGCTTGAAAAGGGAGAAGGTATCAGAATTAAGTCTTTAATGGAGGATTTTCTTTCACGCAGAAAGGATAAGCAACCGCTTGAATACCCGAGTGCGGGCAGTACCTTTAAAAGACCTCAGGGGTGTTTTGCAGGTGCTCTTATAGAAAAAAACGGGTTAAAAGGAAAAAGTATAGGTAAAGCCGAGGTGAGCGAAAAACACGCAGGCTTTGTTATTAATAAGGGCGGCGCCACCCAAAGGGATGTTTCGGCACTTATAAAGCATATATCCGATACAGTGCTTGAAAATGACGGTGTAATGTTAGAAACAGAGGTAATTTTTGTTGGCAGAAGGTGAAAAAATGGAATTGTTGATAGTTACGGGAATGTCAGGTGCAGGTAAATCTCAGGCGGCAAATGTACTTGAGGATATGGGCTATTATTGTGTTGACAATGTACCGCCTTCAATAATTCCCTCCTTTGTTGATTTAGCGGCAAAGGGTGAGGATTCTTTGCAAAAAATTGCTATCGTTACCGATTCCAGAGCCGGTAATAACTTTTCAGAAATATCTGCAGTTTTAGATGATTTGGCGGTTAAGAATATCGCCTATAAAATCCTTTTCCTTGATGCCGATAACGAGGTAATTGTAAGACGTTATAAGGAAAACCGCAGAAAGCATCCTCTTACCGGACAAGACGGTTCAATCGAAAAAGCGGTTGAGTTGGACCGCAGTATGCTGTTAAAAATCAGGGATAAGGCAGATTTTATTATTGATACAAGCTTTATTTCAATATCACAGCTTAAAGAGGAGCTTTTTGGAATATTTGTGGGCGGAGTAGGAAATGCACTTAAAATCCAGTGCCGTTCATTTGGTTTCAAATACGGAACAGACAGGGAGGCGGACTTGGTTTTTGATGCAAGATGTCTGCCTAACCCTTTTTACATAAGCGAGCTTAAGGAAAAAACAGGCCTTGACGCTGATGTCAGGGATTACGTTTTATCCTCTGCCGAAAGTAAAGAGTTTACAAAAAAGCTTTTTGATTTTATCGATACCGCAGTACCGCTTTACGCAAAGGAAGGTAAAAGCTCCCTTACAATCGCAGTTGGTTGTACGGGCGGAAAGCATCGCTCTGTTACAATATCGGAGTTACTTTCAAAGCATTTGATAAGCAAAGGGTATAACTGTATAGTAATACACCGAGATATACAAAAAAGGTGAAAAATATGTCTTTTTGTGCAGAAGTTAAAAATGAGCTTATTTCTTTAAGACCGTACGCTTGCTGTAAACCGTCCTATGCTTACGGTTTTATGCTTTTTGCAAGGTCTTTTTCTTTTAAGAAAATAGCACTTCAAACAACAAACGAAAAGGTAGCTTACGCTTACAAGGAAGCAATTTTTTCTGTATATAAGGCTAAGGCAGATATTTCTGTGGGCGGAAATTTAAGACCTACTTATAAAGCAGAAATAAGCAACGAAAGCGACCGACTTAAAATTTTAGCTTCGGTCGATTTTGGTATGGGTGAAAATAAAATAGACACCTCGTTTTTTACTAGGGAATGTTGTATACAGTCTTTTATACGTGGAGCTTTTCTTGCTTGCGGTAATATTAATGATCCTGAAAAGGAATATAGGGCAGAGTTTAACCTGAAAAATGAAGCCTTGGCGGATGAGTTGCTTGCTATACTTAATGACGTGGGTATTAATATGAAAAAGGCAAAAAAGCAAAGCTCAGTTCAGCTTTACACCAAGGAAAGCACGGTTATTGAGGATTTGTTAACCCTCATAGGAGCAGGCAAAAAAACTCTTGATATTATTGATACTAAAATAATGAAAGAGGTTAAAAATAATATAAACAGGGCAAGGAACTGTGATAACGGAAACATTTCAAAAACAGTGGAAGCCTCTATAAAACAAAGAAAAGCAATTGAAAAATTAGAAATGTCGGACAGGCTTTACAGTCTACCGCATGAGCTTTTGTCGGTAGCACTGCTAAGACGGGATAATCCTGAGCTTACTCTAAAAGAATTATGCCGTATTTCGGATGAGCCGATAACAGTTTCCGGCATTAATCACCGATTAAACAGAATATTAGAGCTGGCAGAGGAAATAAAGGATTAGCTAAAGTATATTAAGAAAGGGTGGTCAGTTTGAGTTTTACGCATTTACACGTGCACACAGAATACAGTCTTTTGGACGGTTGTTGTAGAATTAAACAGCTTATAGATAAAGTGGCAAGCCTTGGACAAAAAAGTCTTGCTATAACTGACCACGGCGTAATGTACGGGGCTGTTGAATTTTATAAATATGCTAAGGAAAAAGGAATAAAGCCTATTATAGGCTGTGAGGTATATGTAGCAAGCAGAGGACGTCTTGACAAACAAAAGGGTCTTGACGGATACTCCCATTTGGTGCTTCTTTGCAAGGATAATGAGGGCTACAAAAATCTGATAAAGCTGGTTTCTATTGGCTTTACCGAAGGCTTTTATACAAAGCCCCGTGTAGACAGAGAAACCTTGGAGAAGTATTCGGGCGGTCTTATTGCACTTTCTGCCTGCCTTGCGGGTGAAATCCCAAAGCTGATTTTAAGTGGCAGATATGATGACGCTAAAAATACTGCCCTTTGGTATAATTCCACCTTTGGAAGCGGAAATTATTATTTAGAGCTTCAGGACCACGGAATATCGGAGCAAAAGAAAGTCAACCAACAAATATTAAAAATTTCTGAGGAAACAGGCATACCGATTGTTGCTACAAACGATGTGCATTATATAAATGCTGATGACCACCATATGCATAAAGTGCTTCTTTGCGTACAAACGGGAAGTAATGTTAATGAGGAATCGGCACTTGAATTCAAGACGAATGAGTTTTATTTAAAATCAGCAGATGAAATGACAGAGCTTTTTAAAGATGCTCCGTCAGCCTTAGATAATACTGAAAAAATTGCCGAAATGTGCAATGTAGAATTTGAATTCGGTAAGATTAAGCTGCCTCATTTTGATATAGGCGAGCGTGACCATTTTGAATATTTCAAGGAAAAATGCTTTGAGGGGCTTAATCGTATATTCAAAAATCCGCAAGAAAAGTATATAGAGCGACTTAATTATGAGCTGACTGTCATAAATAAAATGGGCTACGTTGACTACTATTTGATAGTAGCCGACTTTGTTAATTATGCAAAATCCGTAGGTATACCCGTAGGCCCGGGCAGAGGCTCGGGTGCGGCATCGCTTGCGGCATACTGCATAGGTATTACAGGCATTGACCCCATAAAGTATGACCTTTATTTTGAGCGTTTCTTAAATCCTGAACGTGTATCTATGCCTGATTTTGATATTGATTTTTGCTATGTCAACCGCCAAAAGGTTATAGATTATGTTATAAATAAGTACGGCAAGGAAAGAGTGTCGCAAATTGTAACCTTTGGCACAATGGCGGCACGCGGTGCTATACGTGATGTAGGCAGAGCAATGGATATACCGTATGCTACCTGTGACAAGATAGCAAAGCTTATTCCCCAAAGCGTAAATATGACCATAGAGCGTGCTATGGAAGGCTCTAAGGAGCTTCGCGATTTATATGAAAACGATGCTCAGATAAAAGCACTTATTGATATGTCACGAAAGCTTGAGGGTATGCCAAGGCACGCATCTACCCACGCGGCAGGCGTTGTTATATCGGACAAGCCTATAAGCGAATATGTTCCGCTGTCGGTTAATGATGATGCAGTTGTTACGCAGTATACAATGACCTCACTTGAAGAACTGGGACTTCTTAAAATGGATTTTTTAGGGCTTCGCAACTTAACGGTTATCGAGGACACTTCAAAATATATAAGACAAAAAGAGCCTAATTTTGATATTGAAAAAATACCGCTTGACGATAAAGAAACCTATGCTCTTATGTCAAAGGGTAAAACCGACGGTGTTTTTCAGTTTGAGTCGGACGGTATGAAAAATGTGCTAAGGCAGTTTGGCCCCGAGAGTATAGAGGATTTAACTGCAATTTTATCCCTTTACAGACCTGGACCTATGGACTCAATTCCGCGTTATATATCAAATAGGCACAATCCCGAGAGTATAACCTATGCCACTCCACTTTTAAAGCCAATTTTGGATGTCACCTATGGCTGTATTGTTTATCAGGA
>JAZNBP010000051.1:0-6500 GCA_045587085.1 Acutalibacteraceae bacterium | reverse complement strand
CTTTCTTCGTTCCTCAGACATTGTTTCGGGCATAACGATAATCGCCTTATATCCTCTTGCAGCTGCAACCACAGAAATGCCAATACCTGTATTACCACTGGTGGGCTCAATTATTACGGAATTTTTTGAAATTAGTCCTTTTTCCGCGGCATCGTCAAGCATGGCTTTGCCGACTCTGTCCTTAACACTTCCCGCAGGATTTAAATATTCGAGCTTTGCGAATATATTAGCTGAAAGCGAATACTTTTTCTCTAAATTGCAGAGCTTTAAAAGGGGAGTGTTGCCGATTAGCTGTTCTATAGAGGTATAGTATTTTGACATAAAATCACCTTTGACTATAATTATTAAAAAAGGGCTGGTTCCGAAGAAACAGCCCGCTTTTTTTAGAAATATTATTTAGCCATTGCAGCAACTTCAGCAGCGAAGTCGTCTACACGCTTTTCAATTCCTTCGCCCTTTTCAAAACGAACAAAAGAAACAAGTTTGATATCTGCATTAAGCTCTTTAGCAGTTTTCTCGATATACTTACCAACAGTGAGGTCACCGTCGATAACATACTGCTGCTCAACAAGGCAATTTTCCTTATAGTATTTGCCGATTTTACCCTCAACAATTTTGCCGAGTACTGCATCGGGCTTGTTAGCCATTTTGGGGTCTTCCTTCATCTGAGCTACAAGGATTTCCTTTTCCTTTTCAATTACAGAAGCGGGAACGGAAGCCTCATCAAGATATGAAGGGTTCATAGCAGCAATCTGCATTGCAATATTTTTACCCATTGCAACGAAATCAGCATTGTCGCCTGCAAGAGATGTTTCAAAATTAACAAGAACACCGATTTTACCGCCTGCGTGAACGTAAGTTACAACCTTACCTTCAACACGTGTAAAACGGCGAACCTTGATATTCTCACGGATAGCAAGGAAAAGCTCCTGAACCTTAGCTTCAACGGTCATACCGTCCTTCTCACACTTGAGAAGAGCGTCCAAATCAGCAGGGTTCTGCTCAGCTACGACCTGGGCTACCTCAGCAGCGAGTGCCTTGAAGCCGTCACCGTTAGCAACGAAGTCGGTTTCACTGTTAAGCTCAACCAAAACGCCTACGCCATCTTTTGTATAAGCGCAAACAGTACCTTCAGCAGCAATACGGTCAGCTTTCTTTGCCTGAGAAGCGAGTCCCTTTTCTCTTAAATAATCAACAGCGGCATCCATATCGCCGTTTGTCTCAACAAGAGCCTTTTTGCAGTCCATCATACCGCAACCGGTTTTTTCTCTTAAAGCCTGTACGTCTTTAGCAGTAAAAGCCATTTCTATTTCCTCCAATTATAGGTGTTATAAATTATTCAGCGTCAGCTGCAACTTCTTCAGCTACTTCCTCAGTCTCTTCGGTAGCAGCGGTGCCCATTTCGGTGCCCTGTCTGCCTTCGATAACAGCTGCTGCAATTGTTTCAGCAATAAGCTTTACAGCACGGATAGCGTCATCGTTACCGGGGATAACTGCATCAATTTCATCAGGATCGCAGTTGGTGTCAACGATAGCAATAATCGGGATACCTAACTTCTTAGCCTCTGCAACGGCAATTCTTTCCTTGCGGGGGTCTACAATGAACATTGCAGCAGGAGTCTTTTTCATTTCCTGAATACCGCCGAGGAACTTCTCAAGCTTTTCAATTTCAAGATTGAGCTTTACAACCTCTTTCTTGGGGAGAAGCTCGAAGGTGCCGTCGTCACGCATATTGCGAAGCTGGTTTAAACGAGCAATTCTTGTGCGAATTGTGGTGAAGTTTGTGAGCATACCGCCGAGCCAACGAGCGTTGACATAGGGCATACCGCAATGCTCTGCTTCTTCCTTAACGGAATCCTGAGCCTGCTTTTTGGTACCAACGAAAAGAATATCGCCGCCTTCAGCTGCTATGTCGCGAACGAACATATAAGCCTCGTTAAGCTTTTTAACGGTTTTCTGAAGGTCGATGATGTAAATTCCGTTACGCTCTGTGAAGATGTACTCTGCCATCTTGGGGTTCCAACGTCTTGTCTGGTGTCCGAAATGAACGCCTGCTTCAAGAAGCTGTTTCATAGATACTACTGCCATTTTAATTTCCTCCTAAGGTTTTACCTCCATCCTATACAACACAAAGCACATCCAGCAGTATTGATGCACCGGCTTTGAGCAGGGTATAGAATGTGTGTTATTTTATTTGCCACTTTCCAGTAGCCGAAATATTATATCACACAAGAAATGAAATTGCAAGTGTTTTTTAAAGATTATTAATGAAAATTTACGACATTTACAAAACCCTGACATTATAGTAGCTCTCATATTAAGAATTTAGATTTCGAGTACTTGAAAACTACTGCTTATTATGTTAAAATAATTATACTATTTCTAGAGGAAGTAAGCAATGGATAACAAAAAGAAAAACGAAACACTTGAACAACAACGAAAAGCAAGAGCTGAATTTTTAAAGCTAAAGCAAATGCAACAGGGCACACTTGCACCAGAGCCTAAGCCGAGTGAGATAGCATACGTGCCGAAAACCTTTAAGCAAAAGCTTTCAAATTTCTGGTTTCAGTATAAAGCTCATATAATAGCATTAGTTGCTTTGACGCTTGTTCTGGCAATATTAATTTCACAATGTGCAAGAAGAGTAAAAAGCGACCTGAAAATAATCTATTTCACTTATTCAGTTCTTTTGGATACTGATGTACAAGCTCTTGAAGACACTTTCGAAAAATATATTGACGATATAAACAAGGACGGTAAGGTAAAGGTTACTGTTATTAATTGCAGTTATCCGCAAGATGGTAAAAATGTTCAGTACAGAAATACTCTTTTGCAGAAAATGCAGGCGGCTATAGTAACGGAGGAGGACACCTACCTTATTATCACCGATACTGAGTCTATAAATTATTTTTATGATAACGATACCGCTGACAGTATTTTTGAGGGTGAAACACTTCCGCTAAATGGGGAATTTTACGAATCTGCCAAAAAGAACGAGGTTAAGGGCTTACCTTCCGATTTGCAGGTGACCTGCAGGCAGAAAAGAACAAATACAAAGGATAAATTTGCGGACGATTATTATAAAGAGTCTAAAAAGCTGTTTGAAAAAATTACTGATTAATGTTGAAATTTTCTGTAAAGTGTTGTAAAATTAAAATAAATAAATTAATTATGAAAGGTTGATACCCATGAACAAATTTATGCTCAATGAAACTTCCTATCATGGCGCCGGTGCCATAAAGGCAATACCTGATGAGATTAAGGCTCGCGGTTTTAAGAAGGTATTTGTTACCTCTGACCCCGATTTAGTTAAGTTTGGCATTGTAAAGAAGGTTACTGACCTTCTTGAAGCTGCTAATATCGAGTATGCTCTTTATACCGATATCAAGGCTAACCCCACAATCGAAAATGTACAGCACGGTGTTGAGGAATTCAAGGCTTCGGGTGCTGATGCAATTGTTGCAATCGGTGGTGGCAGTGCAATGGATACCTCAAAAGCTATCGGCATTATCATCACAAATCCTGAATTTTCTGATGTTCGCTCACTCGAGGGCGTAGCTCCCACAAAGAACCCCTGCGTTCCGATTATTGCAGTTCCCACAACAGCAGGTACTGCTGCAGAGGTTACAATTAACTATGTTATTACCGATGTTGAGAAAAAGCGTAAATTCGTTTGCGTTGATGCTCACGATATCCCCGTAGTAGCAGTTGTTGACCCTGAAATGATGAATTCAATGCCTGCTGCTCTTACCGCAGCTACCGGTATGGATGCTTTAACCCACGCTATTGAGGGTTACATCACAAAGGGTGCTTGGGAATTATCTGATATGTTCCACATCAAGGCTATTGAGATTATTGCTCGCTCACTTCGTGGTGCTGTTGCTAACACAGCAGAAGGCAGAGAGGGTATGGCTCTCGGTCAGTATGTTGCAGGTATGGGCTTCTCTAACGTAGGTCTCGGTGTTGACCACTCTATGGCTCACACACTTTCAGCTTATTATGATACTCCTCACGGTAAGGCTTGCGCTATTTTGCTTCCTACAATTATGGCATTTAATGCTGATTATACAGGCGAGAAGTACAAGGATATCGCTATTGCAATGGGTGTTGAAGGCGTAGAGAATATGACTCAGGCTGAGTACCGTAAGGCTGCTGTTGACGCAGTAAGAAAGCTTGCAGAGGATGTAGGTATCCCCACAACCTTAAAGGGTATTGTTAAGGAAGAGGATATCGATGCTTTGGCTGCTGATGCTTTTGCTGATGCTTGCCGTCCTGGTAATCCCCGTGATGTTTCCGAGGAGCAGATTAAAGAGCTTTACAGAAGCCTTATGTAATTAGAAAATAAATAAAGCTATAATAAAAGGGCTGGTTCAAAAGCATATTTTTGCTATTGAACCAGCCCATTCTATTGCGTTTTTTACAGCTACTTTTTTTGATTTATTAAATTCGTGCAACGCCTGTTTCTTTGGCGGCTTTTATAACAGCCTCAGCTACAACTTTGGATACTCTCTTATCAAGTGGGGTTGCAATGATATTTTCTTCGGTTATTTCATCATCAGGAATGAGGGACGCTAACGCATAAGAGGTAGCAACCTTCATTTCCTCGTTTATGCATTTGGCACGGCAATCAAGAGCACCACGGAAAATGCCGGGAAATGCGAGTACATTATTGATTTGGTTGGGGAAGTCTGACCGACCGGTTCCTACTATCCTTGCACCTGCTTTTTTAGCAACATCCGGCATTATTTCAGGTGTGGGGTTTGCCATAGGAAATAAGATAGCATCATTTGCCATAGATTTAACCATATCTTCATTAACTAGGTTAGGTGCAGATACACCGATAAATACATCGGCGCCTACAAGCGCATCTTTGAGGCTTCCTTTTTGATTTTCAAAATTTGTAATATTAGCTATTTCCTCTTGGGCGGGGTTGTTATTGATGTCACCCTTGCTAATAATACCAAAGCGGTCACAGAAAGTGATGTTCTTAACGCCTATATTCATAAGGTGCTTGCCGATTGCAATACCGGCAGAACCGGCACCGTTAATTACTACTTTTACCTGGTCAATATTCTTTTTGACAAGCTTTAAGGCGTTTATCAGAGCTGCAGCTACAACAATAGCTGTACCGTGTTGGTCATCATGAAAAACCGGAATATCACAAATTTCTTTAAGCTTTTTCTCAATTTCAAAGCAACGTGGTCCCCCGATATCTTCAAGATTTATTCCGCCAAAGCTACCTGAAAGCAAATATATTGTACGGACGATTTCGTCAACATTCTTTGACTTTATACAAAGTGGAAATGCATCTACATCGGCAAATTCTTTAAATAGCGCACACTTGCCTTCCATAACAGGCATACCGGCTTCAGGACCAATATCGCCGAGACCGAGTACGGCGGTGCCGTCGGTTACAACGGCTACCAAGTTTGAACGACGAGTTAAATCATAAGATTTGTTTATATCCTTATTTATTTCAAGGCAGGGCTCGGCAACGCCGGGGGTGTATGCCAAAGATAAATCCTCACGGGTGTCAACTGCTACACGAGAAACAACCTCAATTTTTCCGCCCCAATCATAGTGTTTTTTTAATGATTCCTGTCTAATATCCATTTTTAACTCTCCCAAGGGAATTTGTATTTTGTAAGACCTAATTCATCACGGATTTGTATAATTTCTTTTTGTACAGATTCGTTTATAGGAACGCCTTTTTTACGGGCAAGTCTGATTTCATATTCCTTTTCGCCTGCAGTATAAATTCTTCCTGAGTTGGGAGCCTTTTTAGAGGCACGCATACTGCGACAGATTTCACCGGCTTTTTTGCGGGCAATATCCTCACCCATAAAATGCTCGGTATCAATAGCTATAAACCAATGTCCTAAATGATAGGGGCGAATGTTTCCGTTTTCATCCTTGCCGTCAAGGTCTTTACCGTAAGCACCGTCTTGGAGAATGGAAGAGAAAAACTCTACAGCTAAGGCAAAACCGTAGCCCTTATAACCGCCTAAGTCCTCACCGATGCCGCCAAGTGTGGTAAGTGCGGCAGTGCCACCACGAATTTTCTTTAATGCCACACCTGCATCGCCTTCCACTGCGTTGCCGTCAGTATCGATAATTGTACCCGGGTGTACGTCTTCGCCTATTCTTTCGTAATACTCAACCTTACCGTTTTGTGTGATTGAGGTAGCACAGTCAAAGTTGAAGTCAAATGCTTCATCGGTAGGCACACCGATTGTAAACGGATTAGTACCAAACATACCCTCTACACCGTGAGTAGGAGCAACAGATGGGCGGGCGTTAGTACCTGTCATACCAATGCAACCTGCTTTTGTTGCCATGGTTGTATAATAACCTGCTATACCGTAATGACAGGAATTGCGTACCGCAACCATACCCATTCCGTATTCCTTAGCCTTCGCAATAGCCATACTCATAGCGGTATGACCGATTACCTGTCCCATACCGTTATGACCGTCAATAACGGCGGTAGTAGGTGTTTC
>JAZNBP010000050.1:0-5432 GCA_045587085.1 Acutalibacteraceae bacterium | reverse complement strand
ACAATTTCGGAATTAAAGCGTGTAGAAGCTTTGCGTGATAATTTAAATGCTTCTCTTAAATCCTTAAGTGAAGAGGAAAATCAGAGGGATAAAAAGCTTATTGAATTAAACGAGCAGTCAAAGTCAGCGCTTACTAAAATTGCTGAACTTGACCTCAAAAAGAACGAACTTCAGGCAGAAATTGATGCATTTACAAACGGCAGAGCAACGATTAATGCTGACCGCGAGGCTATAACCGAGCAAATTACTGCACTTAAATTATCAATTATTGAATCGGATAAGGATATCGAACAATTAAATCTTGCGGCAGAAACTCTAAAAGGTTTAATTTCAAGCCGTAATTTAAGAGCCGAACTTATCGATAAAGAAATTGCAGAGATTGACAGTAAGGATGCGGTTTTAACTGCTAATATTGAGGATATCAGAAATTTAATAACCGAGTTAAAACAAAAAATTGCTTTGTCTGAGCAGGGCATTACCGATATGCTTGAAAAACGCAATCAAACCGAAAAAGCAGGCGTAGAGCTTAGAAACTCTGAAAGAGAAAAAACTATGCGTCGTGAACAAATCGGCGGTGAGTTGGCACGTCTTTCTGAGCGTAAGGAAGTTATGCTTAAGGAGTATGACGAGGTAATCCGTAAGCTGTATGATGAATATTCTTTAACCCGTACCGAGGCGGAAAAGATTGCAAAAGAACCCGAAAAGCCTGCGGAGGCTAAGAAAACCCTTGCAGAAATAAAGGGTAAAATCAGAAATCTTGGCAATGTTAATGTTTCGGCTATTGAGGAATATAAAGAGGTTAAGGAGCGTTATGATTTCTTAACAGCACAGGTAGAGGATGTAGAAACTTCCCGTGCTGAACTTCATAAGCTTATTAATCAGCTTACAAGCCAGATGAAAGAAATATTTACCGAGGGCTTTGCGAGAATTAATGAGAATTTCTCAAAAACCTTTACTGAGCTTTTTGGCGGCGGACAGGCGTCCCTTTCGCTTTCGGACCCTTCAAATATTCTTGAAAGCGGTATTGATATTAACGCAAAGCTTCCGGGCAAAAATGTACCAAGCCTCGAGGGATTGTCGGGCGGTGAAAAGGCACTTGTTGCCCTTGCAATTTACTTTGCTATTATGCGTGTTAATGCACCGCCATTCTGCTTCCTTGATGAGGTAGATACCGCACTTGACGATATCAACGTTGACCGCTTTGCCGACTATATGAAATCGTCTGATTTTTCCACACAGTTTATTTGCGTTACCCACAGACGCGGCACTATGGAGGCTGCAGATATGCTTTATGGAGTTACAATGCAGGAAAAGGGTATTACAAAGCTTCTTGAACTTAATGTAGCAGAGCTTGAAAAGAAGCTTTTGGCAGAAAACGCAACTGCATAAATTATTACTTTTGGTGGTTTTATAATGGGATTTTTCAGTAAAATTAAAGAGGGACTTAAAAAAACCCGAAACTCTATTTCTGACGGAATTACAAGTATAATTAACAGCTTCACAAAAATTGATGAAGAGTTTTTTGAGGAATTAGAGGAAATCCTTATAATGTCGGATATCGGTGTTATGACCGCTACCGAAATTTGCGATACGCTTCGTAAAAAGATTAAGGAAACAGGCGAGACTGACCCTAATAACATCAAGGCTATGATGAAAGACATTATAACCGAAATGTTAGGTGAGGACGAGGGACTAAAACTTGATACCACGCCTTCCGTAATACTTGTAATTGGTGTAAACGGGGTAGGTAAAACTACCTCTATCGGTAAAATTGCTTCTCAGCTAAAGAATGAGGGTAAAATGGTGGTTTTAGGTGCGGCGGATACTTTCCGTGCGGCGGCTATTGACCAATTAGGTATTTGGGCGGAGCGTGCAGGCGTTTCTATGGTTAAAAGTGTAGAAGGCACCGACCCCGCTTCGGTTGTGTTTGATACTATAGCCTCTGCCAAAGCACATAATGCCGATGTTATTATCTGCGACACCGCCGGCAGACTGCATAACAAGAAAAATCTTATGGACGAGCTTGCCAAAATGAATAGAGTAATCGAAAGAGAATTGCCAAATGCAAGCGTGGAAGCATTGCTTGTGCTAGACGCCGCAACAGGACAAAATGCTGTTAATCAGGCAAGGGAATTCAAAAACGTTACAAACATTACGGGTATTGTTCTTACAAAGCTTGACGGAACTGCAAAGGGCGGAATAATTATTCCTATCAGGAATGAACTTAATATACCGGTTAAGTTTATAGGTGTAGGTGAGGGAATAGACGATTTAATGCCCTTTAACGCAAAGGAATTTGTTGAAGGTATTTTTGAAACAGAGGATTAAAAATGAAAATCTTTATAGCTACAAAAAATCAAAAAAAACTGATTGAATTAAGCCGAATTTTAACTCCGATGGGCTTTGAAGTACTTTGTGAAAAAGATTTAAAGGAGCCTTTGGCAGAAGTGGAGGAAACCGGCACTACATTTGAGGAAAATGCAATAATCAAAGCAACTGCCGGTCTTAATGCGACAGGATATATAAGCGTTGCAGACGATTCGGGTATTTGTGTCGATTATTTAAACGGTGCTCCCGGTGTATTTTCAGCAAGATATTCAGGTGAACATGGAAATGATGAGGAAAATAACCAAAAGTTGTTAAGAGAACTTGAGGGTGTTCCTTTGGAAAAGCGTACCGCTTACTATGTGGCTGCTATTGCCTGTGTTTTTCCTGACGGCAGAAGCTTTACAGTAAGAGGCGAATGTCACGGTCATATCGATTTTAAGGAAAACGGTAACGGTGGCTTTGGATATGACCCGTTGTTTATAAGCGAACTTGGTTGCTTTGGTCTTGTAAGTGCCGAGCAAAAGGATACAATCAGCCACAGAGGTAAGGCTTTAAGATTATTTAAGAGCGAACTTGAGAAATATATTAAGGAGTAATTTATGTTAAACAGCAGACAAAGAGCACAGCTTAGAGGTATGGCAAATTCCTTTGAGACTATATTGCTTGTCGGAAAATCAGGGATTTTAGATACAACAGTTAAACAGGTAGCCGATGCTTTGGAAGCAAGAGAACTGATAAAGCTTGGTACACTTGAAACCTGCCCAACATCAACACGTGAGACTGCCGACGAGTTAGCACGCCTTACAAACAGTGATGTTGTGCAGGTAATTGGCAGAAAGTTTATACTTTATAAAGAAAGTAAAAACAACAAAACTATCAAGCTGGTGAAATAATGACGAAAATTGCTATTTTCGGCGGAACCTTTAACCCATTGCATATAGGTCATTATGAAATGCTGTCAGCACTTCAAAAGGATGAAGAAATAGACAAAATTTTACTGCTTCCCGATAAAATCCCACCGCATAAAGAATGTGATTTTATGGCGGACGATGAGACACGCATAAAAATGTGTACTCTAGCAGCTAATGATTTTTCTAAGGCAGAGCTTTGCCTAATTGAATTTGAGCGCGAAGGTAAGAGTTATACTTACGATACTGTAAAACTCTTAAAGCAAAAATATAAGGGCTGTGAACTATATTTTGTTTGTGGCGGCGATATGCTTGTATACTTCGATAAATGGTATAAGTACGAGGAGCTAATGAAGGAGCTTTCCTTTATAGTTTTCAGGCGTGGAGATACAAATTCCTTGGAATTTGATTTTTGTGTAGAGCGTTTTAGCAAAATGGGTATGAATATTATTGTTAAAGACGAGATTATTACTACTGTTTCTTCTACGGAGCTTAGGAAAGATTTAAAGGCTTTAAAGCATTTTCTTCCCGAAAAAATATACGATTATTTAAGCAAAAAGGGGATTTATAATGACTAAAGAAAAGTACGAGTATTATAAAAAACTTTTGAAAGAAAGTCTTGCGGAAAAACGTTATTTTCATTCCCTTTGCGTAGCTGATGAGGCAGCGCGCTTGGCTCAAAAATACGGCGGTGACAGAGAAAAGTGTTATACTGCGGGACTGCTTCACGATATCACTAAAAATTTACCCGATAACGAACACTTGAAAATTTTTGAAACCTTTGGTATAATACTGAATTGTGTTGAGAAAAACTCAAATAAGCTTTGGCATGCGCTTTCAGGCGCCTCTTATGTTGAGTTTGTTTTAGGGTTAAAGGATAAAGAAATTACAGAAGCTATAAAATATCATACAACTGCAAAGGCTTCTATGAATTTAACTGAAAAGATTTTATATCTTGCTGATTTTACTTCGCGTGACCGCGATTATCCCGATGTTGATGAAATAAGACGTCTTGTGGATATTTCTTTGGATGACGCATTAATTTATGCGTTAAAGTATTCAATTAATGATTTGGTTGAGAATAACAAAGCGGTTCATCCCGATACGCTATTTGCGTATAACGATGCCGTTTTAGGAGGAAAATAATGGAAAGCATTGAAATGTTAAAAATTGCGGCTAACGCTTTAAATGAAAAGAAAGCAAAGCAGATGTCTGCCCTTGAAATTGCAGATATTACTCTGCTTTGTGAGTATTTTTTAATATGTACGGCAACCTCCTCAACACAGGTGCGTGCACTTTGTGACGAGGTTGAAGTAAAGCTCGAGGGGCAGGGAATAAGACCGCATCATATCGAGGGTAGGTCAACAGGCTGGGTTGTGCTTGATTACGGCTCGCTTATTGTCCATATTTTTACACCAAGCGACCGCGAATTTTACGGACTTGACCGTATGTGGAGCGACGGCAAGCCGATTGATTTAGATGAAATTTTAATTAATACTCAGGGGGATTAAAAATGGCTAATTACGATTATAGTTCGATTGAAAAAAAGTGGCAAAAAATTTGGGACGATAACAAAACCTTTGCCGCTAAAAATGATTATTCATTACCGAAATTCTATGGTTTGGTAGAGTTTCCGTATCCGTCAGCTCAGGGACTTCACGTAGGTCACCCCAGAAGCTATACTGCAATAGATATTGTTTGCCGTAAAAAACGTTTGCAGGGCTACAACGTGCTTTATCCTATGGGTTGGGATGCTTTCGGACTTCCTACCGAAAATTTTGCTATTAAAAACCATATTCATCCCGCTACTGTTACAGAAAGTAATATTAAAAACTTTAAAAGGCAGCTAAAGTCATTAGGCTTTTCCTTTGATTGGGACAGAGAGGTAAATACTACTGACCCTTCATACTATAAATGGACACAGTGGATATTCTTACAACTTTTCAAAAAAGGTCTCGCTTACAAAAAGGAAATGAGCGTAAACTGGTGTACTTCCTGTAAGTGCGTTCTTGCTAATGAAGAGGTTGTAAACGGTGTTTGTGAGCGTTGCGGCAGCGAGGTTGTACAAAAAGAAAAAAGCCAATGGATGTTAAAAATTACCGAATATGCCGAGAAGCTCTTAGACGGACTTAATGATGTTGATTTTATCGACCGTGTAAAAACCCAGCAAAGAAATTGGATTGGCCGTTCATACGG
>JAZNBP010000049.1:0-10837 GCA_045587085.1 Acutalibacteraceae bacterium | reverse complement strand
AAAATTGCCTTTAAGTGAGCAATGTAATAATTTTTTTGTAAATTCAGCAATAAATCCTTGACAAAGCAAGGTCTTGTATATATAATAATCATTGTGACGATTAGGAGTGGGAGTATGATTATTGATTTAAAAAAGGTTTTTGTCAATGATGGTTACTGTCTGCCTCTGTCGTATGCTTTGGACTTGAGTGATGTTGAGTATATGGGCTTATATCCGCTCAAAAAGCCTGTCAGCATCAGCGGAAACATAGTCAATAAAGCAAGTGTTGTAAGTCTCACAGCAGAAATTAGCTATGAATATTCTGCAATGTGCGACCGCTGCGGTAAGGATACCGCAAAAGTTTATACCGTCTGTTTGGACAAATCGCTTGCCGTCTCTATTGAAGGGGAGGATAGCGATACAATAATTTTAGTGCCGGATATGAAGCTAGACTTGGACGAGCTTATTTATTCCGAAGTGATTGTTGGTCTCCCGATGAAGCACTTGTGTACTGAAAATTGTAAAGGTATTTGTCAAAAATGCGGTAAAAATTTAAATGAGGGTAAGTGCGACTGTCCCGAAAAGGAGATTGACCCGCGACTTCAGGCCCTTGCAGATTTACTTAAATAACTAAATGATATATCACTTTAAGGAGGTGCCAAAATGGCAGTACCGAAGAGAAAGACTTCTAAAGCTAGAAGAGATAAGAGAAGAAATAATTTATGGAAGCTCACTGCTCCTACATTGGTAAAGTGTGCTAACTGCGGCGAATATAAGCGCCCCCACAGAATTTGCCCTGCTTGCGGTCAGTATAACGGCCGTGAGGTTATTAAGGTTGGCGAATAATTTTAAATTTTGAGGAGGAGCAATCCTCCTCTTATTTTTTGAATGCTTTAGTATAAGAGGTGAACAAAATGTCTGTTATAATTAAATCGGTAGAAAGCGGTAGCCCCGCATATAAAAAAGGTATAAAGGGTGGCGACACTCTGATTTCCATTGACGGCAATGAGATAATGGATGTTTTGGATTACCGTTTTTATCAAAACAACGCAAAGCTAACCCTTGAATTTATAAATGCAAAGGGAAAGCTTGTTTCTAAAAAAATAAAGAAAAAAGAGTACGAGGAATTGGGACTTTGCTTTGAAACCTATTTAATGGATAAAAAGCAGACCTGCAAAAACAAATGTATATTTTGCTTTATTGACCAGCTCCCAAAGGGACTTAGAGACAGTCTTTATTTTAAGGATGACGATTCAAGGCTTTCGTTTTTGTTTGGAAATTATATTACGCTTACCAATATTACCGAGCACGAGATTGAGAGGATTATAAAGCTGCACATAAGTCCTATTAATATTTCTGTGCATACCACTAATCCTGAACTTCGGGTTAAAATGATGAAAAACCCCAATGCCGGAAAGGTGCTTGAAATAATGAAGCGCTTTAATGATGCGGGTATTAAAATAAATTGCCAATTAGTGCTCTGCCCGGGGATTAATGACGGTGAGGAGCTTATACGCTCGTTAACCGATTTAACCTCGCTTTCGGGTGCGGAATGTATAGCGGCAGTTCCCGTAGGACTAACAAAGCACCGCCAAAATCTCCCAAAGCTTGAGCCGTACACAAAAGAAACGGCTGAAAAAGTAATAGAAATAATTGATAAATTCGGAGAAGAATGTATTAAAAAATACGGTGAACGCAGAGTTTATGCTGCAGACGAGTTTTATATATTGGCAGAAAAGGACTTGCCCGATGCTTCATATTATGGCGACTTTTTGCAGCTTGAAAACGGTGTCGGTTTAGTGCCGTTGCTTCTTTCTCAGGCAACGGAAGCTATTGCTTTAACCGAATATAGTTTGGAAAATGAAAGAAAAGTGACCGCAGTTACAGGTGAAGCGGCATACCCTTTTATATCACAAATAGTTGACAAAATGTCTTTAAAGTGGGATAATTTAAAGTGTAAAGTAATGCCGATTAAGAACAACTTTTTTGGCGACGAAATCACGGTTACGGGATTAGTTACTGCAACCGATATTATTGAGCAGTTAAAAAATGTTCCGCTTGGTGATGAACTATTAATTCCTTCGGTAATGTTAAGAGACGGCAAAGATATGTTTTTGGATAGCATAACTGTTGAGGAATTATCCAATACTTTAAATATAAAAATTACTATCGTAGATAATGACGGATACGAATTAATAGATAGAATACTTGGAAAGTAAGGTGTTAAAATGGCTAAGCCGATAGTTGCAGTAGTTGGCAGACCTAATGTTGGAAAATCAACTCTTTTTAATAAAATTATAGGTCAGCGACTTTCTATTGTTGACGACACCCCCGGGGTTACACGCGACCGTATTTATGGCGATGCGCAGTGGCTCGGGCACAAATTTATGATGGTCGATACGGGCGGTATTGAACCCAAAACCGACGATATTATTCTTGCTAATATGCGCGAACAGGCAAAGCTTGCTATTGACACCGCTTCGGTTATTATTTTTGTTACCGATTTAAAATCGGGTGTTACCGCCGCAGATATGGATGTTGCGACAATGCTTCAAAAAAGCGGAAAGCCTATTGTTCTTTGTGTTAACAAGTGCGATAAAATAGGTGATACACCGGTCGAGTTTTACGAGTTTTACAATTTGGGTCTCGGTGACCCGATAGCAGTTTCATCTATTCACGGTCACGGCACAGGCGACCTGCTTGATGAGGTAATAGGTTATATCCCCGAATCCGAATTTGAGGACGAGGACGAGGATATAATAAATGTCGCTATAATTGGAAAGCCAAATGCAGGCAAATCCTCGCTTGTTAATCAAATAGCAGGCGAAACCCGTTCAATAGTTTCAAATATTGCGGGAACCACACGTGACGCTATCGATACAAGGGTTGAGAAAAACGGCGTAAACTACAACTTTATAGATACTGCGGGTTTAAGACGAAAATCAAAGGTAGAGGAAAAGATAGAAAAATACAGCGTTCTGCGTGCTAAAATGGCTATTGAAAGAGCCGATGTTTGCGTTATAATGATTGACGCTGTAGACGGCTTTACCGAACAGGATTCTAAGGTGGCAGGCCTTGCACTTGAGCAGGGCAAGGCGTGTATTATAGCAGTAAATAAGTGGGATGCAGTCGAAAAGGACGGTACTACTATGGACGCTTACCGCAAAAAGCTTATGGTGGATTTTTCCTTTATGCCTTATGCTCCGATAATCTTTATTTCGGCAAAAACAGGGCAGAGAGTGGACAGATTGTTTGAGCTTATTAAATATGTAAATGAGCAGAATACAATGCGGATTTCCACAGGTATGCTAAACGATATCTTGGCGGACGCTACTGCACGTGTTCAGCCTCCGTCGGATAAAGGAAAGCGTTTAAAGATTTATTATATGACACAGGCTTCGACGAAGCCTCCAACATTTGTTTGCTTTTGCAATAAGGCAGAGCTGTTTCATTTTTCTTATCAGCGTTACCTTGAAAATCAAATACGTTCAACCTTCGGACTTGAGGGTACGCCTGTGAGATTTGTTATTCGCGAAAGGGGAGAAAAGAAGTGATTTTTGCGATAATAGCATTGGTTATTGCCTATTTATTGGGCAGTATAAATTTTGCAGTAATAATTTCTAGTATATTTCTTAAAAAGGATGTCAGAAAGCTTGGAAGCGGAAACGCCGGCACTACAAATGTTATGAGAAGTGCAGGCTTTTTACCGGGTGCACTTACATTTATTTTTGATGCTTTAAAGGGCTTTGCTGCAAGCTTTGTAGGTAAAGAGCTTTTCGAGTATGCCGCAACTAAAACGGATGCTTTTTGGGTAGAGGGTATTTACGGTGCTTTTGCGTGCGGTCTTTTGTGTATGTTAGGTCACATTTTCCCGATATTTTTCGGCTTTAAGGGCGGAAAAGGCGTGGCAACAAGCGTAGGAATTTTTGCTGTTTGCTCACCAATGGCTATTATTTCAGGACTTTCGGTTTTTGCTGTTGTTCTTGCAATTTCAAAAATGGTTTCTTTGGCTTCACTTATAGCTACTGTTGTTGTAGTTTTGCTTTCAATTATACTTTATGGAGGCGAGCCTTCAATTTTACCGATTGCTGTATTTACCGTTATTATGGGCTTGCTTGTATTTGTTAAGCATAAGGATAATATAAAGCGTCTTGTTAACGGAACCGAGCGAAAAATCGGAAAGGGAGGTAAAAAATAATGTCGAAAATTTCTGTTTTAGGCTCAGGCGGATGGGGAATGGCTCTTGCTATTTCGGCTTTCAATAACGGTTATGAGGTTAATCTGTGGTCTCCATTCCAAAACGAAGTTGAAATGCTTAAGGAAAAGCATACAAATGAAAAGCTTTTAAAGGGCGTTTATTTGCCTGAAAATATAAACATTACAACCGACCTTTCCTGTGTTGAGGGTGACACCTTAACTATTATTGCAACACCTTCAACCGTTGTCCGTGAGGTTTGTGAGAAACTTAGTAATTATTCCAATTTCGGAATAATTGTAAACGTTTCAAAGGGTTTTGAAAAGACAACGCTTAAAAGACTGTCTCAGGTAATAAATGAAGTTTTGCCCGATACACCCGTTGTAGCACTTACAGGTCCTTCTCACGCAGAGGAGGTTGCGAGAAATGTACCTACCTCTATAGTGGCGGCATCCGATTCTAAGGCGGCAGCTCAGGCGGTGCAAAGCATTATGGCAAGCAATACGCTTAGAATTTACACATCCGGCGATATAATCGGTGCAGAGCTTGGCGGTGCACTTAAAAATGTTATTGCAATCTGTGCCGGCTTTTGCGACGGCTTAGGGCTTGGTGATAATACAAAGGCAGCACTTATTACAAGAGGTCTTGCAGAAATGTCAAGACTCGGTGTTGTGCTTGGAGCTAAGGAATATACCTTTGCAGGTCTTACGGGTATTGGTGATTTGGTGGTTACCTGCACCTCTCAGCATAGCCGTAATAATAGATTTGGCTATAAGGTTGGTAAAGGAGTTTCTGTTAAGGACGCTTTGCAAGAGGTTGGCACGGTAGAAGGCTACTATGCGGCAGATATGGCACATAGCTTGGCTGTTAAGTATAAAGTAGAGCTTCCCATAATTGAGGAATGCTATAACGTGCTTTATTGCGGACGTGATGTAAACGAGGTTGTGACCGACCTTATGACCCGTCCGAATAGAAGTGAACATTAAATTTAGAAAAAGTAAAAAAACACTTGATTTTTTAAAACAAGTGTGGTATTATAGTTTTTGCTATTGCGGTGATGTTAATATTCCGCTAAAAAAGAAGGAGGTGCAGACCATGGCTAAATGTGATATCTGCAGCAAAGAAATTGCTTTCGGTATAAAGGTTTCTCACTCACACAGAAGAAGCAACAGAACCTGGAAGCCCAACGTTAAAAGGGTAAAGGCAATCGTAAACGGCACTCCTCGCCGTACCAATGTTTGCACCCGTTGTTTACGCTCAGGAAAGGTTACCAGAGCTATCTAAGTTTTGTTTCAGTTTGAAATATTTCTTGCAAAATAAACCCTGAACATTATGTTCAGGGAATTTTTGTATAGTGGTGATTTTTATGATTAAGGCAGTATTGTTTGATTTGGACGGAACCCTTGTGAATTCGCTTTATGATTTGGCTGATAGCACAAATTATGCTTTGCAACACTTCGGCTTCCCTGTACAAGAAACAGAAAAGTATAAATATTTTGTGGGCGACGGTATGCCAAAGCTTATTGAACGTGCCTTGCCTGAAAACGCCAGAAATAAAGCTACAATAAAATCTGTTTTAGATTGCTTTATGGCATATTACCGTGAGCATTACCTTGATAAAACAGTAGCTTATGACGGAATTGCTGAGGTAGTGAGCAACTTGCGTAAACAGGGTATAAAGGTGGCGGTTATCTCTAACAAAGCAGACGAAATGGCGAAAATTGTTACAAATAAGCTGTTTGGTGATGTGTTTTCTGCGGTTTACGGCAAGCGTGAGGGTTACCCTGCAAAGCCGGACCCAACTCTAACGCTTGAGGTTATAAGGGACTTGGGTGTAGAGCCTTGCGAGTGTGTTTTTATTGGCGACTCGGGAATGGATATGGCGGTCGCAAAAAATGCGGGCACTTTGGCGATAGGAGTTTTGTGGGGCTTTAGAAAAGAGGACGAACTAAAGTCAAACGGTGCCGACTTTATAGCAAAAACTCCCGAATGTATTACCAAAATTATAGAGGGATTGTAAATGAAAAAATACATACCTACTAAAATTTCAAGCTATGTAGGAATTACTGTTCAGGCAATAGTAAATAATTTTTTGCCGATACTTTTCATAGCACTTCAGGATGTTTACGGACTTTCTTATGAAAAGCTGGCACACATTATTGCTGTTAATTTTATTACACAGATTTTTACCGATTGCACAACACCTAAAATTTTAAAGTATCTTGGCTATAGATACTGTGCGGTTATGTGTCAGCTTACCGCTGCAGTAGGACTTGCTATGCTTGGTATACTGCCGAATGTTATGAGTAATACCTATGCTGCAATTTTGATTTCGGTTGTGGTATATGCCTTTGGCAGCGGACTTATGGAGGTAGTATTAAGTCCGCTTGTAGAAAATTTACCAAGCAAAAATAAAAAGGGAAGTATGGCTATACTTCATTCATTTTATTGCTGGGGACAGGCTATAACCGTTTTGGCTACAACGGCTCTGTTTTATGTGTTCGGCTATGACAGGTGGACCTATATTCCGCTTATTTGGGCGACAATTCCCTTTATTAATATGCTGTCATTCTTTAAAGTGCCGATTATTGAACCGCCTGCCGACCAGAAGCAGGATGGCTTAACAAGGCTTTTAAAAATGCCCAAGTTCAGGCTTTATATGGTTATGATGCTTTGTGCAGGTGCAGCCGAGATTGTAATGGCAGAATGGTCGTCACTCTTTGCACAGCAGGCTCTCGGCGTTTCAAAGGTTGTGGGCGATTTGGCAGGACCGTGTGCTTTTGCACTGTTTATGGGAGCCGGACGTTTGTGGTATGCGGCAGTATCTAAAAGGGTTTCGCTTAAACGTGTACTCATATTACTTAATATAGGTGCATTTATCTGCTATATGGGTGTTGCGTTTTGCAAAATTGGATTTTTATCCCTTATATTCTGTGCAGTCTGCGGTTTTACCGTCAGCATTTCCTGGCCGGGTATTTATTCGGCAGGAGCACGTGATTTTCCAACGGGCGGTGCAGTAATGTACAGCGTTTTTGCAATGTGCGGCGATACGGGATGCTGGCTTGGCCCTTGGATTTTAGGCCTTGTGGCTGATAAGCTGGGACTTAATTTAGGCTTTGCCACCGCCTCGGTTTTTCCTGTTATAATGATAATATCTTGTATTGTTATGATAAAAAAAGATTGCAAATTAAAGAAAAAGAGTATATAGTAGTCTTTAGAGGTGAGGATAATGAAAAGAGAGGAATATTTAAGCTGGGACGAATATTTTATGGGTATTGCCGTATTGTCGGCAATGCGTAGCAAGGACCCGTCTACTCAGGTAGGAGCTTGTATTGTAAACTCCGATAAGCGTATACTTTCTATGGGCTATAACGGAATGCCTAGGGATTGCAGTGATGACGTTTTTCCGTGGGACAAGAACGAATCTGCCCTTGATTCTAAATATTTATATGTATGTCATGCTGAGCTTAACGCGATTTTAAACTGTGCTGTAGGTGCAGTCAGGGGTTGTAGCTGCTATACCACGCTTTTCCCTTGTAACGAGTGTGCAAAGGCTATCATTCAGTCAGGCATCAAAGAGGTTATCTATATGAGTGATAAGTATGCCGATACCGAAAGCACCAAGGCATCTAAAAAAATGTTTGATGCGGCAGGAGTTAAGTACAGGGAATATCCTTTCTCATCAAAGGAAATTAAGATTAATCTTTAAACACTTAATAAAAATATAAGCGATTTAAAAAAATCGAAAAAAAGTATTGACAAATCAGGAGCTTTTCGGTATAATATGTAAGTCGCTTAAAATTCGGCTGTATAGCTCAGTTGGCTAGAGCATGCGGTTCATACCCGCAGTGTCATTGGTTCAAATCCAATTACAGCCACCATTCGGCCCGGTGGTCAAGAGGCCTAAGACACCGCCCTTTCACGGCGGTAACACGAGTTCGAATCTCGTCCGGGTCACCAGAAAAGAAAAACCCTTTGTCTATTGACAAAGGGTGTTTCTTTTCAACGAAATAAATCCTTTTTAGGATTTGTGAAATACGCTGTGCGTGTGAAATATTGCTTCGCAATGTGAAATGCCGGCGGGCGTGGGTGGATTTATTTCATTTCACATTCGGTGGCACATCGAATATTTCACAATGACCACAGGTCATTATTTCACATCCGAAGGATATTTCACTTTAATTTTAGTAATTGATATGGTATAATTATTATACGAAAGGTGGTGTTTAAATGGCTGAATCAAAACTTAGAGAACTTTCAACTGATTTTGCGGTAAAAGTCATAAAGTTATGCGAAACAATCAAGGGACATTACTCCCTTGTTAATCAGTTAGAGCGTTCTGCCACCTCAATCGGTGCCAACATCCACGAAGCAAATTATGCCCACGGAAAACCTGACTTTATTGCTAAATTGCAAATCGCATTAAAAGAGTGCTACGAAACCGAATATTGGTTAGAACTTTTTGTGAAATCCGATATTTTGAACAGAGAAACTGCGGTTGATCTTTATAATCAGTGCGGTACGATTCGCCGTATCTTAATTGCCTCCTGCCGAACTGCAAAGGAGAATACAAAATGATTAATGATGTGATTTCTCATTATGATAATTTAATAGATGAAGGTCAAGATCCGGTAAATGATCCGCCGGAGTTGCAAGCATATATGAACAAATGGGACGGCGAAACTTTTATAAAACTCCTTGAGCTCGATAAGACAAAGAACACTTTGGAAATTGGTTGTGGAACAGGTAGATTGGCCGTCAGAGTAGCACCTAATGTGTGTTCATTTTGTGGCATCGACATATCATCTAAAACTATTGAAATTGCAAAGTCGCATTTACAAAATTATAATGCAGAGTTGATATGCGATAATTTTCTAACACATTCTTTCACCAAACAATTTGACTTGATTTATTCTTCGCTAACGTTTATGCACTTTGAAAACAAATATATAGTCATCGACAAAATTTATAATCTACTTGCAACTAACGGTATTTGTGTACTTTCTCTCGATAAAAATCAAAACAACATTTTGAATTACGGTACACGGCAAGTAAAAATATATCCAGATGATCCAGAAGAAATCATTAGTATACTTACAAATTGCGGTTTTCACAAAATAGAGAAATATGAAATTGAATTTTCCTATTTAATTAAAGCAGAACGGAATTAATATGCTTTTGCTTATTCATTTTTCATTAAGAGATAAAACAATTACACTCCCAAACTGTTATGGTTTGGGAGTGGTTCTTTTATAAGGCTTTTTCTCGTCAGTTAATTTGAGTATATAATCAACTGAAGTGTTGTAATATTCAGCTAATTTTATGAGGATTGAAACCGGAATTTGTCGTTGACCGTTTTCATATTGAGAATAAGTATTTTGTTTGATGTGCAAAAAATCCGATATTTCTTTTTGGGTGATATCGTTGTCCTCGCGAATATCTTTTAGTCTCATAGTTTGCCCCTTTTATTTTATTTACAAATATTATAAAAAATCTCATTATGCGATATTGACTTTTATCTCAAAATGTGATATATTTTTACTGTAAAAACATTTCTCCCCGATTGTTGCCACACAAAACAAAAAATAGACAATTTTACGTTGTCTGTTTTTTGCTATTTTAGAGGAAAAAGAAAGGAGACGGTTTTGTTGAATTAAGATTTAACGAACAGTCGAGGACGCCTGTCCCTACGAAATAAAAAAATAACAGCCCCGCCTTAAAAGGCAGAACTGTTATTTTGGCGCGTCTTTAAGATACTCTGCGTTCACGCATTTGCCGACCACTCCGAGTGGTTTACGGCAAATAGCGTGTGCTCGAGACTTCACAGTCCGCAAAACCTATCGCGGTTTTGCGGCTGCTTCGACGAACTCCCTGCGGGAGTTCAAATCTTTAAACAACAAAAATAAAAGCTACCATACAAAAGTACAGTAGCTTTTATTTGGCGCGCTGAAGAAGATTCGAACTCCCGACCTTCTGGTCCGTAGCCAGACGCTCTATCCAGCTGAGCTATCAGCGCAAAATACGTGTCTTTTTTTGACCGCCATAGTATGATATCACATTATGAAATAAAAATCAAGTGTTATTTTTAAAAAATGTAAAAAACTTTTTCTGTATGCATTAAAAAAATAATTGACATATCTTGATTTTTGTGGTAAACTTATCTAGCGTGCCGAAATGTGCGTATATTTTGGTGTGCAAATTTAATATTTGGGAGGTGTAACAGTGCCTACGTTTAACCAGTTGGTTCGCAGTGGTCGTGAGACTATCGAAAAGAAGGCTAAAGCTCCTGCTCTTTTAAAGGGTTATAACTCAATGAAGCGCAAGCCTACTGATAATGACTCACCCCAGAAGCGCGGTGTTTGTACTGCCGTAAAAACATCCACACCTAAGAAGCCTAACTCAGCTCTTCGTAAAATTGCCAGAGTTCGTCTTTCTAACGGAATTGAAGTTTCTGCTTATATTCCCGGAATCGGACACAATCTTCAGGAGCATAGCGTAGTGCTTATTCGTGGTGGCCGTGTTAAGGATCTGCCCGGTGTGCGTTACCACATCATCCGCGGAACACTTGATACTCAGGGCGTAGCAAAGAGAATGCAGAGCCGTTCCAAGTACGGTGCAAAGCGTCCGAAAGCAGGTGCGAAGTAATTTTTTAAATCAGTAATC
>JAZNBP010000048.1:0-4727 GCA_045587085.1 Acutalibacteraceae bacterium | reverse complement strand
GTCTCAAGCACATAAGACAGCCTTCTATCGCCACGTGCCAGAACACCCTCTAAAAACGAGGTGTCGCTGTCGTGATAGCTTAAACTAATTTTTCTGGTTTTAATTTGTGATTTCAAATATTCCTGACGGCGGATGATTTCATCCCTTTGTATCTGTGGTTCAAATTGGAAGGGAGTAAACGGCTTTGGAACAAAGGTTGAAACGCTGATTGAAACATTAACCGATTTTCCCTTGGGTTTTGTAGGCAGATTGTAATATAAATCCACAATTTTTTGTCCCAAATCGGCAATACCCTTTAAATCCTCGTCGGTTTCGGTGGGAAGTCCCAGCATAAAATAAAGCTTAACCGAGGTATAACCGCCCATAAAGGCAATTTTACAGGTATCTAAAATTTCCTCTTCGGTAACATTTTTGTTTATCACGTCGCGAAGTCGTTGTGTGCCGGCTTCGGGAGCAAAGGTAAGTCCGCTTTTTCTTACATAATTGATTTTTTCGAGCAATTCATCCGAAAAATTATCAATTCTAAGCGACGGAAGTGCCAGGCTTACGTGACTTTTCTCGGTCCAAGAAAGCATTTCGTTTAAAAGCGGTTCAATTCCCCTGTAATCACTTGTGCTTAATGATGAAAGCGAAATTTCATCATAGCCCGTACTCTCGCAAAGGCATTTCGCCTGATTATTTATAGCCTCAACGCTTTTTTCCCTTACAGGTCTGTAAATAAAGCCTGCCTGACAAAAACGGCAACCTCTAATACATCCGCGGAAAATTTCCTGCACTGCTCTGTCATGAACAATTTCAATAAACGGCACAACGAACTGTTTCGGATAATAAGCCTTATCCAAATCCTTTATTATACGCTTTTTAACTGTTTTGGGTGCATTATCTATAGGCTTTTTGTCAGCGATTGTACCGTCAGCGTTATACGAAATCTCATAAAGGCTCGGTACATAAACACCCTCTATTTTTGAAGCTTCCTTTAAAAACTCTTGCTTTGTTGAGCCTTTTTTCTTATGCTCCTTATATAAGTCAATAACTTCTAAATCAACCTCTTCACCCTCACCTAAAAAGAATAGGTCAATAAAATCTGCAATAGGCTCAGGGTTGCAAGCACAAGGTCCTCCGGCTACAACCAATGGCGACAAGTCTTTGCGGTCGGCACTTCTTTTGGGGATACCGCCAAGTTCCAACATATTAAGTATATTGGTATACGCCATTTCATATTGCAGGGTAAAACCTATAAAATCAAAATCCTTAATAGGGTCTCTGCTTTCAAGGGCAAAAAGCGGTATGTTTTCCCGACGCATTACCTCCTCAAAATCGAGCCAAGGTGCAAACACGCGCTCGCACCAGATATCCTCACGCTCGTTAAATAGAGAATAGAGTATTTTCATTCCAAGGTGCGACATACCAATTTCATAGGTATCCGGAAAGCAAAAAGCGAAGCGGACATCCACCTTATTTTTATCCTTTATAACACTTCCTATTTCACCGCCGGAATAACGTCCCGGCTTTTGAACAGAAAGCAGTAATTCTTCAAATTTTTTATTATCCATTACAAAATTCCCTTTAAAATAGTTTATACACTGTAAGTATACCAAATTTCATCAAATTTTTCAAGTAACTATATAAGCATATTATATTACAACTTGAAAAACTGCACTTTTAATGTTATATTGTATTTAAAACCACATTTTAAGGATTGCTATTTATGAAAAATATAAACCAAGGTGAAATTTTATCCCCTGTAGGAAACGCCGAAATGCTTACCGCCGCCGTCCGCAGCGGAGCAGATGCGGTGTATCTCGGGTTAAAGGATTTTTCTGCGCGCAGAAATGCTCAAAACTTTTCTTTAGAGGAATTGCACGAAGCCGTAAAATACTGCCACATAAGGGGTGTTCGAGTTTACCTCACCTTTAATATTCTTATTAAAGAGGCTGAGCTCCAACCTGCCTTTAATATGGTAAAGGATGCATATAATCTTGGTATAGACGGTGTTATAGTTGAGGATTTAGGGCTTGCTAAGGTATTGCACGAAAAAATCCCCGAGCTTGAGCTTCACGCTTCCACACAGATGTCGGTTCATTCAGAAAGTGCTTTGCCTATTTTAAAACAGCTCGGTTTTACTCAGGTAGTAGCCGCACGTGAAATGTCACTTTCTGAGCTTATCCCATTTTGCAAAAAAGCAAACGAACTTGGCATAATTGTAGAAACCTTTATCCACGGTGCACTTTGTATGTCGCTGTCAGGACAATGTCTGCTTTCTGCCTTTTTAGGCTCCAGAAGCGGTAACCGCGGACTTTGTGCAGGTCCTTGCCGACTTCCCTTTTCGGCAAAATTCGGCACAGGCTATGATTTAAGCCTTAAGGATTTATCCCTTTTAGAGCATATAAAAAAGCTTTATGATATCGGTGTACGCTCCTTTAAAATTGAGGGCAGAATGAAGCGTCCCGAATACGTTGCCGCCGCGACGAGTGCTGCACGTATGGCTTTAGATACAGGTGTTGTGGACGAAAAGCTAAACCAAACTCTTAAGGACGTATTTTCACGCCAAGGCTTTACCGACGGCTATTACACAAATACGCTCGGTAAAAATATGTTTGGTATTAGAACTAAAGAGGACGTAATCTCAGCTGATAAAGCGTTCCCACTCCTTCACGAGCTTTACCGAAAGGAAAGGCAGTCAATCCCTGTAAATATTCGGCTTAAAATCAAGAAAAATGAGCCTGTTGAGCTTACCCTTGAATGTGGTGAAAATACCGTCACCTCTTATGGCGATATTCCTAAAATCGCCCAAAATAAGCCTGTTTCCTATGAAAATGCTTATGCTAGCGTTTCAAAGCTTGGAAGTACCCCCTATTTTGCCGAAAAAGTCAATGTTTACTTGGATGAGGGATTGTTTGTAAGTGCCGGCGAACTAAACGAGCTTAGACGTAATGCCTGTATACTGCTTAACGAAAAGCGTGCAGAAATACACCGTCCGTTATCAAACGAGAGCTATAAGGGTAATAAAAAACCTACAGAAACAAACAAAACCCCCAAGATTTATGCTCGCTTTGAAAAGCTATCGCAAATACCCAATGATTTAAGCGGTATAGATGCCGTAATTATTCCTTTGGAGGAAAATATAGAAAATTTAAGTATTAGCAATATTCCGCTTATAGTAGATATCCCGAGAGGAATTTTAAGCGAAAAAGAAATTTCCCGTCGCTTAAAAATATTCAAAGCAAAAGGCTTTAACTCTGCCCTTTGCGGAAATTTAGCGGCAATAACTCTGGCTAGAGCCGAGGGCTTTAACATAATTGCCGACACAGGACTTAATATTTCCAACAGCGAAAGCATAAATACTGTTCGTCTTTTGGGTGCCACTGCTTGCACCGTTTCCTGCGAGGAGGAGCTTTCTGACATTTTGAAAATCCCCTCCGATATAAAAAAAGGTATCATTGCCTATGGCAACATACCCCTTATGCTTTTTAAAAATTGTCCTTTAAAAAACGGGATTACCTGTGACAAGTGCGACAAAAACGGTGTTATTACCGACCGCTTGGGAATTGAGTTCCCTGTAAGGTGCCGTATGGGATACAGCGAGCTGTTAAATAGTCTCCCAATTTGGCTTACAGACAGAACAAATGAGCTTAAAGGCCTTGACTTTATAACACTTTATTTTACAAGAGAAAGCAAGGAGCGTACTTTAGAGGTTATAACTGCCTATAATAACGGCTCTGCCCCCGATGTAAAGCATACCCGCGGTCTTTATTACCGAGGCACACTCTAAGCATTTCAATAAAATACTTGTAATATATCCCAAAATATAGTAAAATAATATCAGTAACTACAAGGAGGAAACCTTTATGCCAACCAATGAAACCTTTAAATATGCAACCAAAAGCAACGATTTGTATCTGCGTGTTGCAAAAGGACACTTTGCAACAAGCAACAGTCACAGTAACTACTATATAGATGTGGCTGCACAAAAATCCCGTCTGTCAGAAGCAAAAGCTGTAGCCGAAGCTTTACGCGCATACTATTACAGCAATACAGTTGTTGATACTATTCTCTGCCTTGACGGAACTGAGGTTATCGGCACCTGCCTTGCAGAAAGTCTTACCAAAGCTGATTTTATAAATATGAATGCACATAAAACTATTTATGTGGTGACCCCCGAAGCTACTAACTCAAGCCAGCTTCTTTTCAGGGATAATATTGTTCCTATGATTGCCAATAAGCACGTGCTTGTTCTTGCAGTATCAGTAGCAACAGGCAGAACTGTTGAAACCGCTATCGATGCTATTCGTTATTACGGTGGCGAGGTTGTAGGTATTTGCTCCATTTTCGCAACGGTGGAAAAGTGCGGCGGTTTACCCGTACATTCTGCATTTAATCCCAAGGACCTGCCGGATTATCACGTGTATGCCCCTAATGTGTGCCCTATGTGTAAAGCGGGCAAAAAGCTTGACGCCCTTATAAACTGCCATGGCTATTCAAAATTATAATAATTACCAATTCACATTTTAAAAAGCAAAAACCTCCCAAACGGGAGGTTTTTTAATTTTGAGTATAAAAACAGTCGTCAGCCCATTTTAATGGATTTGTGTCAATATAATTCCAAATTTTAAGATAATCCTTTTCGTCCCTAATAATATGGTCGTGAAAGGATGTTTGCCAGATTTTTACGGCAGAATTTACCGCACGACATTTTCTTGTTGTTATTGATTTGAATGAACATATAA
>JAZNBP010000047.1:0-12144 GCA_045587085.1 Acutalibacteraceae bacterium | reverse complement strand
AACGGCGCAACCCTCGGCAAGTTCCAGCTTGCAAAAATGCCTAAGGAGCAAGGTCTTGACGCTATCCACGATACCGTTCACGAAATGGCTCGCGACGAAGCAAGACACGGCAAGGCTTTTGAGGGACTTCTCGCAAGATATTTTAAATAATTATAAAATGTTAAAAACCGCCTTTTTAGGCGGTTTTTATTTTAGACCTTTACATTAATTATAAAAAGTGTTATAATTAGTATACCACACTACATTTAAATAATCGATAAGTGTTTATATCCAATTTAGGAGAATAATACCTTGGTAAAAGGTGTTCTCTCTTTCTCCTTTTGCGGATATTTATCGGTGTAGTGTGGTAACTAAACCGAGGGAAACACTTTTTCGGCACACCTTTCGGGGTGTGCTTTTTTAATTGTGAGGTAAAAAGTTATGAGGAAAAAGCAAATAATTGACATAACGGGCACAACATTAACACCATCAAAACAAGGTCGCAAATGTTTTGGAAATGGTGAGCATCCAGAATATGAATGTTGTGATGAGTGCGATTATTATTTGTACTGTTTTCCGCAGTTTGCACCGCCGAAGGGAAACAAGTTCAAAAGGTGGTTAAAGAAATTGTTTCATATAGATGATGAAATCCTATGAGGAGTTTTCCTTCATAGGATTTTTAACTTTTTTCTAAAACCTGCTTAAAGTGGCTTTACAACCGTTTCGTTTTATGCTATTATTATCATTGAGGTAAAACACTCTAAAAGGTGCGTTATGCCAACATACAACAATTTTGGCCATATAGCTATTGATGATGCTCGTATTGACGAAACTTGTAATGCCTATTTTAAGTGGAAAGACTTGAACACTTATATTTCAAATAATAGTCGCCGAGGTATAAATATGCCTGATGCTATTAGTGAACCTATGGGATGTTATTGTCTTGATTTTCTCTGGAATCGTGGTGATAAAGTAGGCGATGCAACAAATCCCAGAACCAACGAAAAAATTGAGTTCAAAGCAACATCCAGATTTGAGGGTGATTTGTCATCCTTTGGTCCGAAATGTCAGTTTGATGATTTAGTATTCCTTCGTTTTAAGTTAGATGATAACTTGTTATACGTTTATGATTTGAAGATAAACTCGGAGGAATTTGGCAAATATCCTGCTAATTCAAAAGAGACAATTCAAGATCAGAAAGATAAAGGCAGACGTCCTCATGTCAGTTTACAAAGTCTCTTTGTAGACGCAAAACAATTAAAACCAGATGTTATTTTCGATATTCGCCGATGCAGAATTATCGAGGACAACAGGTAATAAGCGTAGAAAGGTAGAGTGTTTTATCTCTCCTTTCTACGGTATAAAATCGCGACGTGCCGCTATTTCTTGGAGGTAGTTTGAAATGGCAAAACTGAAATGTGCATCCTTTTTTGCGGGTGTCGGTGGCATAGATATGGGCTTTGAACAAACAGAGTTTTTTAAGACCGTATATGCAAACGAATTTGATAAGTACCCTGTAAAAACCTATGAGGAAAATTTTAAAATCAAAGTAGATTGTAGAGATATAAATATCGTAGCCAATTCTGAAATTCCGGACTTTGATGTTATGTTGGCAGGTTTTCCCTGTCAGGCATTTTCAGTTGCAGGTTATAGAAAAGGTTTTGGCGATGAAAAAGGCAGAGGAACATTGTTTTTTGAATTAGTCCGAATTATCAAAGAAAAACAACCTGCTATTGTTTTTCTTGAAAATGTAAAAAATCTTGTAGGGCATGATAACGGAAACACCTTCTCTGTTATTTTGGATGAACTCGAAAAGCAAGGATATCACGTAAAATATGCAGTTCTCAATGCTATGGAATATGGTAATATTCCGCAAAACAGAGAAAGAATTTATATTGTGGGTTTCAAAGATATTGAAACTTATCGCAGATTTGATTTCCCAAAACCAATCAAACTTACAACCGCATTAGTAGATATTATTGATTTTGATACTCAGATGAATGAAAAATATTATTATCGAGAAGGTAAATACAAAGGCAATATGTATGAGCAGTTAGTCGCTGCTATGGATGATGAAAATGCAGTTTATCAATGGCGTAGGAAATATGTTCGTAAAAACAAAAGTGGTGTTGTTCCTACTTTAACGGCTAATCAAGGTGAGGGTGGACATAATGTGTGCTTGATTAAAACAAAGCACGGCATACGAAAAATGACTCCGCATGAGTGCTTTAATACTCAAGGATTTCCTATTGATTTCAAATTACCTACTATGAGCGATGCAAGACTTTATAAACAAGCCGGTAATTCGGTTTGTGTATCTGTAATTTATAGAATTGCCGAACAAATAAAAACTGCAGTGCAAGGATAAGCAAAAAAACTATGAGCGAATTTGCTCATAGTTTTTTGTTATATCAGAATTATTTATTATTCGAAAAAACGTCGGCGACTTCGCTGATTGCTATAAATGCGTCGTGGTCGATTTCGTGGACAAGCTCCTTCATTCTAACCACCTGATAGCGGTTTACTACAAAATAAATCATAGCCTTTTCGGTGTTTGAATAGCCACCTTTTGCTTCAAGACGGGTTACACCGCTTCCGAAAACCTCAGAAAGTTTAGCACAGATTTCGGTTGGATTGTTTGTGATAATGGTTGCACATTTTGCTCTGTCAAGACCTTCAACAATAAAGTCGACAGTTTTAAGGGCAGCACCGTAGGCAACAATGGAGTAAAGAGGTAAAATCCAGCTTGAAAGGACAAATCCGCAGACAATATAAAGCAAGACGTTATATATCATTACAAATGTGCCGACCGTAATTCCAAGACGCTTTGCAAAGATTACCGCCATAACCTCGATACCGTCCATAGCACCGCCGTAACGAATGGATAGACCGCTTCCGACACCTGAAATCATACCGCCAAACAGAGCACAAAGCAGTAAATCTGTGCCTGCAAGAGGAGAGGCGATGCTTACGTCCACAGGGAAAACATCGGTCATAAGGAAAGCTATTACAGAGTAAATACAAACAGAGTATATTGCGGAAATGGTAAATACCCTTCCTTGCTTTTTAAGACCGAAAAGAAATAACGGAATATTTAAAATAACAAGAAAGATTGAAAGGGTTAAATATTCGGGGGTTATTTGGTCCAAAAGAATGGAAGTACCCGAAATTCCGCTATCGTAAAGATTAACGGGCTTTAAAAAGATTGTAACACCGATTGCATTGATAATACCTGCAACTGTAAGCATAATTAAATTTTTGAGTTTAATTTTATCCATATAAAACCTACTATTCACAAAATTGATTCTATTAATTATAAGTATATCACATTTGGCTTTTGTTGTAAATTAGATTTATACTTATAACATCAAAATTATGCTGGTTTACAATATTTCAAATACGGATTAAAAAAAGCAACAGGCAATTAGCCTGTTGCTTTTTAAAGTTTTAATTAATAGTAATCGTAGTAAGCTACTTCGTCGTCGTAATACTCATCGTCATAATCATAGTCGTAATCATAATCATAATCGTAATCATAATCATCGCCGTAGTAGCCATTTTCGGCGTTTGGAGCAGAGCTTGAATCAAACATACTTGCAAGGTCATCGGTTGTAAGCTGATTTAGAACCTCCAAAACAGGTTTTATCTGCTCAATAAAGCTTTCAGGAAGCTTTGTCTTTTCGAGTGCTGCAATCACCTTTTCACCGTCAAGCTTGCTTAACCACTCGTTTACAGCATCCTCATCTGTTATATCAGCAGAATCGGACGGAACAGAGATTTTAGCACTGTCCTTAATCTTGGAATTAACTGCAATTCCAAGCAAGGTCTTTTTACCGTTTGTTAGATTGATTTCAAATTTAGAGGTTGTTTCAGAAATGTCGAGAGCTACTTCAAGCTTGGGATTTAGTACCGAGATAACATCGCTAACATCTTCAGGTATAGCATCAAAAAATTCGTCGGTAGGCTCAAATGTATAGGTAGCCTTTAACTCGCCCTTTTCGTAACGCTTGATATCGTAATCGGAAACATATACCTTGCAATATGTATCGCCTTCAAAGGAAATTTCATATTCGCCTTCGTAAATGTTTTTCTTAGCTTCGCCCTGACCTTCTATTACAAGCTCCTCGCCTATAGTGATTTCAGTAGCGGTTTTTGTACCTTTTCTTACTGTAATGCTATTAATAATTTCCTCACCGTCTGCATCGATTACAGTACCGATTACTTCGTGAGAACCGTTAATATATTGAGAAATTTCTACAGTTCCGTCCTCGCTTGAAATTTCGTCTGCTGAGTCCTCAAGCTCCTCTAAAGCGTCCTTAAACAAGGAATATAGGCTTTCGTCAGAATTGTAAACGCCGGCATCCTCAAGCAGCTTTTCAATATCCTTTACAATTGCTTTAACGTCGTCATCCTTTTTAAGCTCTTTTATAACTGCTTTTGCGATATCCTCAGCGGTGTCCTCGTTAATTTCAAAGGTGATAACAGTGCATTTCTGAGAAATGTCGCCCACAGTTACCTTTTCAGAGGTTTTATCTATCTCCTCAATATTAGAAAGAATTAATTTGTAATATTTATCAGTTAATTTCTTAACAGTTTCGGGAGAGGGGAGAGCGTCGGCAAGGTCAGCGTTGCTGATACTAGAAATATTTCCTGCTACGCTCGGCATAATGTCGGACAGGTTAATACCAAGATATGATTTGCAAAGCTCGGGGATTGCAAGGTAAAGGGAATTATCCTTTGAATTCATAATAGCATCAACAGAAATAATATCCTTACCTGATACATTGAGCATTGCATTTATTTGGTTCTTATCAGATGTAACCTTTTGGTTTAAAACAAGCTTTAGCTCGTTTACCCAGCTTATGTCACCGTCAACCGAGATAAGCTCAGCCAAGGAATCGTCAACGGTTAAATCCAGAGAGGTAGTAGCAGTTTGTTCTTTCTTGAGGTTTTCAAGGAATTCTGCATAATAGTCATCTACATAGGTTTCATTAAAGCTCATAAGAGCCTTTTCCTGAACATATTGGAAGTATTGCTCGTCACTGCCAAAGGTTTTGATAACAAGACCTTTTAAAAGCGTAAGTCCCAAAACGATTGCAGCTACAAGCAAAATTGCAACACTTGGAATAAAGATTTTTAAAAACTTACCCTTTTTGCGTTTCTTTACGGGAACTTCCTCTAAGTCGGCTACAGCTTCCTCTGCTACTGTCTCAGGCTCAGCTACTATAAAGCCTTGCTCTGTAACAGACTCTTCAGCTACAACTTCTGTCTCAGGCTCAGCTACTATAAAGCCTTGCTCTGCAGCAGGTTCTTCGGTCACTGCTTCTGTCTCAGGCTCAGCAGGGGTAACAGGTTGCTCTGAGGCTACAGGAACTGCAACTTCCTCAAGCTCAACTCTAGCACCGCATTCACCGCAGAAGGTGGCGTTTTCTTCTAATGGTTTACCGCAATTTTTACAGAACATTTCGATAATTCAGTATATGTAATATACTGTCTCCTTTCTGAAATTATTTTGTCAAGTTTAGTATATCATTTTATTATATTAATTGCAATAAAAAGTTAAGAACCGCTTTATTCTAAAGCAAGCGTTTTCTTAAATTTTCATTTGTGTCGGGGGATAAAAGGCAAGGTGCTACATCCAGAACGGTTTTGCAGCCGATATCACCCATTTTATGCATTTTGAATACTGCACGTGCATAGGCTACCAAAACAGATGAGGTAAACTCAGGATTAGAGTCAAGCGTAAGCTTATATTCAATAATATGATTATTCTCGCCTGAAATGCCTGTTTTTCCGCTTCTAAGAACTACACCGCCGTGAGGAATTCCGCTATGGTTTTGTCTTAATTCCTCAGCTGAAATAAAATGAACGGTTGTGTCATAATCGGCAAAGTAGTTGGGCATTGTTTTAATTTCGTTTTCAATGCGGTTTAAATCGGCACCCTCGGCTGCTACTACAAAGCATTCACGTGTATGCTTTTGTCTTGTAGTAAGTGTGGGGTTTTCACCGTTTCTTACACTCTGAAGTGCGGATTCTACGGGGATTGTATACTGTCTAGCATCTATTACCCCGTCAATTCTGCGAATAGCGTCTGAGTGACCTTGGCTGATACCCTTACCCCAAAAGGTGTAGTCACAGCCGTCAGGCAGTATTGCTTCACCGAAAAGGCGGTTAAGCGAAAACATACCGGGGTCCCAGCCTGCGGAAATAAGTGCGGTGTTATTACCCTTTAGTGCAGATGTATTTACATTTTCAAAATGCTCGGGGATTTTTGCGTGGGTATCAAAGCTGTCAACCACACAGAAATGCTCAGCCAGAAAGGGTGTCTGCTTCGGCAAATCGGTAGCCGAGCCACCACAGAGAATTACAACATCGATATTTTCCTTATGATTTAAAATATCGTCTATATGATAAGTAGTAGCACCTGTAAGAGTTTTAAGGGTTGACGGCTCTCTGCGTGTGAAAATTCCGTAAAGCTCCATATCGTTATTTTGTTTTATCGCACATTCTACGCCTTTGCCTAAATTTCCGTAGCCGGCGATTGCAATTTTAATTTTCATTTGGCATCACTCCTAAAAATAGCTTGTCTTTATTTTATCATTTTTTGAAGTCTTTTTCAATTATTTCTCTAAAATTTTTGCAAGGAAATTTAGAACTTTCTTTTTATCTGCTGACCAAAGCGGTGCAACAAGGCTTTTTTTGTCTCCGTCGCCTGTAATTCGGTGAACGGTAACCCCGCTTGGCAAGACGCTTATACACGCTTTTAATATTCTTGCGTATTCCTCTAACGATAATGTAGAAAAAGTGCCCTTTAAATACTCGTTTTCAAGGTCGGTGTTTTTTAGCACGTGCAAAAGATGAAATTTAACCCCGTCGACACCGGCATCAACGCAAAATTTTGTGGTGTTTACGGCATCTTTACATTCCTCAAACGGAAGACCTATGATTATGTGTGATACCACCTCTATATTTTTCTTTTTAAGTCGGCTGACCGCATCCGAGAAAACCTCGTTTTTATAACCTCGGCGGATATATTGTGCGGTTTTTTCGTTAGAGGTTTGAAAGCCCAATTCAACTGTTACAGGTTTGATTTTATTGATATCGCACAGCAGTGAGATTACCTCGTCGCTTAAGCAATCAGGTCTTGTGGCAACCGAAAGCCCTACAATATAGTCGGGCGAAATAGCTTCAAGGTAGAGGCATTTCAAAACATCCGTCGGGGCGTAGGTGTTTGTAAAGGACTGAAAATAAGTTATATATTTTCCGCTTTTGTTTTTCTTTTCAACAAGACTTTTGGCTTTTTCGAGCTTTTCTAGTATAGAGCCTGTTTTTTGGGCAAATTCTCCGCTTCCAACCGCGGAGCAGAAAATACAGCCCTTAGTCGATATCGTGCCGTCGCGGTTAGGACAGGTAAAGCCTGCATCAATAGACAGCTTATATACCTTACAGCCAAATTTTTCTAAATAGTGTTGGTTTAAAGTTCTGTACATTTTTAAACTCCATAAGGGGATTTTGTATCAAAAAATCCTCAAAGCAAAGCCTTGAGGATTTCTGTTTTTTATTCGGCTTGGCCTGTTACCTTTAAATAGGTTTTGTAAGCCTCGTCCCAAGAAGCGGTATCCTCGGGTGAATATTCCTTAATATCGGTAGAAGCATAGCTTACTTTACGTAAATGCTTAAAGTCCTTAATTTCGCCCAAAGCTGAGTAAACCACGCCGATGTTACCCATAACGGTAGCCTCGGTAGGGCCGGCAAGCACCTTTGCATTGCAGGCGGAAGCGGTCATTTTGCAAAGCAGGGTATCCTTAATACCGCCACCTAACATATTAATGCTTGAATATTTACCGCCGTTTAATTTATTAAGCATATTAAAGGTGTATTTATACTTCATTGCAATGCTCTGGTAGATAGTACGCATAATCTCGCCACGGGTTTTAGGTACATACTGACCTGTTTTTTCGCAGTATTCCTGAACACGGCGGGGTAGATTGCCTGCAGTTTCAAAAGCGGGGTCGTCAACATTTACAAAGCACTTAAACGGCTCGGCGGCTAGTGCTTCTTTTTCAAGCACATCAAAGCCTACCTCCTCGCCCTCGCGTTTCCATTGACGGCGGGATTCTTGTATGAGCCAAAGTCCCATAATATTTTTAAGGAAGCGGACAGTATCCTTAAATCCGCCCTCGTTTGTAAAGTTAAGCTTTTCGATATCCTCGCTAATAATCGGCTCGTCGTTTTCAATTCCAAAAAGGCTCCAGGTGCCGCAGCTTATATAAACAAAACCGTCGTCAAGGGCGGGAGTAGCCGCTACTGCAGAGGCGGTGTCATGCTCGGCAACTGCGATAACAGGCACCTTTTTGCAGCCTAATTCCTCACAGATTTCGTCGGTCAAATAGCCGTAAACATTGCCCGATTTTATAATCTCAGGGAATATGGATTTTGGAAGTCCCAATTTTTCAATAAGCTCAAAATCCCAATTTCTGTCATAGGCGTTATATAAATTTGTGGTGGAGGCAATGCTTGCTTCTGACTTAACCTCACCTGTTAGCATATAGGCAAAAAGGTCGGGAATAAGCAAAAGCTTTTCTGCGTTTTCTAACATTTCAGGCTCGTTATACTTTAAGTACATAAGCTGATAAAGTGTGTTAATTCGCATACACTGTGTGCCTGTATTCTTGTAGATTTCGGATTTCGGAACCTCTTTAAATACCTTTTCGGGGATGCCCTCAGTACGCATATCGCGGTAGTGTACGGGGTTAGAAAGAAGTCTGCCACGTTTGTCGATAAGACCAAAGTCAACGCCCCAAGTGTCAATACCAATAGCATCAAATCCGCCGCCGTTTACAGCCTTTGTAATGCTTGTCTTAATTTCAAAGAAAAGTCTTAAAATATCCCAGTACATAGTACCGTTTACAATAACAGTATCATTGCTGAAGCGGTGAATTTCCTCAATAGAAATTTTTTCGCCGTCAAAAGTTGCCAGCATTGCTCTGCCGCTTGAAGCACCAAAATCAAAAGAAAGAACCTTTTTCATATATATTCTCCGTTCTTAAAATTTAATTATATTAATTTTAACATAAATTTTCCTTTTTAGCAATAGTAATTTGACTTGTAAATATCATTTAAATATTGTAAAATGGGTGTGGTGAGAATATGGAAAAAGAGTTATGGAAATATTTGAAAGAAGCCCAAAAACCTATTTTGCTTTACGGAATGGGTAATGGGGCCGATAAAATCATAAATGTGCTTGAAAGCTACAATATAGAATTTTCGGGAGTTTTTGCGTCTGACGGCTTTGTAAGGGATAAGTATTTTCACGGAAAAAAGCTTATTTCTTATAGCGAGGCTAAGGAAAAATTTGGCGATATGATAGTGCTTCTCTGCTTTGGAAGTGCAAGAGAGGATGTAAGGCAAAATGTCCTTAAAATAGCAGCTGAGCAGGAGCTTTACGCTCCCGAGGTGCCGGTTGTGGGCGGAGGTCTTTTTTGCGAGGAGTATTACCTTAAAAATAAGCAAAAGTTCGATATGGTTTATGAGCGTCTTGCAGACGATTTATCTAAAAAGACGTATGAGAATATGATTAATTATAAGCTTAGCGGTAAAATAGAGTATCTGCTCCAATGTGAGACGGACGAAAACGAGCCGTTTGACAATATTTTAAAGCTGTCCAGAAATGAGCGCTTTTTGGACCTCGGTGCATATACGGGTGACACAGTAGAGGATTTTGTAAAAAGAGCAGGGGACTATAACCGTATAATTGCGGTAGAGCCTGATTTTAAAAATTTCAAAAAGCTAAGCGAGAACACAAAAGACCTTAAAAACATAACCCTTTACAATGCAGGGATTACCGATGTTTGCAAAAGGGATAGCTTTGCAATGCTAGGTGGTAGAAATTCGGCGGCGACAAAGGGCAAAACCGAGATAGATTTTTTAAATGTAGATAAAATTTGCGAAAACGAAGCCGTTACATATATTAAAATGGATGTTGAGGGCGAGGAGAAAAACGTTATAAGCGGAGCACGTAATACAATACTTCGGGATAAACCCAAAATGATAGTTTCCGCATATCATAGAACAGAGGATTTAATAGACCTTCCGAAAGCGGTTTTAAATATCAGGGATGATTATAAAATTTATATAAGACATTTCAGGTCACTTCCTGCGTGGGACACAAATTTTTATTTTGTTTAACAAAAAACACTTGACTATTGAGTTTTGATGTGTTATTATATTTCTTGCTCAAATGCGGGTGTAGTTCAATGGCTAGAATCCCAGCCTTCCAAGCTGGTCGTGTGGGTTCGATTCCCATCACCCGCTCCAGAAAAATCCTCGTTGCTTTGCAACGGGGATTTTTCAGTTATATTCGCCTTTGGCGAGTTATATTGCTTCGCAGTTATATTTTGACTTCGTCAAAGTTATATTCGCTTCGCGAGTTTAAAAGGCGGATATAATATCACTTTTGCCCTAAGGCAAAAATATCACATTTCGCTTGCGAAATATATCACTGTGCCTCTGGCACAATATCACTAAACTTCTCACCCCCCCGCAAAACAGAATAATGAATAAAAAACAAACCTATGCCACAATTTTTAGGCATAGGTTATTTGTTTCTTTCGGGAATGTCGGTTAATTCCAGAATGTAATCTATACTAACATCAAAATGCTTTGAAAGTGCTATCAAAATTGCAGTGGGAATATCTCGCTGACCGAGTTCGTAATTTGAATACACCTGCTGAGAACAGCAAAGGATTACTTATTGCCTTTGGCTCTGTTGTGTGTCTTACAGAGCATTTGGCAGTTATTTATATCGGTAGCACCGCCCTTGCTCCACGCGGTTACGTGGTCGGCGTCCATTTCGGTTATTTTCCAAATGCGATTTTTGTTGTTATCGCTACCCATAGCACACAGAGGGCAGTTTGATATGTTTTTGGCTTTTGCCTTGTCGGTCTGTTTGGCATAAACTTTCTTTTTAGTCGGCTCATCAAATACACGGATATTAAGCAGTTTATGGTCAATACAACCGCCGAGAATATACTCATATATGCCTTTGGTATTATTTACATAATCGTCTGCATATAGTTCGTGTAGCTTTCGTGATACCTCGTCGGGTGCATAGGCGTTATGGTGATAACGCTCGTAAAATTCGCCCCAAGGCAATCCCCTCATATCATTATCAACGTCGATAAATACGCTTGAAACCCAATCAATAACGCTTGTGAAATACGCCTTAAGTTCGGTGATGTTATCGTCGTAACGGTGTCGGCTCATATAGTCGTCAATGTTACCCTTGCTCACCCAACTGAGTGCAGTTCTCAAATAGTCCTGACGGATAACATTGCCCGAAATATAGGCACTCCACTTTTGGATATTGGCGTTTTGGCTGTTTGAAAATTCCTCTTTTGCCTTTGTTACAAACGGTCCTGAATGGATCGCGTTTGATAACTCTTGCTCATTTAACGGTATGCCTGCAATATTTATGGTTTTAAACCATTCCTTAATCTCGCTTTCTGTTCCCTCGCAGATATAGATTGTTAAGGGCGTTTTCATAATTTTTTCTTGCAGGTCGGAGGCAAGACCTGAAAAATATCGCGGTATGCCGTTTTGGTCTTTAATTGCAAACTTGCCTGTAACGTAACGCCCGAAGCTTGTTATACGCTGTTGACCGTCAAGCACCTCATATTTGTCCTCTGCGACCTTTGTGAAATAGATTAGTCCCAAAGGGTAGCCTTTCAGGATTGAATCAATGACTGCAACGTCGCGTTTGCCGTCGGCGTAAATATAATTACGCTGATATTCAGGCTGAATTACCAGTTTGCCCGAAAGTCCAAAAAGACCTTTTCCCTCAAACTCGTTATATACAAAACCTTTACAAATATCTGCGACTGTTATGTCTGTTTTTAGGGTTGTAATCATTCTTGTGCCCTCTTTCTAATTAAAATTCGTGCATAAACCCATTTTCCATTAATACAACCAGCTTCATTTTCTATGCCTCTAGGCTCTTTACCGTGAGACGCAGCCAACGCAATTATTTCAAATTGTTCAGGACAGTATTTGGGCAAAAATGAAATAGGAACACCCATCATTCCATCATAATCCGAGGGAATCGCATCCGTAAACGGAATATCTATCGCATCATAATTATCGTATTTACGATAACCTTGCTCTTTA
>JAZNBP010000046.1:0-25052 GCA_045587085.1 Acutalibacteraceae bacterium | reverse complement strand
CCTATTTGGCGGCAGACCACGGGCTTGAAATTTTACCTGTTATCAACAAGATTGACCTGCCCTCTGCCGAGCCTGACAGAATAAAGGCGGAAATAGAGGATATTATAGGAATTCCCGCAGATAACGCACCGCTTATTTCGGCTAAAACAGGCGTTAATATTGAAGAAGTGCTTGAAAAAATTGTCACCGAAATACCTGCTCCAAAGGGTGATAGGGAAGCACCGCTGCAGGCTCTTGTTTTTGACTCATATTACGACCCTTACAAGGGCGTTGTCGTATACTTCAGGGTTGTAAGCGGTAAAATTAAAAGCGGTGATAAAATCCGTATGATGGCTACCGGTGCTGAGTTTGATATAGTTGAAATCGGCAGAAAGCGTGCTACCTCGCTTGAACCTTGCGACTGCCTTGAAGCGGGAGAGGTAGGTTATCTTTCAGCTTCTATCAAGACCGTTAGTGAGGCTCGTGTTGGTGATACTATCACACTTTGCAATTCTCCTTGTGACAAACCGCTTGACGGCTATAGAAAGGTAAATCCTGTTGTTTTCTGCGGTATTTATCCGGCTGACGGTGCTAAATATCCGGACCTCAGAGACGCACTCGATAAGCTTCAGCTAAACGATGCTTCACTTTTGTTTGAGGCGGAAAGTTCAAATGCGTTAGGTTTTGGTTTCCGTTGCGGATTTTTAGGCCTTTTGCATATGGAAATTATACAGGAAAGGCTTGAAAGGGAATATAATCTTGACCTTGTTACCACAGCACCCAGTGTTGAATATAAATTTATTCTTACAAACGGCGAGGAAATAACGGTTGACAACCCGACAAATTATCCTGACCCCGCCCTTATTGCCGAGGCGTTAGAGCCTGTGGCTGATGTGCATATATATAGCCCGAGTGACTATGTAGGCACTATAATGCAGCTTTGCGAGGAGCGACGCGGTGTTTATACCGATATGAAGTATATGGGCGACAGAGTTGATATTCATTATGTTATGCCTATGGGTGAAATTGTTTATGACTTCTTTGATGCCTTAAAATCAAGAACAAAGGGCTATGCCAGCTATGATTATGAGACAAAGAGTTATGAAAAGTCAAAGCTTGTAAAGCTTGACGTAATGCTTGCAGGCGATGTTGTTGATGCACTTTCCTTTATAGTACATACCGATAATGCTTATGCCCGTGCTCGCAGAATTGCAGAAAAGCTTAAGGAATATATCCCGAGACAGCTTTTTGAAATACCTATACAAGTGGCAGTTTCAGGTAAAATAATAGCAAGAGAAACGGTTAAGGCTATGCGAAACGACGTGCTTGCTAAATGCTACGGCGGTGATATTACAAGAAAGAAAAAGCTGCTTGAAAAACAAAAGGAAGGCAAAAAACGTATGAGAAAGTTAGGCTCTGTCGAGGTGCCGCAGGAGGCATTTATGGCAGTGCTTAAACTTGATGAATAGGGGAAGTTAAAATGGCTAAAAAGAGAACAAAACGTGAGCGTGCAATTATAAAAAGAAGAATATTTGTGACCCTTTGCTGTATTGTGTTAGCCTTGCTTGTGGCTCTTATTGTTTTTGTTGCAGTATCTATTTTATCCGACGGAAAGTCAGGGGATAATAATTCTAAAAAGCCCGATACTTCGCAGTCTGATAAAAATGAACAGCCAAATACAGAACCAAAGCCGGTTATCAATACTAAAGACTCTCTGATAGACGGTGAGCTTAACCCTGATTACGAGGAGCTTTTGCTTGTAAACGCTGATAATCCTTTGCCGGAGGATTTCGATTATGAGGGACATCTTGTAACCATTCCGCAAAGCTATCTTAAAGGCTCGCTTAATCAGATTGATGCAAATGTTTGGGTTTTCTTACAAAAAATGCTTGATGATGCAAGAGCAGAAGGCGTTGACATTGGCGTTTGGTCACCTTACAGAAGCTATAATACACAGAAAATGTTATTTGATAAGCAAGTGACTAGGCAAGGCGGGGACGAGGATAAGGCAGCAACTATTGTAGCACGTCCCGGTACTAGTGAGCACCACACAGGCTTGGCACTTGATATTAACTGTGCTAATGATAGCTTTGAAAAAACAAAGGCTTATGAGTGGTTGCAGGAAAATGCCGAAAATTACGGCTTTATTATGAGATATTATGAGGAAAAGCAACCTATTACAGGTGTTATTCACGAATCGTGGCATTGGCGTTTTGTCGGAATAAATCACGCCAAAAAAATGAATAGTATGGGCTATTGCTTAGAGGAATATTTAGAGTTTTTAGAGCAGAACTAATAGAGGGGAACTATGAAAAAAATCGGTTTTGATAATGGAAAATATATAGAATTGCAGTCTCAAAAAATAAGGGACAGAATTACGCAATTCGGCGGCAAGCTTTATATGGAATTCGGCGGCAAGCTTTTTGACGATTTTCACGCGGCGAGGGTATTGCCCGGCTTTGAGCCTGACGCAAAGGTTAAGATGCTTTTAGAGCTTGCGGACGAGGCTGAAATAGTAATAGTAATAAACGCTGATGCTATCGAAAAAAATAAACGCAGGGGCGACCTTGGTATTACCTACGACCTTGACACCCTAAGGCTTATTGACGCCTTTCGCGGAATAGGTCTATATGTAGGAAGTGTTGTAATTACCTGTTATACAGGACAACCGCTTGCTGAGTCCTTTGAAAAACGCTTGACCTCATTGGGTATTAAGGTTTACAGACATTATCCTATAAAGGATTATCCCTCTAATATCCCACTTATTGTAAGTGAGGAGGGTTTTGGTAAAAACGATTATATCGAAACCACAAGAAAATTGGTGGTAGTGACAGCACCCGGTCCCGGAAGCGGAAAAATGGCTACCTGTTTGTCACAGCTTTATCACGAGCATAAAAGAGGTATTAAAGCAGGCTATGCAAAGTTTGAAACCTTCCCGATTTGGAGTATACCGCTTAAGCACCCTGTGAATGTAGCTTATGAAGCTGCTACCGCCGACCTTAACGATGTAAATATGATTGACCCCTTCCATTTGGAGGCATACAATGAAAAAGCGGTAAATTATAACAGGGATATTGAAATTTTCCCTGTGCTTAATTCTATACTAGAGACTATTTTGGGTGAGTCTCCGTATAAAAGCCCTACCGATATGGGTGTAAATATGGCAGGCTTTGCAATTTGTGATGATAAGGTAGTATCTGCAGCCGCCAAGCAGGAGGTTTTGCGTAGGTACTATTCGGCTCTTGTAAATGTAAGGCAGGGTATGGGTGAAGGAACTGAGGTATCTAAAATTGAACTGCTTATGAATCAAATAGGCACTACCGTAGACGACAGGCCTGTAGTAAAAGCAGCACTTGAAAAGGCGGAAAAAACGGGTGGTCCTGCAGTTGCTTTAGAGCTTGCGGATGGAACTATCATCACAGGTAAAACCTCAAGTCTTTTGGGTGCATCGTCCTCACTGCTTCTTAACGCACTTAAGGTTTTGGCAGGAATTCCAGATGAGGTTAATCTTATTTCTCCTACTATTATTGAGCCTATACAGAAGCTTAAAACTGAAATTCTTGGTAACCACAACCCAAGACTGCATACCGACGAAATTTTAATTGCACTTTCTATTTGTGCGGCCACAAGCGATATTGCAAAGAAAGCACTTGATAACGCATACAGATTAAAGGGGCTTGAGGCTCATTCAAGTGTAATTTTGTCTCGTGTGGATGAAAATGTTTTCAGAAAGCTTGGGGTTAATATAACCTTTGAGCCTAAATATCAGACCAAAAAGCTTTATCATAATTAATTGTTTTTTACACAAACTACCCTTGAGGTGGGTTTTGTGAAGGAAAGTCTTAAAAAATTCGTTATTGATATACTGATATATACAATAGGTGCATTTATTTATTCCTCGGCTATAACGATTTTTATAACTCCCAATCAAATTTCACCCGGCGGTATAACAGGCGTTGCTACTGCAATCTCTTTTGTAATAAAGGTGCCAAGCGGAATTTTGTATTTTATTATAAATTTGCCTATTTTACTGCTGGGATTTCTGAAATTTGGGGGAGTTTTTATTTTTAAAACAACCATAGCCTCGTTTATGGTATCATTAAGCCTTACTCTTACGGATTTTTTGCTCCCTTCATTTGTTGCAGACCGACTTTTGGCAGCTTTGTTTGGCGGAATAATGCTGGGAGCCGGAATGAGTATTATAATAATCCGCGGTGCTACAACAGGCGGAGTTGATATTGTGGCAAAGCTTATAAACCGCAAATATCGTCACCTGACTGTGGGTAGAATAATGCTTCTTGCCGATGTTTTTGTGATTTTATTGGCAGTTATTGTTTATAAAAACGTAGAAAGTGCACTTTATTCTGCCATTACGGTTTACGGAACCACCTTTGTTTTAGACAGAATGCTTTACGGTGCCGATAAGGGAAAGCTTGCACATATTGTAACCTCTCGCTCGGCAGAAATATGCAGAGCTATCGCAAACGATTTAGGGCGTGGTACTACCGTAATTTCTGCAAAAGGCGGATATACCGGAAACGACAGAACACTTCTGCTTTGCACACTTAGAGCTTATGAGGTGGCAACACTTTATTCTATTATAGATGAATATGACCCTGATGCGTTTATAGTTATGTCAGAGGTCGGTGAAATTATCGGAGAAGGCTTTAAACCTTTAAAGTAAGGGGATGAAAAGATGAATTATATCGAGACGCTCGACTATATACATTCGCTCGGCAATTTTTCTATGCCCGCAACACTTTCGCGTATAAGAAGTGTAGCAGAGAAGTTTTGTAATCCGCAGAACGAATATAAATCTATTCATATTGCAGGAACAAACGGTAAAGGCTCGGTTTCTGCAATGCTTGCCTCTGTATTTAAAGAGGCAGGCTTTAAAACGGGGCTTTTTATTTCTCCCTTTATTATAAATTTCAGAGAACGTATACAGATAAACGGTGAATATATCTCTGAAAACGATTTGTGTAGTTATTCAGAAAGGATAAGGGAATTGAATATACCCCTTACTGAATTTGAATTTATAACTGCTGTGGCGTATTTATATTTTAAGGAAAAGAATATAGATATCCTGATTTGTGAAACGGGGCTTGGCGGCCGACTTGACGCCACGAATATTCTGGATAATAAAATTGCTAATGTGATTACAAAAATAGGTCTTGACCATACTGCAATACTTGGTGACACAATAGAGAAAATTGCCGCCGAAAAATGCGGAATTTTGCGTGAATGTCCTACTGTTACTACCGCTTTTCAGGATAAAAGGGCGTTGGATGTTATAAAAAGCAAAGCGGGTGAGTTACATTTGCCCGATTTGGCATCGCTTGAAATTATAGGGGAGAATACATATATATATAACGGCAGAAAATATGAGCTTTCTCTAAAGGGTGATTATCAGATAGAAAACTCGCTTATGGTATTAGAGCTGTTAAAATGTATCGACTATGACATTCCGTATGATACCGTCTGTAAGGCACTTAAAAACACCTTTTTCCCTGCACGTATGGAAAAGCTTTGCGACAATCCGCCGATTATTCTTGACGGGGCACATAATCCCGACGGTGCTGAGGTGTTGTCTTTGGAACTAAAAAAGTATAAGAATGTTACCGCTATTGTCGGTATGTGTCGGGATAAGGATTGCGACGAGTTTTTAAAGCAAACGCTACAGCTTTGTAAAAAAGCGGTGGTTGTGGAAATTAAAAACCAACCAAGAAGTCTGTCACTTGATGAAATATACGATATGGCGTCAAAATATACCGAAGTGTATAAAGCAAATGATTATGAAACTGCTTTAAAAATCGCAAAGGATATTTCAAATGAAAATCCGATATTTATATTCGGATCGCTTTATTTGGCGTCTGGAATAAGAGAAAATTTGATAAAAAAATAAAAAATCCCCCTTTGTCAATGTACAGAGGGGGACAAAAACACTGTTATTTGTTAAAATATTAACAAAGATTTTGGCGAAAATAGGAAAACTTTAAAAATCTTTGATATTTTTTTAACAAACCTATTGACATTGTGTAGCGATTGCGGTATAATAGCCTCAATCCGTTTTTTGAAACGTAGTAAATGCGTCAATATTTAAAAAAAAGTCGCATAAAATTAAAAATAAAACTTGGAGGTTTTTTATTATGGCAAGAGTTTATAATTTCAGTGCAGGCCCTTCTATGCTACCTGAGGAGGTTTTAAAGACCGCTGCTGACGAAATGTTGGAGTTTGGTGAGAGTGGACAGTCCGTTATGGAGATGTCTCACCGTTCAAAGGAATATCAGGCAATTTTTGACGAGACAGAGGCTAACCTTCGTGAGATAATGAATATCCCCGACAATTATGAGGTACTTTTCTTACAAGGCGGTGCTTCTACACAGTTCGCAATGATTCCCCTTAATCTTATGAATAAGAATAAAAAGGCTGATTTTATTATTACAGGTCAGTGGGCTAACAAGGCTTATAAGGAGGCTGCACGTTACGGTGCTGCTCGTGAGGTTGCTTCATCTAAGGATAAGACCTTCTCTTATATCCCCAAAACTACCGCTGCTGATTTCGATAAGGATGCAGACTTTGTACATATTTGTATGAACAATACAATCTACGGAACAAAGTACAATACCTTGCCCGATACAGGTGATGTTCCGCTTATTGCAGATATTTCAAGCTGCATTTTGTCTGAGCCTATCGACGTATCTAAGTTTGGTATGCTTTATGCCGGTGCACAGAAAAACGTTGCTCCCGCAGGTGTTACCATTGTTATTATCCGTAAGGATTTACTTGGCAATGCTATGGATATTACTCCTACAATGCTTAACTATGTAACCCATTCAGAAAATGGCTCAATGTTCAATACACCGCCTTGCTATGCTATCTATATTGCAGGTCTCACTTTAAAGTGGATTAAGAAAATGGGCGGACTTGAAAAAATGAAGGAGCTTAACGAAAAGAAGGCTAAAATCCTTTATGATTTCCTTGATAACAGCAAGATGTTCAAGGGTACAGTAGTTCCCGAGGACCGTTCACTTATGAATGTTCCTTTCGTTACAGGTAATGACGAGTTGGACGCAAAGTTTGTTGCAGAGTCTAAGAAAGCAGGCTTTGTAAACCTTAAGGGACACCGCAGTGTTGGCGGTATGCGTGCTTCTATTTACAACGCAATGCCTATCGAGGGTGTTGAAAAGTTAGTAGCATTTATGAAGAAGTTTGAGGAGGAAAACGCATAATGTTTAAGATTAAAACTTATAATAAAATTTCCAAAAGCGGTCTTACCGTTTTTGACGATAAGTATACAATCGGTGACGAGGTAGATAATGCAGACGGTGCGATTGTTCGCTCTGCCGCTTTACACGATGAGGTTTTCCCCGACACCTTAAAGGCAATAGCTCGTGCAGGGGCTGGCACTAACAATATTCCGATTGACAGATGCTCTGAGCAGGGTATAGTAGTATTCAACACCCCCGGTGCTAATGCAAACGCTGTTAAAGAGCTTGTAATTGCAGGCTTGCTTTTGTCCTCACGCCGTGTAGTTTCAGGTATCGAGTGGGCAAAAACCTTAAAGGGCGAGGGCGATGCAGTAGGCAAGCTTGTTGAAAAAGGCAAGGGTGCATTTGCAGGTCCTGAAAACAAGGGCAAAACCTTGGGTGTAATAGGACTTGGTGCTATCGGCGTTATGGTAGCTAATGCAGCTAACCATTTAGGTATGACTGTTTACGGCTACGACCCCTATTTGTCGGTTAAATCTGCTTGGAACTTAAACCACAATGCTGTATATATCAATGATATCAATGAAATTTATGCAAAGTGTGACTATATCACAATTCACGTTCCGCTTACCGACAATACAAAGTATATGATTAATTCCGATACCTTGGCAAAGTGCAAGGACGGTGTTAGAATTCTTAACTTCTCACGTGCGGCTTTGGTAAACGATGCAGACCTTAAAAAGGCTTTGGAGCAGGGTAAGGTAGCTTCCTATGTAACCGACTTCCCGACAGAGGAAGTTCTCGATGTTGACGGCGTAATTGCTATTCCCCACCTTGGTGCTTCTACTCCCGAGTCTGAGGACAACTGTGCTTCAATGGCAGCTAAGGAGCTTGTTGATTATATCGAAAACGGTAACATCGTAAACTCTGTAAACCTTCCTGAGGTTACAATGCCCAGAAGCGGTGAGCACAGAATTTGCGTAATCCACAAGAATATTCCGAATATGATTACCGCTATTGCAGGCATTTTCGCTGATGACGGTGTTAACATTGAAAATATGCTTAATAAATCTCGTGGCGACTATGCTTACACAATGCTTGATACAGGTGCTGCAAATACAGATGCTGTTGCAGACGAAATCGCAGCAATCGACGGCGTAATCAAGGTAAGAGTAATTTAAACAACCGTAAGGCATATAAATTTAATAGGATATAAAAAACTCTCTGCTATATTCGGCAGAGAGTTTTTTGTTATTATTTTCGAGTGGGTTTCACATTCGATGCAGGTGTGATATTTCCTTCAATAGCACCGTTGGCATTTTCAAAAGTTTTAATATTTTCTCGTATTAAAACAAGCACTTGACTGTTAACGCTTCTGCCTTCGTAATCGGCAATGTATGCTATTTTGTTCAACATTTCTTCTTCTATTCTAATGGAAACACTTTTGATAGACATATAATCACCTCATAATAAATATATTGTGTATTTATTTTAGAAGAGTTATATGTTATAATGTGAAAATAGATATACCGTATATCTATAAAACGTTAGAGGAGAAGGCTATGCAAAAAAATGTTTGTTGTTTTCTTGGTCATAGAAATATAAGAGAAACCGAGGAACTAAAACTAAAACTTATCGGTATAATTGAAAAACTTATTCTTGAAAAACAGGTAGATACATTTCTTTTTGGAAGTAAGAGCCGATTTAATAGTTTATGTCACGAAGCTGTAACTTTAATAAAAGAAAAATACCCTCACATAAAACGGGTTTATGTGCGAGCAGAATATCCGTATATAAGTGAGCACTATAAGAACTATTTGCTGGAAAGCTACGAGGAAACTTATTATCCTGAAAAGGTACTGAATTCAGGCAGAGCAGCTTATGTGAAACGCAACTATATAATGATAGAAAATAGTTATTATTGTATCGTGTATTATGATGAACAGTGTACTCCGACTACCCGAAAAAGCGGCACTAAAATTGCCCTTGATTACGCAATAAAAAAATGCAAAAGAATTATAAACTTATTATAATTCTTTTGCAACAAGTGAAACATTACGTTAAAGTTCTTTATTATAGTTTATATTAAATCAATATCCTAAGCTTTCGCCGCAGATTAGGACGGTTATGCGGTTATTTGCAGGTTGCTTTGAGGTTATCTGATAGGTTCTGCAAATTCGTCTTTCGTAATCACAACCGTCTGTAATGGAGGGGTTTTCTGATTTAAGCAGAGAAACGCAGTGACCTAAGCTTCTGCAAGGTGCATCAATACCAAGTCGCTCACAGTTTTTGGGGGCAGCTATTTTTTTAACTCGCAAAAAGCCTTCATCTAAATCTTTTACAATTTTATTTGCACCTACAATTAAAATCACCTTTTTAGGACCAAAGGAAATAGCAGAAATTCTGTTTGCAAAGCCGTCAACATTAATAAGCTCACCGTTTTCGGTTAAGGCGTTTGTTGAGCAAAAGAAAAAATCGGCACCGATGCTGGCTTTAAAGGCTTCCTGCTTTTCCTCTTCAGTTATTCCTGCGCGGGTGCGGTCTAAAAAATTATAACAGTCGCGGTTTATTAAGTCCCATACGCCGCTTTCTTTAAGTGATACAGAACCGCCTGCGGTAATTACGCATCCGTCAAATAACATTTTTTCCACAGCACCCACAATATCAGTAATGGAGGGTAGATAAATACCCTCCATATTGTTTTTGCGAAGTGCTGTTATAACGTGTTCTATTCGTTTATCCATAACAGCAAATCCTTAATATTTATTTTGCATAGTCAACTGCACGATTTTCACGTATAACGTTGACCTTAATCTGACCGGGATATTGAAGCTCGTTTTCAATTCTTGTGGCAATTTCGTGTGACATAATTACCATTTGGTCATCAGTTACAGCCTCAGGCTTAACCATAATTCTGATTTCTCTGCCTGCCTGCAATGCGAAGGAAGCATCTACACCGCTAAAGGAATTGGCGATTTCCTCAAGCTTTTCAAGACGCTTAATGTAGTTTTCAATGTTTTCTCTGCGGGCACCCGGACGTGCAGCGGAGATAGCATCGGCAGCTTGTACAATAAAGGCGATTGCAGATTTGGGAGCAACGTCACCGTGGTGAGCCTGAATTGCGTTAAGCACAATATCGTTTTCACGGTATTTCTTAGCAACATCTACACCAAGCTGAACGTGTGAACCCTCCTGCTCGTGGGTAAGAGCCTTACCGATATCGTGTAAAAGACCGGCACGCTTAGCGGTGGTTACATCTACACCAAGCTCGGCTGCCAAAAGACCTGCAATGTGGCTTACCTCTAACGAGTGATTTAGCACACTTTGACCATAGCTTGTACGGTAACGAAGTCTGCCAAGCAAACGTACAATTTCGGGATGCAGACCGTGTATGCCCGATTCAAGCATTGCACGCTCACCCTCTTGCTTGATAACTGCCTCAACCTCTGAAGTAGCCTTAGCAACCGATTCTTCGATTTTTACGGGGTGAATTCTTCCGTCTGCTAAGAGCTTTTCGAGAGCAATTCTTGCAATCTCACGTCTAATTGGGTCAAAGCTTGAAACGGTAATGGTCTCAGGCGTATCGTCAATAATAAGGTCAACACCGGTTGCAGCTTCGAGTGAACGGATATTTCTACCCTCACGACCGATAATTCTGCCCTTCATTTCATCGTTAGGCAATGTAACGGATGTAATGGTGAAATCGGCAGAGTGGTCTGCGGCACAACGCTGAATAGCACTGCAAACAATATTCTTTGCGATTTTGTCAGCCTCATCCTTTGTGCGTTGTTCAAATTCGACAATTCTTAAAGCCTTTTCGTGCTCTAAGCTGTTATCGAGCATTTCGAGTAAGTGTAATTTTGCCTGTTCCTTTGTAAAGCCTGAGATTTTTTCGAGCAAGTCTAATTGACTTTGCTTTAATCTTTCGCACTCTTCAATGCGGGTGTCGATTTCTTTAGCTCTCTGGCTTAGCTGTTCTTCCTTAGCGGAGAGGTTATCGGACTTGCGGTCAAGAGATTCTTCCTTTTGCTGAATTCTATGCTCCTGACGCTGAACCTCACTCCTGCGTTCACGAAGGTCTTTTTCTGTTTCTTGTCTAAGATTGTGAATTTCATCCTTTGCTTCAAGCAAAGCTTCTTTTTTCTTTTGTTCCGCGGTTTTCATTGCGTCGTTTAATATGCGTCGAGCCTCGTCCTCAGCCGAGCCGATTGTGGCTTCTGCCGAACGGCGACGATATGCAGAACCGGAAATAAATCCGATAATTGCGGTTAAAACGGCAACTGCACCGCCTATAATATAGGGCATTACAGCACCTCCTTTATATTTAAGCACGGAATTAAGGTACAGCTTATTTAAGCTATACAAACGGGAGCCGTGCGTTATTCTCCCGTGATATAATCAATACATTTTGCCACCACTACGCCAATAGGAGACAAATATAGCAATTATCAATAAAAAATTTGCCAAAACGATTAATCTATCAAAACAATTTTACCACTATATCTAGCATATGTCAAGAAGCTATACCACATAAAAGTGGATTTTTTAAACATTTTGGTCGATTTTCTTTTGTGTAAAATGTGAAAACAGAAAGATTATAACGAATATGCCGGCAGCCAAAAGCTCCAGGTTTACAAAAACCGATGTATGGGCCTGCTCAAAGGCGGTAATGCCGTTATAAATAAAGTAAACTGCCGACTGTGTTACAGACAGCATCGCCGCTGCTGTACCGGATGCCAAAAGCTTGCGGAAGTTTTTTTCGGCGTCCATATTATTATAAAGCATTGCATAATGCAAAAAGAAAAGCATTAAAGCACAAATAGAGGTAATCAAAATCAGATTATCGGTTATAAGTGCAATAGATGCAATAACAGTGAATTTTGAAATTGCACTTAAAACAAAGTAAATCACAGGCAGACAACAGAAAATCTCGGGCAGCTTGAATTTTAAATACTTTTGCGTGCCAAAGGCTATGAAAAAAGCGGCGGCTAAAACCGCAAAAATGCTTTTTAGAGAGGTTAAAGCCTGTGAGGTTGTAACCGGGGTATTTTCAAACAATGTGCTTAAAATTATAACACCGCCCAAAGTAATCGAAGCAATGTTAAGCGGAATATTTTCCTTTGGTGCACTTTCAGGAGAACGAAAGGCGTTAAAGCTGAAAATAACAGAGGCTGCAACTAAAAGGAAAATAATAACTGTGGAAACTATTCCGATTGTTTCATATTCGGGATAGAAAAAACCATTTTTCGGGTCAATTATGAATTTTAGCTGAAAAAACCTTAAAAGAGCACTAAGCGGTAAGGTTATCAAAAAGAAAGTTGTAATTTTTTTGAGTTGCATAATTTTACTCCAATACATAAATCAAAGTCAATAAATCATATAATATACTAATTTTATAATTATTACACTAAAATGTCAACTAAAAGAAATTAAAAGAGGTACTGAGAATGAAAAAAACAATAATTACAACCCTTATAATTGCGGCGATTATGCTATTACTACCGCTTAGTGTTATAGGAGCAGACAAGGGTATTTCCGTAGTAACACTTTCGAAGGAGCAGACAATTCTTTTAAAAGCGGAAGAAAAATCGCTTTTCAGGGTTTTTGACAAGGAGGAAAATAAAATTTACGAAATGACGCAAAATGATTACATTTTCGGTGTGGTTGCCGCCGAAATGCCGGCTCTCTTTGAAAGCGAGGCATTAAAAGCACAGGCTGTAGCGGCATACACCTTTGCTTATACTAAAAGTATAGCTAACAAGGATAAGGAGTATGACATATCAACCGATTATACCATTGACCAAGCCTTTATAACAAGGGAGGCAGCACGTGAAAAGTGGGGAGAAAAGGCTGAGCTTTACGAACAAAAAATAGATGCCGCAGTAGAGGAGGTTGAAAGTATTATCATTACATATAACAATCAACCTATAACAGCGGTTTATCACGCTGTATCAAGCGGAAAAACTGAGGACGCAAAGGATATATGGGGCGGAGATATACCATATTTGAAATCGGTTTCAAGCGAATGGGATAAGCTTAATGAAAAGTATTCCTCTAAAAAGGAGTTTACGTCTGACGAGCTTTCGAACGCACTTGGAATAAAGCTTACTAATACAAATGAAAGCTTTACCGATTTTGAAAGAACAAAGGCGGGTACTGTAAAAAGCCTTAAGCTTTGCGGTAAAAAAGTTTCAGGGGAGGAAGTAAGGAAAAAGCTTGACCTTCGCTCGGCAAATTTCAGCGTGGAATGTCTTGACGGTAAATATATTATCACCTGCTACGGATACGGTCACGGTGTAGGTATGAGTCAGGTCGGTGCCGATGCAATGGCAAAGCAAGGAAGCGGTTATAAAGAGATTTTACTTCATTATTATACCGGCTGTACGCTTACAAAAATTTCCGTCTCTGCCGACAAAACCTGAGTTTCGATTGAAAAACAAACTGCTTTGTTTTAATTTTAGTAAAATAAGGCAGTTTGCAAATATATCTATTTTTCGGTTTACTTTTTTTGAGGTTTATGGTACAATTACTATGATTTGACTATGTAGTTAATGAAGCTTTTGAAAAGCGGCTGCAAAGGTGAAAAAAATAGCAATTATAGGTGCAGGTCCTGCGGGACTTATGGCTGCAATTACGGCGGCTGATACAAATAAGAATGCAACGGTTACTATCTTTGAAAAAAATGAAAGACCTGCCCGTAAGCTTATGATTACAGGAAAAGGCAGATGTAATGTTACCAATAATTGCGATAACGATACTCTGCTTTTGAATATACCTAAAAACCCAAGATTTTTATATTCTGCCTTTGGGGTGTTTGGCACAGCGGATGTAATTTCGTTTTTTGAAAATGCCGGAGTTCCCCTTAAAACCGAAAGAGGAAACCGCGTTTTTCCTGTGTCGGACAAGGCAGTAGACATAGTTGATGCACTTGTAAAAACTGCAAAACAAAAAAAGGTAAGGTTTATTAATTCGGCGGTAAGCGAGGTTTTGGCGGAAAACGGCAAGGTTTGTGCGGTTAAGACTAAAAACGGTGATATATATGAAGCAGATGCTTGCTTGATTTCTACGGGCGGGGCTTCGTATCCGCTTACGGGCTCTACGGGTGGCGGATATCTGATAGCACAGAATTTAGGTCATACAATAACCGAAATTAAACCTTCACTCGTACCGCTTTGCTGTCAAGAAGGCTTTTGCAGTACGCTTTCGGGCTTATCGCTTAAAAATGTCACATTCACAGTTTTTGAAGAGGGCAAGAAAAAGCCGGTTTTTAAGGAAATGGGGGAAATGCTCTTTACTCATTTTGGCGTGTCGGGTCCGCTTGTTATGTCGGCATCTGCATATATGCGGTATATGGATAAAAAACAGTATACGGCGTATATTGATTTAAAGCCTGCATTAAGCGAGGAGCAGTTAAATCTTAGAATTTTGCGTGATTTTGAGGAGCAAAAAAATCGCGATTTCATAAATTCCTTGGATAAATTACTGCCAAAAAGTATGGTGCCTGTAATAGTAAGGCTCTCGGGTATTGCACCTGATACTAAGGTGAACCAAATTACCAAGGAACAGAGAATGACATTAGTCACCCTTTTAAAGGCGTTACCGCTTCATATTACTGGGACAAGACCTATTGAGGAAGCGATTGTAACAAGCGGTGGAGTAACGGTTAAAGAAATTAATCCCTCTACGATGGAGTCTAAGCTTGTATCAGGACTATATTTTGCGGGGGAAGTAATAGATGTAGACGCCTTTACGGGCGGATTTAATTTGCAGATAGCCTTTTCTACAGGCTACCTTGCAGGCAAAAATATGGGAGATGATAAAAATGATTTCGATAGCAATTGACGGACCTGCAGGTGCAGGCAAAAGCACACTTTCAAGAACGGTTGCCAAAACACTTGGCTTTATATATGTAGATACAGGTGCACTTTACAGAGCGATAGGCTTTAAATTTTTAAGACAGGGCTTTGATACAGAGCTTAAGTGCGATGTAGCAGGGGTTTTAAAGGATACAGTGGTTGACATCCGCTTTATCGATAACGAACAGCGTGTATTCTTAGACGGTGAGGATGTAAGCGATAAAATCAGAACCGCAGAAGCTTCTATGATGGCGTCCGCAGTTTCTGCAAGACCTGAAGTCAGGGCTTATCTGCTTGATAAACAGCGTGAGCTTGCAAAAAACAACAATGTTGTTATGGACGGCAGAGATATAGGAACGGTGGTTCTGCCTGATGCTACTTTAAAGATATATCTCACCGCTTCGCCTGAGGACAGGGCAATGCGTCGTTATACCGAAATGCTTGAAAAGGGAATGCAGGCAAATTATGACGACGTTTTGGCAGATATTATAAAACGAGACTATAATGATATGCACAGGGATATCGCTCCCCTAAAGCAGGCAAGTGATGCTGTTTTGGCGGATACTACCGGCTATCAGTTTGAGCAATCCTTGGAATTACTTCTTAATATAATAACGGAGAATATTAAACTTTAATGAAAATCACATTAGCAGAAACTGCCGGCTTTTGCTTTGGTGTTGACCGTGCGGTTAATATGGTATATGAGCTTCTCGATAGGGGTGAAAAGGTTTGCACGTTGGGACCTATTATTCATAATCCTCAGCTTGTAGAGGAGCTGTCCTTAAAGGGAGTAAGAATAGTGGAAGATCCCGAAGAGGTTAAAAGTGATGAAACCTTGGTTATTCGCTCCCACGGGGTTGAACGCTCGGTTTTTGAAAGAGCAAGTCGGCTTGGAATAAAAATTGCGGATGCGACCTGTCCCTTTGTTGCTAAAATTCATAAAATAGTAAGTGAAAAAAGCAATGAGGGATACGCCGTAATAATAGCGGGTGACAGACTTCATCAAGAGGTTGTGGGTATTGTCGGCAACACTTTTGGGGACTGTTTTGTGGTAGGCAACGAGGAAGAACTCGATAAATTACTCTCTAAAACTCAAAATTTTGCACAAAAAAAATTGATTTTTGTCTCACAAACTACATTTAATGCAAAAATTTGGGAAAAAATGCAAAAAAAATTAAAAAAAGTATGTACAAATGCGGAAATATTTGATACAATATGTAACGCTACCTCTAATCGGCAGAAAGAGGCAGACAAGCTGTCACGAATTAATGATGCAATCGTTGTCGTAGGCGGTAAGTATAGCTCTAACACAAAAAAGCTATATGATGTGTGTCTTAAAAACTGCCCTAAAACTTTTTTGATAGAAACAGCTAAAGAATTACCTCAGCTCGATTTCACAAATTGCAGTTTTATAGGGGTTGTGGCAGGGGCTTCGACACCTGCCGGTATAATAAAGGAGGTAATTAATACCATGTCAGAAAATTTACAACCGGTTGAGCAGCTTGAAGAGGTTGCTCAAAAAAGCTTTGAAGAGATGACCGATGAGGAAGCTTTCGAAGCATCACTTAGCAGTTTAACAGGCGACCAAAAGGTAGAAGGCACAGTTATTGCTGTTAACTCCACTGAAATTACAGTGGACATCGGCAGAGGCGTTACAGGTTATGTATCCGCTGCTGAATATTCCTCTAATCCCGACGCAAATATGGTAGAGGAAGTAAAGGTTAATGATAAGATCAATCTTATCATTATGAAGATCAGCGATCAGGAAGGAACTGCAATGCTTTCAAAGCGCCGTTACGATGCTATTGCCGGTTGGGACAATATAGTTGCCGCTAAGGATTCCGGCGAAATCATTACAGGTTTCGTTAAGGAAATCATTAAGGGCGGTGTAGTAGCTTACACTAATAATGTAAGAGTATTTATCCCGGCTTCTCAGGCTACCCTTTCCCGCAACGATTCTTTAGAGGATTTAAAGGGCAAGGAGGTTTCCTTCCGCATTATCGAAATCGGCAGAGGCAGACGTGCTATCGGCTCTATCCGTAGCGTGCTTATTGAGGAAAAGAAGGCAGCCGAGGCTAAGATTTGGGAAAATATTGCTGTTGGCGACCGTTTCACAGGTACTGTTAAGTCATTAACCTCTTACGGTGCATTTGTTGATATCGGCGGTGTTGACGGTATGGTTCACGTTTCTGAGCTTTCTTGGAGCCGTATTAAGAACCCTGCTGAGGTTGTTATGGTTGGCGACACTGTTGAGGTTTACGTAAAGGCTCTTGATGCTGACAAGAAAAAGATTTCCTTAGGCTACAAGAAGGAAGAGGACAATCCTTGGACAATCTTTATGAATAACTACAATGTTGAGGATGTTGTAAAGGTTACTGTTGTTAGTATGACTACATACGGTGCATTTGCCCGCATTATCCCCGGTGTTGACGGTCTTATTCATATTTCTCAGATTGCTAACAAGCATATTGCAAAGCCTCAGGATGAGCTGACAGTCGGTCAAGAGGTAGAAGCTAAGATTACCGCAATTGATACCGAAAAGAAGCGTGTAAGCCTTTCTATCCGTGCTTTGCTCGAGCCCGAGGTAAAAGAAGAAGTGGCTGAAGAGGCTGACGAAACCGTTTACGAGACTCCTGAGGAGCCCGTAGCAGAGGTTGCAGAAGCTCCCACAGAGGAAACTGCTGAATAATTAAATTAACAAATACAAAAAGATGCACGAATTTCGTGCATCTTTTTTTGTTGCTTAGAATTAAACAGTTCCGCTTACAACCAAAGTTGCGGTGCCTGGGATTACACTAAAGCTTCCGTCTGCATTCTGAGTTGTAGTAGCGGCAGGAACGGTGATTACACCTGGTACGGTTGTGAAAAGACCGCTTGCGGTGTTGTAGGTGTAGTTAGTGCCTTCTGCTAAAGCCACTCCGTCAACCGTTACCGAGGTAATTGCTATAATCGGGTCAAAGGTATCGGTTAATGTTACCGAATCGGTAGCAATAGCCGATGTTGTGCTGTAATTTGAAATTGTAAAGGTGTAGGTTATTTCACCGTTATCGGTTACTACTGTGGGCTCTAATGCCTTAGTAATGCGAAGTACGGGCTCTGCACTTACTGCTATGGTAGCCGTTCCGATTACTTCTTCACTTAGTCCGCCACCTGAAACGGTAGCATTGTTGACAATAGTAGAATCAGGCGAAAGCGGTGCAAAGTTATTGGTTCTTGCTTGGTATAGCAATAATGCGTTACTGCCTGCGGGAACGTTTATTCCCGTAAACACTAAGGGCGGACCTGCTGTTACGGTAGGTGTTGCTTGTAAAACACCGTCTACATAGAAGCGGGCAGAATCGACTACATAGGTTAAAGGATATACTGTGGTTGTTTCGTCCTCAAGGACATAAGCACCTAAATCATCGGTAACCGTAAGACCTGTAAAAGCGGTTGTACCGCTGTTTACAATGCTTATAACATAGGTTATAGCATCATCCGTTATATAGGTGTCGGGTATAGCACTTTTAGAAGCCGCCAAGGTCTCCTGCAATTCGCCTGTAACAATATTTGAATTAACGGTTGTATTGTTATAGGAAAGGGTTGCTATATTAGAAAAGGTTGCCATTTTGTTTCCTCCATATTGAAATTAAAGGGGTAATACCCTCAATTCAATATATGCAAAATGGCAACCACTTGTACTATTTAAATTTCTTTATAGCTGTAACTATAAGGTGCAGTACCATACCCACTGCTATTGCTACTACCAAATCCTTTATAACTGTAAGCGAAAAGGTGAGTAACAGGATTATAATATCGGTAACATTTTTGGTTTTGAATATTTTTACAAAGCCTCTCCATTCACTCATATTGTATGCCACCATAAAGAGTATTGCTGCAATAATAGGCATAGGAATAAGTGCGGCGTAGGGCATTAGAACAATAAGCACTAAAAGTAAGATTATTGCGTGCGTAATACCTGAAACAGGGGAGCGACCGCCGTTTCTTACGTTTGCGACAGTACGGGCAATAGCACCTGTAGCAGGAATTCCCCCAAAAAGTCCCGAGCAGATGTTTCCAAGTCCTAATGCCATAAGTTCAGTGTTGGAGTTGTGCTTATCATCTATCATACCGTCAGACACAACACAGGATAAAAGAGATTCGATACCTGCCAAAATTGCAATAGTGAAAGCATTGGGTAAAAGCTCTATGATTAAATTTTTGTTGATATTGGGTATTGTAAATTTGGGAAGAGAGCTGTCTATTTTATATAGGTCGCCTATTGTGTTGACATTAAGATTTAAAAGTAAGCATAATAAAATACCAAAAATAACTGCAATTAAAGAGCCGGGGATTTTTTTACTTATTTTAGGCCAGATAATTAAAATTGCAAGACCTAAAGCACCTACTAAAAACGCCCATAAATTAATAGTTTTGAAATTACTTACAACAGCGTGTAGCTTTTCGATGCTTTCTATTGCGTTTGTGCCTTTAGGATATGTAAGACCTAAAAGGTCCTTAATTTGACCAATTAAAATGGTAACTGCAATACCACCTGTAAAGCCGACGGTTATGGTGTGGGGTATGTACTTTATAAGCGAGCCTACCCTTAAAAGCCCCATAATAATAAGTATTATGCCTGCCATAATAGTAGCAATCACAAGTCCTTCTATTCCGTGCTTTAAGACAATGCCTGCAACTATTGTAGAAAAAGCGGTTTGAAAAATAGTTTAAACTGTGATAAAATATTGCTTGGAAAGGCAGGCGAAAAAAGTGAAAAGCATTAATAACATCCGAAAAAACATTTTGCCATATATTTTCTTTTCTGCGTTTACGGGACTTTTGACGGGTGCGGTAATTTTTGCCTTTAAATATGTTTCGGCATTTGTTATTTCGGTTTCTTATAAATGCTATTCCTTTGTGCGGGAAAAGCCTCAGTATTTGCCTGTTATTATGCTGGGTGCAGTAATTTTGGCTCTGTTTTTAACTTTTTTACTCCGTTTCGAGCCTGACGCAAAGGGTGGAGGTATACCAACCTCGATAGCAGCACTCAGGGGACTTATAAGCTTTAATTGGCTTAAAAATTTAATAACTGTTTTTATAGCGGCAAATATTACATATCTTTGCGGACTTCCCTTAGGCAACGAAGGACCTAGCGTTCAAATGGGTACTGCACTCGGAAAGGGAAGCGTAAGTCTTTTTAAAAATCGCTTTTCTGCGTTAGATAAGGATATTATGACAGGCGGTGCAAGTGCAGGCTTTGCGGCGGCAACTCTTTCTCCGCTTACGGGAATACTTTTCGCTTTAGAGGAAGCACACAAGCGGTTTTCTCCGCTTATTTTTATTGCAAGTGCCACAAGCGTTATTTCGTCTGTGACTACAGTAAGGGTGCTGTCCCGATTGGCAGGAGTTTCGCCTACTTTGTTTGAATTTGACATTTCGGCAAAGCTTCCAACACGCTTTATCTGGGTGCCTGTGCTTATAGGTCTTGTGTGCGGTATCTGTGCGGTAATTTTTTCATTACTTCATTCGGCGGTAAATAAGCTTTTAAATGATAAGCTTTCGTCGGTGCCTTTATTTTTTAAAATCGCAATAATTTTTACTCTTATGACAGTGGCGGGATTTTTTTCGGAGCCGTTACTAGGCTCAGGACATTCCTTGATTGAGGCACTTTTGCATGAAAGCGGTGCTATTTATATATTACTTATATATCTGCTAATTCGTGCATTTTTCTTGCTTTTTGCAAATAATGCAGGTATTACCGGCGGTCTGTTTTTACCTAGGCTTACCTTCGGGGCACTAATTGGTGCTGTTATCGGTACAGCTTTGATAAGCTTTAATTTAGTGGGTGAGGTTTATTATCCCATAATCGTGATAATCGGAATAACCTCATTTATGTCCGCCTCATCAGGAACACCTGTTATGGCGGCAGTTTTCGGCATTGAGGCACTTTGCGGATTTTCAAACGTTATAACCATATTAGTGGGTGTAATAGTCTCATTTATTGTAACAAAAATTTCAGAAATAAAATCATTTACCGATACTGTGGTAGATGCAAAAAAATAAACCGATTGCATTGCAATCGGTTTTAAAATTTTTATGATTATTTTATTGTAACAGTACCGTTATCTGCAGCAAGAGCTACAAATTGCTCGTTAATATTTGCGGCATCCTCACCTGTTAAATTAAGCTTAATTTCTGTTCTTGAAGCTTTGCTGTCAAGAATTTTAAACTCTATATAAAACATAGTGCCGTCTTCTTTTACGTCGTCATTCTCAACATTAACAAAGGTTAATACACCGTTTTTGGCGGTAAATGAATAATCAGTTAAAAAGTCACCCTCTTTGTATCCCTTGTACTCTAAAACCGCAGGGTCATACTTGAAATTCAAAATATAAGCCATAATACCGGGGTTCTTGTACATTTTAACAGGCACCTTTACAGTATCGCCTGCCTTACCGATTACATCTTTAATAGCTATTGTGGGAGTATCATAAAATACATCACTTTCGTTTGTATTATTTTCAGGTTTTGAGTTAGTCGAGTTAGATGTATCGGAGTTATCGTTATCATTATTTTCTGCTGTTATATCGGGTTTTTTATTTTCAGTATTTTCTCCGCCTTTAAAAACAAATTTAATTAAACAAAAAATGCTAGCCGCCAATACTGCAACCGCCAAAATACAGGATACAACAATAATTAAAGTTTTCTTGTTCATAACTATACTCCTAAATTCACAAAAACTGCTGAATTTTTTTAACTTATGTTAATATAATATATTATTGCACAATAATTTGTCAAGAAGTAAATTCTAACCTTGACATTATGCAATAAAAATTATATAATATCATTTATGTGGGCTTATGGCCCTAATAAAAGAATGTAGAGGTTATTACTAATGGCTAAAACAATCAAAATCACCGATGACGGTCTTAAAAAACTTCAGGATGAGCTTGAAAACCTTAAAACTAACGGTCGTGCAGACATTGCAGAAAAAATTAAGGTAGCCAGAGGTTATGGCGACTTATCCGAAAACAGCGAGTACGACGAAGCAAAGAATGAGCAGGCTAAAATTGAAGCCCGCATCATAGAAATTGAAGCAATGCTCAAAAACATTGAAATTATTGAGGATGTTAAGGGCAAGGCTAAAAGCGTTGTAATTGGTGTTAAGGTTAAGGTGCTTGACGAGGAGTTTGGCGAGGAGGACGAGTACCGCGTTGTCGGTTCTACCGAAGCAGACCCCGCAAACGGAAAAATTTCCGATGAATCACCGGTAGGTAAAGCACTCCTTGGCAAAAAGGTGGGCGACGAGGTAATAGTAGACGCTCCCGACGGTGAATTTAAGCTTAAAATATTAGAAATTTCAAAATAAAGACTTTTAAATTAAGGAGATAGGATTCCTATGGCTGAAAATAATCAAAAGCCACAACAGGCAGAGCCTGAGCTTAACGAAATATTAAGACTTCGCCGTGAAAAATTGGCGAATTTAAAGGAAGCGGGCAATGACCCCTTTGTAATCACAAAGTTTGACTTTGATAACGATTCTAAGAACATCAAATCAAATTTCGAGGAATTAGAGGGTAAAACCGTTAAAATTGCAGGCCGTATTATGGCTCGCAGAATTATGGGCAAGGCTTCTTTTGTAGGAATTTCCGATTCTACAGGCAAAATTCAGCTTTATGTCCGCCGTGACGATGTCGGTGAGGATGTTTATGCATCCTTCAAAAAGTGGGATATCGGCGATATTATAGGTGTTGAAGGTTTTGTTTTCAAAACTCAAACCGAGGAAATTTCGGTTCACGCAACCAAAATTACCCTGCTTTCAAAATCTTTAATTCCGCTACCTGAAAAATTCCACGGACTTACAAATAACGATTTACGCTTCCGTCAAAGATATGTTGACCTTATTATGAATGAGAATGTTAAGCGTAACTTTGTTGTTCGTGCTCAGTTTATCAAGTATATGAGAAAATATCTTGACGATATGAATTATATCGAGGTTGAGACTCCTGTACTTAACACTATTGTAGGCGGTGCGGCGGCAAGACCGTTTGTAACACACCACAATACGCTTAATATACCTATGTATATGAGAATTGCTACCGAGCTTCCCTTAAAGCGTCTTATTGTCGGCGGTATGGACAGGGTTTATGAAATCGGCAGAATTTTCAGAAACGAGGGTATGGACCCGAAACATAACCCCGAATTTACAACGGTTGAATTGTATCAGGCTTATGCCGATTTCCACGATATGATGGATATTGCAGAGGGTATCATTTCGGGTGCTGCAAAGGAAATTCACGGCACTTATGAGGTTGAGTGGATGGGCGAAAAAATCGACCTTACACCCGGCTGGCGCAGACTTACTATGGTTGATGCAGTTAAGGAATATGCAGGTATAGATTTCGGTGCTATCACCGATGATGCCGAAGCAGTAGCAGCAGCAGAAAAAATCGGTGTAGAGCTTGCCGATACCGCAGATAAAACTTGGGGTAACGCACTTTATGCTACCTTTGACCAAAGGGTAGAGGAAAAGCTTATTCAGCCTACATTCATTACAATGTATCCTGTTGAGATTTCTCCCCTTACAAAGGCATCCCCCGAGGACCCGAGACTAACCGAACGCTTTGAGCTGTTTATCTGCCACAGTGAGCTTGCAAATGCTTATTCTGAGCTTAACGACCCAATCGTTCAGCGTGAACGCTTTGAGAAGCAGTTAGAGCTTCGTGACCGCGGTGATGACGAGGCAGAAATGCTTGACGAGGATTTCCTCACTGCTATGGAGTACGGTATGCCCCCAACAGGCGGTATGGGTATCGGTGTAGATAGAGCAGTAATGCTACTTACAAACTCCGATACAATAAGAGAAGTAATCTTCTTTCCAACTATGAAGCCTTTGGATTAATGCAAACTTAAAAGGACTATGACATTTGGGTGTCATAGTCCTTTTTGTATATTAGTTAGAATTATTAGTCCTCCTCCAACAATTTAGAGGGGGATATTTTTAATACCTGAGCAATTTTAAATAAGGTTTCAAGTGATACACCGCGTACTGTGCCGGGACCTTCAACCTGACCTACGAAATTTACACTCTTATCAATAAGCTCTGCAAAGGTTTCTTGTGTGTAACCCGCCTTTTTGCGGTAGTAGGCGATTTTTAACCCTAGAGTGATATATTTATCGGCAAATTCTGTTTTCATTATTTAGCCTCCCTTGTAATATTAGTTTACAAGGAATTGCGACATATTATAACTTTTACAAAGTAAATAATCATTTACAATAAGTCAATGTTAATGTATAATAAGTAATAAATAATTTACTTTGGGTGAGTTAGAAATGAAAATTAATACTTGTTGTTTTTTCGGTCACAGAGATATAAATATAACAGAGAATCTAAAATTTAAACTGAATGAAATCATTGAAAAACTGATTACCCAAAACTCGGTTGATACATTTCTTTTTGGGAGCAAAAGTAAATTTGATACGCTCTGTCTTGAAGTTGTAAGCGAATTAAAAGAAAAATACCCGTACATAAAACGGGTTTATGTGCGGGCTGAATATCAAGATATAAATGAAAAATATGAAAAATACTTGCTCGGAAATTATGAGGAAACTTATTATCCCCCAAAAATAAGGAATGCGGGCAGAGCAACTTATGTAGAACGCAACTGTGAAATGATAAATAACAGCTACTTTTGTATTTTCTATTACGACGAACAGAGCATACCTACTACCAGAAAAAGCGGAACTAAAATCGCTTTTGACTATGCGGTTAAAAAGCAAAAGCACGTCATTGTATTACCAATCAAAATAACAAATATGTAGAAATACGCAAAATTGTTCGATGTAATATTGACTTGCAGATAAGGATATGCTATAATAAGAGCGTAAAAATGCGTAAATACGCAAAATTATTCGATGAGGTATGCGTTATGATTGAAAGAAAAAAGTATCTCGAAAAATTAAAAACAAAAAAGGAGAACGGCTTAGTTAAGGTTATTACCGGTATCAGAAGATGCGGTAAATC
>JAZNBP010000045.1:0-5589 GCA_045587085.1 Acutalibacteraceae bacterium | reverse complement strand
CTAATGACCATTGCTGCCTCTGATTTTGAGGATTGGCGTAGAGCTAACCCTGACGCTTCTTATAAAGATTTCAAATTTAATCTAAAGAAAATGAGTGTTTCGGGTGCCCTTTTTGACGAGGTAAAACTTATTGATGTAAGTAAAAATATGCTCTCAAAAATGAATAGTGCACAGGTTTTTGAAAAGCTTACCGCATGGGCAAAGGAATTTGATAATGAATTTTACGATATTTTAATGGCGGACACCGACTATACAAAAGCGGTGCTTTCTATCGACCGTGATGTTGCAAAGCCGAGAAAGGATATTGCTCGCTTTAGTGAATGTCGTGAGTATTTTGCTTATATGTTTGACGCTCTTTATAAGCCTGAATTTACCTTACCCGAAAATATTGAGCTTTCGGATGCTAAGGAATTTTTAAGGCTTTATAAAGAGATTTATGATACGGCAGACGACAGGCAGGCTTGGTTTGACAAGATAAAGGCTATAGCCCCCAAAATTGGTTTTGCCGAGGAAACAAAGCAATATAAAGCTAATCCTGATGCCTTCAAAGGACATGCAGGTGACCTTAGTACGGTGCTTCGCTTAGCTATAACCGGCAGGAGAAATACCCCTGACCTTTGCAGTATTATGCAGGTTTTGGGTAAAGACGAATGTATTAAGCGTATTAACGCTATTCTTGATTAAAGTAAGGGATAAGAATGGAAGAAAATATTTTAACTAATGAGGAAGCGGTAAAATCCTCTAACTTTATACACGATTTTATTGATGAGGATTTAAAGGAAGGCGTATATAAAAAGGTGCAGACACGCTTTCCGCCTGAGCCTAACGGATATTTGCATATTGGTCACGCAAAGGCAATTTGTATTGACTTTGCAACTGCTGAGAAGTATGGCGGTAAATGTAATTTGCGTCTTGATGATACTAACCCCACTAAAGAGGATGTAGAGTATGTTGACGCTATAAAAGAGGATATCAAGTGGCTGGGCTTTAATTGGGATAATGTATATTTTGCATCCGATTATTTTGATTTTATTTACGAGTGTGCCTTAAAGCTTATTGATAAGGGTCTAGCCTATGTGGATGAGTCTACTCCTGATGAAATCCGTGAAATGCGTGGCACCCTTACAGAACCGGGTGTAAACAGTCCGTATCGCGACAGACCTATTGAGGAAACACGTGATTTGTTTAAAAGAATGACCGATGGTGAATTCCCGAACGGTGCAATGGTGCTTCGTGCTAAAATTGATATGGCTTCATCTAATATCAATATGCGAGACCCTATTATTTACCGCATTATGAAGGCTCATCATCACAGAACAGGGGATAAGTGGTGCGTTTATCCTATGTACGACTTTGCTCACCCCTTAAGTGATGCAAAAGAGGGTGTTACACATTCACTTTGCTCACTTGAATTTGAAAATCACAGACCGCTTTATAATTGGTTTTTAGAGGTTCTCGAAATTCCGGAGGCTCCAAGGCAAATTGAATTTGCACGAATGAACGTAAATTATACGCTTACAAGCAAAAGAAAGTGCTTAAAGCTTGTAAACGGCGGTTTGGTTTCAGGCTGGGATGACCCAAGAATGGCTACTATTTGCGGTATGCGTCGCCGTGGCTATCCTGCAGAGGCTGTGCGTGCATTTGTAGATAAAATCGGTGTTTCCAAGGCATACAGCGTAATCGATTATGCTTTGCTTGAATCTTGCGTTCGTGATTATCTGAATACAAATGCAGACAGAGCTATGGCTGTGCTTCGTCCTTTAAAGGTTATAATAGATAATTATCCCGAGGATAAGACCGACGAAATTTATGTTGATATCAACCCAAACAAGCCTGAGCTTGGTAAAACAAAGGTTACATTCTCTAAGGAAATTTTTATTGAAGAGGATGACTTTATGTTAGACCCGCCCGGTAAATATTTCCGTCTTTGCCCGCAAAAAGAGGTACGCCTTAAAGGAGCTTACTATATTAAGTATGCTTCACACGAAGAGGATGAAAACGGCAATATTACTGCGGTTCACTGTACCTATGACCCCGAAAGCTTTGGCGGCGAAACACCTGACGGCAGAAAGGTAAAGGGTACACTTCATTGGGTTAATGCTAAGGATTCTATTACCTCACAGGTAAGGCTTTATGAGCGTCTTTTCAACGTTCCAAACCCGAGCGACGAAGAGGGCGTTTCCTCGTTTGCTGATAATCTTAATCCCAACTCTCTTACTGTTTTAGATAACTGCAAGCTTGATGCTTCGCTTAAAGACTCAAAGGTAGGGGATACCTTCCAATTTATGCGTCAGGGTTATTTCTGTGTTGATAGCGATTCTGCCGACGGAAAGTTGGTTTTCAACAGAACAGTAGCTTTAAAGGATTCCTTTAGTGGGAAGTGATTGTATGACTGTAAATGAAATATTATCTTATTTAGATGATAAATTTCCTATTTTTGATGCTCTCGAATTTGATAATGTAGGCTTGTTAATAGGTGACGGTAAAGCTAAGGTAAAAAAGGCTTTAATTTCACTTGATTGCACACTCGAAACTGTCGAAAGGGCAGTAGAAACAGGTGCAGAGCTTATTATCACACATCATCCTGTAATATTTAATCCGCTTAAAAATGTATTAAGTGGAAGTGTGGCTTATGAGCTTTTGAAAAACAATATATCGGTAATTTCAATGCATACTAATTTAGATGTTGCCGAAGGCGGTGTTAACGATTGTCTTTGCAAAGCACTTGGCTTATTTGATGTAAAGCCCTACGTTTCATCGGACGGTTTTACCTTAAGAAGTGCAAAATGCAAAGAAATCGCTCCAGAGGCTTTTGCAGAAAATTTGAAGCAAAAATTAGGCGGTATGGTTAAGTATGTTGAGGGCAAAAAGCCAATAGAAAAGCTTCTCGTTTGTTCAGGAAGCGGGGGAGAGTTTGTCTATAATGCGGTTGCGGACGGCTTTGATGCACTTATTTCAGCCGATATTAAGCATCACCAATTTTTAGATGCTCAAAATGCAGGTATATCAATATTTGATTGTGGGCATTTTAATACCGAGGATGTGGTTATAGAACCTTTGAAAGAGCTTTTAAAAAATCGTTTTCCTTCGGTAGAGTTTAGCGTGTCTCACATATCTAATATAAAGTACAAGTAGTACACTGACGTAACTAATTATTGACAAGATTAATTTTTTAGTGTATCATATTGATATAAAAGCTATGATAAGGATAAGTAGAAAGGTGTTTACTTTTTAGAGAGTGTGCCGTTTTGGTGAAAGGCATATAAAGTAAAGCTTTTTGAAGCTACCTTTAAGCTGTGCCCGAAAGGGAATACCGTATACTCTGCGTTAAAGAGTTTGAGTGCAGAATTTTTTAAAATTCTGAATTTAGGTGGTACCGCGGATTAATTCGCCCTGAAGTTTTCAGGGCGTTTTTTGTTTATTTATATAAAAATTGGAGGAATAAAAAATGAAATACGAAATCTTAAAGCTATTAGCCAGAAATGCTAAATATACCAATGAGGAAATAGCGACAATGCTTGACATTGAAATTGCGGATGTTGAAACTGCAATCAAAGAACTCGAAAAAGACGGTCTTATTCGTGGATATAAGGCTGTGATTGACTGGGAAAGGCTTGACGATGCCTATGTGTCGGCAATAGTAGAGCTTAACGTAGTGCCTAAGGCAGGTCTCGGTTTTGAGGAGGTTGCCGAATGTATTATGAAATATCCTGAGGTAGAATCAGTTTATTTGATGTCGGGTGTTTATGACCTTAATGTTGTAGTAAAAGGTAAAACTCTCCGCGATATTGCTACATTCGTTGCAAAGGAATTGGCTACTATAGATTCTGTAACCTCTACAACAACTCATTTTGTAATGCGTAGATATAAGGAAATGGATGTTGATCTTGTATCCCATAACGAGGAGGATAGGGGGCAACTGTTCACATGATAGATTACAGTAAAATACTAAATAAAACCGTTGTGGACATAAAACCGTCCGGTATACGCCGTTTTTTTGATATTTCGGCTACTATGGATGATGTTATATCCCTTAGCATCGGTGAGCCGGATTTTCAAACCCCTTGGCAAATAAGAAAAGCCGGTATAAATTCACTACAAAAGGGTAAGACGAAGTACACCTCTAATAAAGGTCAGGCTGAACTGCTACACGAAATTTCTAATTATATGAAAAGAAAATTCGGACTTTCGTATAATCCACAAAATGAAATTTTAGTAACAGTCGGAGGAAGCGAAGCAATCGATGCCGCAATCAGAGCTATTGTAGCTCCGGGAGAGGAGGTTATTATTCCTCAACCATCGTATGTCTGCTATGAACCTATGACAACCTTAGCCGGCGGAGTTCCCGTAATTCTTAATACTAAAGCGGAAAACGATTTTAAGGTAACTCCCGAGGAGCTAGAGGCACTTATAACCGATAAAACAAAGGCGGTAATTTTGCCTTATCCTTGTAACCCCACAGGTGCTATTATGGAGTATGAGGACTTGGTCGCTATTGAAAAGGTGCTTAAAAACACTAATATAATGGTAATTTCGGACGAAATTTATGCCGAGCTTACCTTTAGCGGAAAATCTCACGTTTCGCCTGCAAGTATAGAAGGCCTTAGGGACCGAACAATCACTATTAACGGATTTTCTAAAGCGTTTTCTATGACGGGTTGGCGACTTGGATTTGCTTGTGCTCCTAAAGAGATAATGGAGCAGATGATTAAAATTCATCAGTATGCAATAATGTGTGCACCTACTACATCGCAGTATGCCGCTATTGAAGCACTTAAAAACTGCGACGAGGATGTTGCATATATGATGAATGAATACAATATGCGACGTCGAATTATGGTTGCAGGCTTTAATAAAATCGGTCTTTCCTGCAGAGAGCCGAAGGGTGCTTTTTACGCTTTCCCCTCAATTAAATCTACAGGAATGACAAGTGAGCAATTTTGTGAAAAGCTACTGTACTCCAAAAAAGTGGCAGTAGTACCCGGTACAGCTTTTGGAAATAGCGGTGAAGGCTTTGTGCGTGCTTCCTATTGCTATTCTGTAGAGCATATAAACGAAGCAATAGAGCGAATTGGTGAATTTCTAAAAGAAATAAAATGATTTAAAAAATGGCAAAAATGGTGTTGACTTTTTAATAAGTTTATGTTAATATATTTAAGTCGCATTCGGAGAGGTATCGAAGTGGTCATAACGAGGCGGTCTTGAAAACCGTTTGGGGGAAACCCCACAAGGGTTCGAATCCCTTCCTCTCCGCCATTTTTATTATTTAGGGCACGAAGCCGAGGAGCCAAAAATAACAGCTCAATTTTAAATGACAATTAAATAGTAAATAAACCGTATATTAATTTGGAGTAGTACTCAAGTTGGTGACGGGCATTTTTTGAGAACGCTGCCAGTGGCAGAAAAAGTGAGCAAAAAATGGCGTAGCGGTCAAAATTTGTAGGCGCTCCAAGCCGTAACAAATTTTGGGAACCGCAAGAGGGCACGAAGCCGAGGAGCCAAAAATAACAGCTCAATTTTAAATGACAATTAAATAGTAAATAAACCGTATATTAATTTGGAGTAGTACTCAAGTTGGTGACGAGGCGC
>JAZNBP010000044.1:0-5469 GCA_045587085.1 Acutalibacteraceae bacterium | reverse complement strand
GTTATGAATGCCGTAAAGGCAACATTTGACAGAACACGTGAGCTTGGTAAATAAGACTATAAAGATAAAACGCAGTAGGTAAAACCTACTGCGTTTTTATTATTTAAGAAAAAGTCGTTCAGCGTTTTTATAGGAAATTTCAAGTATATGCTGAGTGGTGGTATTTCTTATTTCGGCAATTTTTTCTGCCGTCAGATATATAAGCGATGAATTATTTGTTTTAGAACGGTAGGGAACAGGTGCTAAATACGGAGCATCTGTCTCAAGCAAAAGCTTATCCTCAGGTAGCATTTTTACAACATCAGGCAGTTTTTTTGCATTTTTAAAGGTAATAACACCGCCTATACCGAAATACATACCTATTTTTAGCAGTTCCTCTGCCATTTCCACACTTCCTGAATAGCTGTGTACTACTCCAAAAGGCTTATATCGTTTTAGTATTTCAAGGGTATCTGCGTGGGCATCACGGTCGTGAACAATAATGGGTAAATTAAGCTTTTTTGAAAGCTCTATCTGGGAAATAAAAATTTCCTTTTGAGCTTCCTTATTATCGTCTACCCAATAATAGTCAAGTCCTATTTCGCCGATAGCCACACATTTTTTGTCACTTGCCAAGGCTTCAATATCTGAAATGGTAGTGCCACTGTCAATGTTACCGGGATGAATTCCTACTGCTGCATATACATAATCGTATTTATTTGCAATAGCAAGTGCTTTTATGCTTGAAGCCTTATCACATCCGCAGGTGAGTATTTTTCCTACACCTTTGTATTTAAAGTTTTCAAACATTTCCTCTCTGATATCGTCAAATCGTTCGTCTTCATAATGAGCATGAGTATCAAATATTAAAGGCTCTTTTAAGGGTGTCTCATCAAAAAACTCTATCATCTGATTTTACTACCCGCAGGAACATTATCAATAAAGAGCACCTTAACATCATCCTCGGCACAGTCAGCCGCCAAAATCATACCCTGTGACTCAATTCCGCAAAGCTTTGCGGGTTTTAAGTTAGATACTAAAATTACGGTATGACCGATAAGCTCGTCAGGAGTATAGAACTTTGCTATACCTGATGCTACTGTTCGGGGAGTTTTTGTTCCGTCATCAAGGGTTAATTTTAATAGCTTTTTAGCCTTTGGAACGGCTTCGCAGGCGGTAATCTTGGCGGCAGTAAGCTCAACCTTCATAAAGTCTTCAATACCGATTTGAGCAATGGTGGCAACGTTTTCCGCCTTTTCTGCTTCTTTTAAAGCTTTTGCTTGCTCCTCTGCAATTTCCGCCAACACTTTTTCGGTATCAAGTCTTTGGAATAAAGGCTTTGCTTCGCCAACACTGTAAGCATCTACTACGCCGAAAGAAAGTTCTTTATTGTCGCATCCTAACTGAGCCATAATGCTGTCAGCACTTTCGGGCATAACAGGACGGAGCATAATACTTAAAAGACGGATACATTCAAGCAAGTTATAAAGCACAGTATTAAGTCTTTCTTTATTTGCTTCATCTTTTGCAAGTGCCCACGGGGTAGTTTCATCGATATACTTATTGCAACGTTTTGCAAGGCTCATAACCGCATTACAAGCATCGGCATTGCGGTAGTTGTCCATATACTTATAATAATTTGCAATAGCCTCATTAGCTGTTAACAAGAGTTCCTTATCGCATTCCTCGGTAATTTCACCCTTTGATACATTACCGTCAAAATATTTGTTAGTCATAGCAACAGAACGGTTTACAAGGTTGCCTAAGGTGTTTGCTAAATCTGCGTTGAACTTTGCTATAAAGCTTTCATAGGTAAATACGCCGTCTTGTGCAAACGGAATTTCGGAAAGCAGATAGTATCTTACTGCGTCAATACCGAATTTTGCCGCCAATTCGTCGGCATAAACCACATTACCCTTTGATTTAGACATTTTGTCTTCGCCTACAAGCACCCAAGGATGACCTAACACCTGCTTTGGAAGTGGAAGTCCCAAAGCCATAAGAATAATAGGCCAATAAATAGTATGGAAGCGGACAATATCCTTGCCGATTACGTGTAAATCTGCAGGCCAAAGCTTTTCGTATTGCTCAGTTACACCGTCTGGATTGTAGCCGATACCTGTTATATAGTTTGATAGGGCATCTATCCAAACGTAAATTACGTGGCCTTCATCAAAGCTTACAGGAACACCCCATTTAAAGGATGAACGGGAAACGCAAAGGTCTTGAAGGCCGGGCTTTAAGAAGTTGTTTATCATCTCATTTTTGCGGGATTCGGGCTTTATAAAGTCGGGATTTTGCTCGAAATACTCAAGCAGTTTATCCTGATATTTGCTAAGCTTTAAGAAGTAAGCCTCCTCCTTGGAATCGATAACCTCTCTGCCACAGTCAGGGCATTTGCCGTCTACTAACTGAGATGCAGTAAAGAAAGATTCGCAAGGAACACAGTACTTGCCTTCGTATGTGCTTTTATAAATATCGCCTTGGTCATAAAGCTTTTTAAAAATCTTTGCAACGGCATCCTCGTGGTCGGCGTCGGTTGTGCGGATGAATTTATCATAATCTGTATTAAGGCTGTCCCAAACGCTTTTTATCACAGCAGCTGCATTATCAACATACTCTTTAGGTGTAATTCCCTGAGCGATTGCCTTTTCCTCAATTTTCTGACCGTGCTCGTCGGAGCCTGTCATTAAATAAACATCAAAGCCCATTTGCTTTTTATATCTTGCTATCATATCGGCAAGCACAATATCATAGGCGTTACCAATATGCGGTTTACTTGAAGCATAGGCTATGGCTGTTGTAATGTAAAACTTTTTATTTTCTGACATAATTTTTCCTCCTATGGCCTTTCGGTCAGATATATAATATAAGACAATACGGTTGAAATTAAACCGTAAATTAATAAAGAAAATGGATTCATCAATGCACCCGAACCACCGAATGAGGTGTAGGCAAATACCAAAACACCCAAAACGGCGGAAATTACATAAAGTACAGTAAGTATCAAATTAGAGCGTTTAATTTTGTTAGCGGAATTGATGAGTGAAGCTAGTGCCAAGGGATTATTTCTGCACATAGCGGGTGCTGAAATTTTATCTATCGGCACAGTTGCATTTTTATAAATATAGCTACCTGCTGCCGTCATCACCATAATACTGTCGCGGTAAAGACCAAAATAATCGCAAAGCATTTCCTCGGAAACATTCGGGTCGGTGTTATTCACAAGCACAGTAACACCAAGCTTTGTAAGTAGCTTTAATTCGCTTGAAATTTTGCTGTCCACATTGTATTGCACCACAAGTAAAGCACTTGCCTTATCCTTGGTTGCAACATAAATGGGGAAATAACCTTCACGCAGAATTTTTTTATCAATATCAACAGGGGGAACTGCAATTCCGTGGGTTTCCATAAGGGTGCGGTTGCCTATGAATAACAAACGGTTGTCTACCCAGCCTGAGATACCAAGTCGGTCCTCGTATTTAACTGTGTCAGTATCGGGCAGAGAGGTGATGTTTCCGCTTTTTGTAATAGATTTAAATATTGGGGCGAGAGTGCTTCCAATATGCTCTGTTAAAGCGGCTGCACGAACAATGGTATCCTCTAAATTATTTTGGGATAACACTTCTAAACGGTGAAGTGTTATAGTTCCTTTCGGGAAAAAGTCGCTAGAGGAGAGAACAACTGCATTTGGCATTTCGAGCTGTTCAGCACCTGCTTTGCCGGCTAGCACTGCACCTTTTTCAGCAAGCTTTTTAGAGGCTCTGTACAAAGGCAGAGTATCAATCATAAAAACGATAGGTAGATTAGCAAAGCATAAAATTGCAGCGGCGGCATAAAATGCAGAAACGGTATTTTGGAATATTGAAAATGCAGAAATTCCAAAAATTATTGATAATAGTATAGCCGCTATTGTTATGACAACAAGTTTTCCGCCAAGCACAGAGGAAAAGGTTGAGTATTTCATATAATTGCTTACAAAATTAGTTTTTTGTGTAGCAGCAATCAGTACGTCACCATTTATAGAGCTTTTAGCCATTGCAGATGTAAGTGCTGAGTCGCCGATTAGCTTTACAGCGTTTTTAGGCTTATCCGAAGCTAATAAAGTAATGTTTGAAAGGTGAGTAGAGAAGTGGAAAAAACGAGTTACTGACCTTGCAAGCAGGACAAATGATGTAAATATCAAAAGCTCATTCACAGGTTGTCTTTTTATTATTGCAAAAACTGCTGTAGTAAGGGTTACTAACGCTGAAAGCGAAGGTAAAACATCGGTGCTTGTGCGTATCTTTAAAATATCCTTTAAAGAAGCAAACATACTGCAGTTTGCAAGCACCGCCAAAAACAGTAGAGAGCCACCAATAACCGATAACAAAAATGGTTTATCGGAAAGTGAGTTTTCTATAAAAGGCAATTCAAATATAATTAAAATCAGCGTTACCAAAAAAGATATGGTGCTAGACAGAAATGAGTTTCGTTTTTTAAGTGAAAAAGCTCTTCTAAGCCTTGGATAATCAACGGGCGACGCATATTCAGTATCGGGACTATATTCCTCAAAATCGTTTTTCTCGAGCGACACCTCCTCTTTCTTTGTGTCGTCACTGTTTTGAGGAAGCTTTACTAATTCTCCCGTAAGGTCAATAGGCATTGTCCTTGAGGAAATGTTAATAGTTTTTGTTGTATCTGAAGCGGTTACAGGAGTAAATGTAACCGTTGCAGTTTGGCTTAAATCCTTTACATCGGGAGTCTTTTCAACAACGTCAATATCTGAAATCACAAAAGGAATATTAGATTGCACATTAGAAATTTGCGTTATAGGCTCGTCCTTCTCTTTAACGTCAGGCTCTGTCTTGCTATCGTTTTCCAAATCCTCAAACAACAAATCGTATTTTTTAGAAAGCTGTTCTATTGCTTTACTGCTTTCGGTTTTTAGTATTTCTGCAACGCTTTGAAGCTTGTAAAGAGGCTCTTTATTAACAGAAGCATCGCTTCCGTCCTCCTCAATTACATAAGGCTTACACTTATTAAGCAAAGTGTCGGATTTTGGTTTTTCTTCCTTTTCTCCTGTTATTCCTAGCATACGCTTTTTAAGGCTGTCTAAAGCGTTATTATTGGTTTTATTGTCTTTAAAGCTGTTGTTGTTTAAAATTTCATTCTCAGAAAGTGCATCCGCAGTAGGGTGAGTGCCCTCCACAAAGATACGGTTTAATTCTTGAGCATCGTCAGGAGTTATATTATCATTTTTCTTAAAAAAACTCATTTTATCCTCCTTTTGCGTACTACCTCGTACATAAGCACGCCGGCAGCCACCGAAGCATTAAGTGAGTTGATTTTTCCAAACATAGGCAGACTTATAATTCCGTCACACTTTTTAGCGGTAAGCGTGCCAATGCCCTTGCCCTCGTTTCCTATAACCAAGGCACAGGGTAGGTCAAAATCAAATTTGGTGTAATCCTCGCCGTCCATATCAGCACCAAATACCCAAACACCATT
>JAZNBP010000043.1:0-3113 GCA_045587085.1 Acutalibacteraceae bacterium | reverse complement strand
CAGGGAGAATAGCTTGTAAGTGTTAATGGTAAGGTCTCCTCAGGAGTTATTGTATCAATAAATTTACCTATCATAGAATGTTCGGATGTACCGATAAGATAGAGGTCCTCGCCCTCAATTTTATACATCATAGCATCCATTTCCTCAAAGCTCATAACACCGGTTACAACATTGCTTCTAATCATAAACGGAGGAATGCAATAGGTAAAGCCCTTATCAATCATAAAGTCACGTGCATAGGAAAGCACTGCAGAGTGAAGTCTTGCAATATCGCCCATAAGGTAATAGAAGCCTTCGCCTGCAACCTTGCCTGCAGCGTCCTTATCGATGCCACTGAATGCCGCCATAATATCGGTATGGTAAGGAATTTCAAAATCAGGTACAGTTTTTTCGCCGTACTGCATAACCTCAACATTTTCGCTGTCGTCTTTACCTACGGGTACGCTTTCGTCTACAATGTTGGGGATTTTCATCTGTATTTCAAGCACTTTTTTAGAAAGCTCGGCTTCCTTTTCCTCAAGGCTTTTAAGCTCGGCTGCCTGATTGTTTACAAGCTGCTTCATTTCCTCTGCCTCGTCACGCTTACCCTGTCCCATAAGCATACCGATTTGCTTGCTTATCTTGTTGCGGTTAGCACGAAGGTCATTAGCAGCAGTGTTAGTAGCACATTTTTCTGTATAAAGGGCGATAAGCTCGTCCACAAGAGGTAGCTTATTATCCTTGAATTTCTTTTTGATGTTTTCTTTTACTAATTCGGGGTTGTCGCAAATAAATTTTATATCCAGCATTTTTATTCCTCCAGAAACATTAAAAATTGCTTATAAATCAATATATTTTAACATATATTGAAAATATTGTCAAATGCTTTGGCTAAATTATATGTGTCACTTCTACTATACCGCTTTTGTGGTAAAGCGAGGGGGTTACAAGCAGGGAAAAACCACGTCCTGAGTCACAGGTCCACTCAACCGGTTTTTGTCTTGGAACAGCACAAGCGGAAAGCAACATCATCATAGCACCGCCGTGCATAATTACAGCCGAGCTATCAGTTCCCTTATCTAGCATATCAAGCACTATCTGATTAAGCCCCACGCAAAGTCTTTTTACAAATTCGGCGTTATCCTCGCCGTTTGGCGGAGTGGTATTAACGCCTGAAGTCCACTTTATAAAGTCGGGGTTGTGTTCAAGCTCAGTTGCGGTTTTGCCCTCGAAATTGCCAAAATCATATTCACGCAAATTTTCAACGCAAATGGGGGAATAATCGGGGAAAAGCACCGCACCCGTCTGCTTACAGCGAAGCATTGGGCTTGAATAAAGTGCATCAATTTGCGGATACTCATAATTTTCTTTTAAAAGTTGCAATTCCTTTAATCCCTCGGGGGAAAGGGGTAAATCGGTTTTAGCACCGATATACTGTCCTAAAATATTTCCGTCGGTAATACCGTGACGGATAAGATGTATTTTTAAGGTTTTCATTACAAACACTCCAAAAGCTCGGTAATTATACTGTTTGACAAAAGCATACCGTTATCGGTAAGACTAATGCATTTATCGGTAATATTTAAAAATCCGTGTTTTTCTAAAATGCGGGCTTTTTCTACTAGTTTAACGGGGATTTTTTCGCCGAAAAGGTCTAAATATTTTGAAAATTCAATTCCGCTGTCAAGCCTTAATGATAGCATTATATATTCCTCTTTGTCACCGGCTACACCGTCAGGAACGGGTGAATTACCGTTTATAAAGCCCCCAATGTCACGCTCGTAAAAAAAGCGTTTTTTATCTACTGCCGAGTGAGCAGAGGGACCAATTCCTAAATAATCGTCACCCTTCCAATATTTTAGGTTGTGACAGCTAACAAAGTCTTTTTTGGCAAAGTTTGAAATTTCGTAGTGGTTATAGCCCAGAGCTTTCAGATAATCGCACATAAACAGATATTGCTCGGCAATTTCGTCATCATTCGGCAGATTAAGTGTGTCTTTCTGTTTATAAAAAACGGTGTTTTTCTCGATTTTGAGGATGTACGCCGATATATGCTCAGGATTAAGCTTTGTTATAAAATCGAGGCTTTTTTTAAGCGTAGCGAGATTAGAGTTAGGCAGTCCCAACATCAAATCAAGCGATATATTCTTAAAGCCTAATTTACGGGAAAGAAAAAAGGTGTTTTTGGTATCCGTTACAGTATGACTTCTGCCTAAAGCCGAAAGTTCGCTGTTATCACCGCTTTGAGCACCAATTGACAGGCGGTTTATACCTGCTTTTTTTGCATATTCCAAGAGTGGTTTTACGTCACCCGCAGGGTTAAGCTCCAAGGTAATTTCGGCAAGCTCATCTACTTTAAAGCTTGATTTCACCTCTGATATAACGTCTGCTAATCTGTGGGCTAACAGCGACGGAGTTCCGCCTCCAAAATAAATAGTATCAATGGGACGGTTTAAAGTGCCGCCCCATTGTTTAATGCTTTTTATAAGTGCCAATGTATACCTGTCAAGCAATTCCTCACTTTTAAATGCGGAATAAAAATCACAGTATTTGCACTTTTTTTCACAGAAAGGAATATGCAGATAAAGTCCTAAACTATTAGTCAAGGATTTCACCGATGCAACTGCCGGGAACTGCTGCTGCGTTAGCTTCGTCAGTATCGATATGCATAGCTAAAGCGTAGCTGTCGCTTACACGTGCGATAACATCGCCAAATACAAGAGCTCTGCCCTCAGTTGGGATTTTAACGCTTACAATCTGCTTGTCAACAATACCGTATTTTTCGGCATCTGCAACGGTCATATGAATGTGACGCTTAGCAGCGATAACGCCCTCAGTAATTTCAACCTCACCGCAAGGACCAACTAATTTGCAAGCACCGGTGCCTGCGATGTCGCCCGACTCACGAATAGGGGCTGTAACGCCGATAGAACGTGCATCTGTCAAAGAAAGCTCAACCTGTGTAGCGGGACGAACAGGTCCTAAAATAGAAACGTTTGCAAGCTGCTTCTTGGGGCCTACAATTGTTACTCTTTCTTCGCATGCGTACTGTCCGGGCTGGGAGAGATCCTTCTTCTTGGTGAGTTCTGCACCCTTGCCAAATAATACTTCAAGTGCCTCTGCGCTAACGTGAA
>JAZNBP010000042.1:0-5938 GCA_045587085.1 Acutalibacteraceae bacterium | reverse complement strand
GTCTTCTATACGGGTGTAAAACACACCGCCCGAAGACGTAGCAGTAATGCGGTTTACAAGGGATGTAAAGAGCGTACCCAAATGCAAATAACCTGTAGGTGACGGTGCTACACGGGTAACACGCGCACCCTCGGGCAGATTGCGCTCGGGGTACATATTTTCATAATAGTCAGGTGTTTTATCTATGTTTGGCAGTAAAAGCTCTGCCAAGAGTTCGCGATTGTCCATTTTAAAAAGATTCTCCTATTTGCTGAGTAGTTTGTTAAGTTCGTCCATAAAGGTGTTGATGTCCTTAAACTGACGATAAACCGATGCAAAACGCACGTAAGCAACCTCGTCAATTTCCTTTAGTTTTTCCATAACGAGCTCGCCGATTTTGTCACTGCTAACCTCGCGGTCGAGTGAATTTTGAATAACGGTTTCAATATCGCTGATAGCGCGGTCAAGCATCTCGATTGATACGGGGCGTTTTTCGCAAGCGCGAAGCATACCTGTAAGAAGCTTTTGACGGTCAAAGGTCTCGCGTGAGCCGTCTTTTTTAATAACAACTATTGGAAGGCTTTCAATCATCTCGTAGGTTGTAAAACGCTTTCCACATTCAAGGCACTCACGACGGCGACGAATACGCTCGCCTTCGTCGGTTGGACGAGAGTCGATTACCTTGCTTTCTTCATAACCGCAAAAAGGACATTTCATAACATATACCACCTATATACATAATTATGTCTAATTATATCACAAGATATTGGGAATTACAAGAAAAATATTGTTTTTATAGCACTTTACTCGGCTCCCTCTGACGAGGGAGCTGTCACGTAGTGACTGAGGGAGAGAAAATGGTTTTAAACCTTACTTTTTATTCTCTCCCTCCACCGCAAGCGGTCCCCCTCCCTCGTCAGAGGGAGGCAACAAAAAAGCGGTCGGAAAACCGACCGCAAATTTTACTTAATCAAACGGATGACCGTTTAACGTCTTTTCTTTTAACTTTTCTTCTTTTGCTTTTAGGGAATCTTTTCTACCCTTTTTACTTCCTAAATACTTGCCTAAAATCATTGATGGCGCATAAAGAACCCAAAAGGCAATTATCATAAAAATCCATCTGTATTTGTATATAGTTCCTTTAGTCAAGGTCCATGCCGCACCCTCTAATTCAGGATATTTAGCATCGAACAAATCTCTTGCAAGAGATATAGTAGGACCCGAAAACCACATAGTAGGGCCAAATATAAAAACTACAACGATTTGCGTAATAAAAGTAAAAACAAGAGCCAAAAGAAATGGTTTTAAAGCGAATTTACTATCATAGTACCCATACTTATAGCAGAATATAAACATTATAAGCATAGTAATCGCGATATGAATAAAAGACTCAAGCAAAGAGCCAGTTTGACCGACTATAAAACCTAACGGCATATTTATAAATACTATATCAACTACCAAACCGATTACAAAAGCTGCAAAGAGCGTGACAATGCAAAATACGTACTGGCGTCTTATCGCTCGTATGTTAGGTGACGTTTCCTTTTTCATAAATTACTCCTGCTACTTTCTCCGTTTACTAATAATACTACGTTGATAATCAAAAGGTTGCATATTTTATAAAAATTATATCATTTATCTCCTAATCTTGTCAACAAATACGCTTGTTTGATATATCGTTTAGTCCTTATCACTTTAGAAATTTAATTACATTATTTTCCATCTTTTCAAGCAGTTTTAGATAGTCAGCATCTTTTTTAAGCCAATCATAAGATTTTCTATGTTGCAAGGTCCACAAAAACCCCTCCGTAGCACTCATCTCACCGCCAAAAGTTACCTTTGTTTTATTAAAAAATTCTCCTTTGAGTAGTGGGGAGTTATAATAATATGTTTCATCCTCTATAAGTTTATCAAGCTCCAGGTATGTATCAAATGCCAAAGCCACGTATTTAAGGGTTTGTTCTTTATCGCCGAGTTTAGAATAAGCGTTGGCTAAATCGGAACATATTTCGGCTTTATACATTATCAAAAATCCTTCGCATCCTACCGACTCCAAAATATTTAATGCAATTTGGCAAACCGGAATTGCCTCTTGAGGATTGGCAAAGCAGTAGTGATGCTTGGCTATGCTGGAAATATTGATAAACAATGACTCAAAATCCCTACAAATGCACTTCTTCTTGTAATTTGCTCTCTCTTTTGGATGAGCAATCATTGACATCATTTCAACCTTTGAATAAGGATTTTCGGGAAATTCATAACAAAGCTTTTCGGCAATATCTTTTTTACCGCAAAATGAATATGCAAATACCATATTGGTTTTTGTTTTATATCTAATTTCGTCAATCGAACAATCAGAAAGTATTAAATTGCATTTTTCTATTATTTCATTCAACCATTTCTCTTGCTCATCATCGGGACTGAATGTAAGACACTTTGATTCTATCCACTCGGCAAGTAAAGTGTGATTATTGGGATACAGTTTTAATTTATCTTCAAGGAGAGTAATTGAATCCAAGCGTTTTCCGGCGTGATTTAATTCGTTTACTTTAATCAGTGTCTTTTCTATGTCCTCATTTGTTTTATCGATTTGAATGCCAAGTAAGTAATCCGCCGATACGCCAAAGAAATTTGATATGGCGGGTATAAGTGAAATGTCGGGCAGTGCCGTTCCGTTCTCCCACTTGCTAACCGCTTGATAGGATATATTGAGATACGCTGCCAATTTTTCCTGCGTTACGTCGTGCTGTTTTCTCAAAACTTTAATTTTCTCGCCTATTTTTAATGTCATAATATTTCAACTCCCTTAAAAACATTATAACTGATGTTATCTATGGTTAGTATAACATATCAGTTTACTACAACGCAACCATAGGTTGAGTTTACGTGTTTTTCACTTAACAATTTATACCTTATCAATAAAACTAAAATCAAATACTTTTCCCCATTGCAAAAGCGCTTTATTTATGTTATTATATATTAAATATAATTTAAAGTGGGAAAATGTTTGTTATGAAAATTATTTTGGCTTCCAAGTCCCCTCGCCGTAAAGAGCTGCTGGGACTACTTGATTTAGAATTCCAAATTATCACTGCCGATATAGACGAAACTATGGACTCTGCCCTACCCGTTACCGACGAGGTAGCGCGTATAAGCTATCAAAAGGCCGCCGCTGTGGCAAGCGGACTTTCCGACGATGCCGTGATAATTTCGGCAGATACAATAGTCGAGCTTGACGGCATACTTATGGGCAAGCCAAAAGACAAAACCGATGCGGCCCGTATGCTAAAAAGTCTATCGGGCAGAAGCCACAATGTTCACACCGCGGTTACGGTACTGACAAAAGAAAAAAGTATTAGCAAAACCGTTACAACCACGGTGCATTTTCGTAAGCTTACCGACAAGGAAATAAGCGACTATATCGATACAGGTGAGCCTATGGACAAAGCAGGTGCTTACGGCATTCAAGGTCGTGCATCAAAATTTGTCAGCGGAATTGAGGGCGACTACTTTAACGTTGTAGGGCTTCCCGTTTGCACGCTATCACTTATGCTAAAAGAGTTTGACATAAATTAGGAGGAAACAAAATGTCTGCTAAAATCACACAGCTTTCAAACGGAGTAGAGGGCGTATTCATTAAAAACGACCGTTTTAATACAACCTCAATCTCATTTAACTTTTACGTGCCGCTATCAAGCGATACGGTTGCCGAGTATGCGTTATTACCATTTGTAATGACAACCTGCAGCGCAGGCTATCCCGATTTTTCGGCTCTTAATTTCAAGCTTGCAAAGCTTTACGGCGCTAATCTTTCGGCAAGTGCTGAAAAGGTTGGAGATTATCAGCTTCTTAAAATTGCAATTTCTACAATAGACGACCGTTTTGCTTTGGATGACGAATCGCTTTGTGACAGCGCAGTAGAGATGCTCACCCAGCTTATATTCGAACCAAAGGCAGAAAACGGCGCATTTTGTGAAGATGATGTACAGCGCGAAAAGCGCAAGGCTATTGAGCATATACGCGGCGATTTGGCACAAAAGCGTGTTTACGCTAAAAAGCGCCTTATAGAAGAAATGTACAAGGGTGAAGCTTACGGCTTACCAAAATGCGGCACCGAAGAACAGGTAGAGAAAATTACCGGAAAATCATTATATGCCGCTTGGCAACAATTGCTTTCCAGCGCATTTTTACGCATAAACGTTATATCACGTTCAATGCCGCAAGGACTTTTTGATAAAATATCTCAAAAGTTTGATGCCCTTACTCGCAATAATATTCCTGACTGCACAAGCAGCACCCCTACCCCTGCAGTTAAAACTCCCAACACCGTAATAGAAAAAATGGACGTTGCGCAGGGCAAGCTTTGTATGGGCTTTTCGAGCGAGCTTTACGGCGACGACAGCAAGACCGCAGCCCTTACCGTTATGTGTGATATTTTTGGCGGTGGTCCATATTCAAGACTGTTTACCAATGTTCGCGAGAAATACAGTCTTTGCTACTACTGTGCATCAAGCTCGGTTAAGGCGAAGGGTCTTATAACGGTAGATAGCGGTATAGAAAAAGAAAATGCCACCAAGGCTGAAAAAGAAATTTTAAACCAGCTTGATATGATAAAGCAAAACCTATTTACCGACGAGGAATTTGAGTCCTCTATTAAGAGCATCACCGATTCGTTCAAGTCCTACAACGATTCACAAGGACTCTTGGATGCTTGGTATTCGCTTAAAATTGTAAAAGACAGGCTGCTTTCTCCCGAAGAGGCTGCCGAAGATATATTAAAGGTAACCCGCAATGACGTGGTTTATGCCGCAAGAGGCGTTAAGCTGCACACAGTATATAAGCTGTTACCAAACGATAAGGAGGGTGAAAACTAATGAAAAAGCAGATTTTTGAAGGCTTTGGTGAAGAAAGCTACGTAAAGGCTGTGCTTGATAACGGACTTGAAATATACATTATGGAAAAGCCGCAGTATTCTTCAAGCTATGCTATTTACGGCACACATTACGGCTCTATTGATACCAAATTTTCAAAAAACGGTAGCGAAATGATAACCGTACCAGAGGGTATTGCGCACTACCTTGAACACAAGCTGTTTGAGGGCGAGGACGGTGACGCTTTTTCAAAATATGCAAAAACAGGCGCCAGCGCCAACGCATTCACCTCTTTTGACCGCACGTGTTATCTTTTTTCTTGTAGTGATAATTTTTACGAAAATCTTGATATATTGCTCAGCTTTGTTCAGTCTCCATATTTCACAAAAGAAAACGTAGAAAAAGAGCAAGGCATTATCGGTCAGGAAATCAAGATGTATGATGATGAGCCTTCGTGGCGATTAATGATGAACTTCCTTTCTCCAATGTATCATAATCATCCCGTAAGAATTGATATCGCAGGCTCTGTGGAGTCAATTTCAAAAATCACAAAGGAAACTCTTTATAAGTGCTACAACACTTTTTATGATATGTCAAATATGTCGCTTTTCGTTGTGGGAAATGTCAATCCTTTAGATATTGCCGATTGCGTTGAAAAAAACATAAAATCACAAGCTGCTCCACAAGGCAAACTTACTAAAATATTTGACGATGAGCCTGCTTCTGTTTTGAAAAGTGAAATTTCCGAAAAGCTTTCCGTTTCCGTTCCGTCATTTATGTTCGGGTATAAAGATACTGAAACGGGAGCGACAGGAAAAGAGCTTTTAAAGAAAATTACAGAACTTTCTGTTTTAGCTGAGATTATATTTGGAAAAACGGGCGCACTTCACAACAAGCTCTACAATGAAGGTCATATTTTAGGTGATTTGGAAACTGAAGTTACTTGCGAGAGAAACTACGGCTTTATAGCTGTTTCAGGCGAGAGTCAGAATCCTGAAAAGGTCAGAGAAATTATACTTTCTGAGGTAGAAAAGCTTAAATGTGAAGGCATTTTAAAAGAAGAAATTGAAAGAACGAAAAAGGCGCTC